>JACPJE010000081.1 GCA_016187725.1 Candidatus Latescibacterota bacterium
CGCTGCCTGGCCCGCACGGCCCGCTGGATCAGCCGGCCCTTGAGGCCGCCGGCCTGGATCTCCCTGCGCACGTTGCCGAAGACCTTGTCCAGCACCAGGGGCACGGTGAGGAAGCCCTCCGGCTCGGAATAGCGGATGTCGCTCAGCACCCGGTCCGGGGAGCGGGCCAGGTCCAGCACCCAGCCCTTGGCCAGGGGGTAATAGATGTTGAGGATGCCCATGGAGTGGTAGTCAGGGGCGGACTTGAAGAGCCGGAAGGGCTCCCGCCGGCTGATCAGGTCCCACACCTCCTCCACGTTGGCGACGATATTGGCGTTGGTCTGCACCACCCCCTTGGGCAGTCCCGAGGCACCGGAGGTGTAGAGGATCTTGGACTCGTCCTCGGGGAATACCTCCACCTCGGGAGGGGGGCTCTCCCGCAGCAACCCCTCCCACTCCGCCCCGGCGATGCCCACCCGCCGCAGCGGAGACCGGATGAAGGAGTCGATGCGCCCCATCACCTCCTCCCCCCTGGCGTCGGTGAAGAGCAGCGCTATCCCCGAGTGGTGGATGGTGTGGATCAGCAGCTCCGGGGCCAGCTTGTCGCACAGGGGCACGGCGCACAGGCCCAAGAGGTCGGCGGCCAGGAAGATCAGCACCGACTCCAGCCCACCCTCGGTCAAGAGCCCCAGGCGCTGGCCCTTGTGCAGCCCCAGCCCGGCCAGGCCGGCAGCCAGGCAATCGCGCTGCACCTGCAGTTCCGCATAGCTGACCGGCTGGTAGCTCAACTCGCTGCCCTGCCCTTTGAGCACCCGCACTGCCGTCCGCCCGGCGTGGCGGGCAAAGCTCTCGTCCATCAGGTCTTTCAAGGTCCGGCTCATGGTCTCGCTCCTGAAGAGTGCGGGCATAATATAATCTCAAAGCCCGCGCTTTGCGCTGTGGGCGGCCCCGTCCTTATTTTTGCTCCACTCCGCACGCCGGCCCCTTTGTTTCCACCGAGGAATTTCAGATGCGCAGATCGCTCTGGTGCCTGCTGATCCTGGCCGGCGCCTCCCTGGCCCTGGCCGAGGAGCCCGGCCTCAAGCCCACCTACAGCGCCAGCATGGGCAGCGTCACCGTGGGCGACCAGCAGCTCTACCGCCTCAGCCTGCGCCCGGACATCCCCATCGGCAACTGGGGCGTGGCCCTCGACGTGGAACTCTTCATCGACAACCGGGGCGGCCTCAGCGACCGGGGCTGGGAGTTCGGCACTCCCGCTGAGGCGGTGGACACCATCCTGCGCAAGCTCTACTACCTGCGCTACGGCCAGCCCCAGGACAACACCTTCGTCAAGGTGGGCGCCCTGGACCAGGTCACCCTCGGTTACGGCCTGATCATGGACGGGTACCGCAACACCCTGCAGTATCCGGGCATCAAGAAGACCGGCCTCTATTTCCACCGCCGGGATATCGGCGGCAAAGGGCTGGGCGTCGAAGGGGTGATCAACAACTTCCAGGACTTCCAGGAGGGCAGCGCCCTCGGCAAGCTGGAGCGCCAGAAGGTGATGACCATCGAGACGGTGTTTACTTTCTGAGCGAGGGACGGGGGGATGCCCCGGAGGCGTGTCTGGGGGAGCGGTCGGGGGACAGGACCGCAGGGTGGGGAGGAAGGGCAGCGTAGTTTATGGAGCGAGGGGGAAGGTCCGGGACTTCAGAGACGCCGGAGCGGGCACCCCCCGGACCGGGCGGCGATAGAGAGCATTTCACGAACAGCAACCATCCGAGGGTAGCTGATGAAGATCACCCGCGTTTCCGCCATTGTCCTGCGCCTGCCCCAGGTCACCGCTGCCTGCGATGGCACCCAGGACACCTGCCTCATCAAAATCGAGACCGACGAGGGCCTCACCGGCTGGGGTGAAGTCGACTCCTGTCCCACCGTGGTCAAGGCCATCATCGAGGCTCCCCTCTCCCACCAGATCTGCAATGGCCTGGCCAATGCCCTGACCGGCGCCGACCCCCTGGCCCTCGACGCGTGCATGCACCGCATGCAGGCAGCTGCCAATTACTACGGCCGCACCGCCGCTGGCGCCCACGCCATGGCCGGGGTCAACATCGCCCTGTGGGATATCGCCGGCAAAGCCTGCCAGCGCCCCGTGTACCAGCTTCTGGGCGGGCCGCACCAGATCCGTTTCCGCGCCTACTGCTCCATCCTCTTCGGCGACACCCCGGCCCAGACCTACGAGCTGGGCCGCCGCTTCGCCGACCTGGGTTTCACCGCCATCAAGTTCGGCTGGGGGCCTATGGGCCAGAATGAGAGCAATGACATCGCCCTGGTGCGCGAGGCCCGGCGCGGGGCCGGCGAGAAGGTGGACGTGCTCATCGACGCCGGCCAGGTCTGGGACTGGAAGACCGCGCTCAAACGCGCCCACCAATTCGCCGAATTCCGGCCCTTCTGGCTCGAAGAGCCCCTTCATCCCGAAGACCTCAAAGGCTATGCCCACCTCTGCGCCGCCAGTCCCCTGCCCATCGCCACCGGCGAGGCCGAGGCGCGCTACCCCGACTTCGAGCGCCTGCTGGTCGAGGGCGGCCTGGACTGGGTGCAGCCCGACCCGGGCCGCTGCGGCCTCTCGATCATGGTCGAGGTGGCCCGGCTGGCCCACCGCCTGCACCGCAAGGTGGTCAACCACAGCTTCAAGAGCGGCATCACCATCGCCGCCTCCCTGCACGGTCTGGCCGCCGCCCCCCACGGCGAGATCTTCGAGTACTGCATGGCCGACTCGCCCCTGCGCCACGACCTGACCGTGGAGAAGTTCCCGGTTATCGACGGCTATGTGTACTTGCCCGAGGGGCCTGGGTTGGGGGTAACTATAAATGAAGAGACTATCCAGAAATATCGCGCTGCCTGACTAGAAGTCCGGGAGTGACCATCCGCGAGGCGCAACGCCCCAACGTATGGGGCGTTGCGGGGGTTGGGTCTTGGGGGAGGGCACTGCGAAGACAACGCAGCACCCCATACGTTTGAGAGGTATCCATGCTGATCATCGACGGCCATCTCGACCTGGCCTACAACGCCACCTACCACCGCCGCGACCTGACCCGCACCGTCCAGGAGTTGCGCGAGGTATCCATGCTGATCATCGACGGCCATCTCGACCTGGCCTACAACGCCACCTACCACCGCCGCGACCTGACCCGCACCGTCCAGGAGTTGCGCGAGCGCGAAGACCCCGCGCCCCTGCGCGGCCCCGACCACCCCGACTCCCTGCGCGAGCGCCGCGGCCTGGAACCCATGGGCAAGGGCGTGGTCACCGTCACCCTGCCGGCCATGCGCCAGGGCCAGGTGGGGGTTGTGCTCTCCACCATCATGTCCCGGGTGCAGATGCCCGGCATCACCATGAACGACGGGATGCGCACCCAGGTAGGCGCCGCGGCCATCGGCCAGTCGCACCTCTTCTACTACCGGGCCCTCGAACGCCTGGGCGAGATCCGTTTCATCCGCACCCTGGCTGACCTCGAAGCCAGCGTCAAAGCCTGGGAGAATCCTACCCCCAAAACACCAGTGGGCCTCATCCTCTCCATGGAGAGCGCCGACCCCATCCTCGGCCCCGACCAGGTGGCCCAGTGGTGGGACTGGGGCCTGCGCTCGGTGGGCATCACCCACTTCGGGGTCAACACCTGGGGCCACGGCACCGGCACCCAGGGCGGCCTCTTCCCCTGCGCCTATCCATTGATGGACGCCCTGCGCGCGGCCGGCGCCGTCCTCGACCTGACCCACGCCGCTGACCTGACCTTCTGGCAGATCCTCGACTACTGGGACGGGCCCGTACACGCCAGCCACTGCGTGTGCCGCGCCCTGACTCCGGGCCAGCGGCATCTGAGCGACGAGATGATCCGCGCCCTCACCGACCGGGGCGGAGTGATCGGCATGGTCTTCGCCGAGCCCATGCTCAACCCGGCCTGGAATTTCGACCACCCCGAGACCTGGCCCTCCACGGCCAAGCGCTCGATGAAGGCGGTGATCGAACACCTCGACCACATCTGCCAGCTCACCGGCAACTGCGACCACGTGGCCATCGGCTCCGACCTGGACGGCGGCTTTGGCCGCGAGACCTCGCCGGTGGACTACGACACCATCGCCGACCTACAGAAATTCCTGGACATGCTGGAACGCCGCGGCTTCACCCAGGCCGACATCGCTGAGATCGCCCACGGAAATCTGCTGCGCTTTTTTCGCCAGGCGTGGCAATCGTAAGGGCACGGCGCGCCGTGCCCTTACCGGATCACCCCGAAATATCGGAGATCACCATGCCCCTCATCATCGACAGCCATCTCGACCTGGCCTTCAACGCCCTGCAGCTCAACCGCGACCTCACCCTGCCGGCCGCCACCGTGCGCACCTGCGACTCGGTGGCCCACCACGAGGCGTACGGCGCCTGCACCACCACCTTCCCCGAACTGCGGCGGGGCCAGATCGGCATCGTCTTCGGCACCGTCATGTCGCGCCTCGACCCCAATGACCGCTGGACTCGCACCGGCATGTACACCCAGGACCAGTGTTACGCCGTGGGCCGCGGCCACGCCGCCTACTACCAGGTGATGGAGCAGCAGGGCCTGCTGCGTTTCATCCACAACACCCGCGACCTGGACCAGATGGTGGCCGCCTGGAAAAACCCCCAGGCCGATACCCCCTTTGGCCTGGTGCTGGCCATGGAGAGCGCCGATCCCGTCCTGGGGCCGGACAACGTGCAGGAGTGGCACGACCTGGGCCTGCGGGTGGTCAGCATCTCCCACTACGGGGTGAGTACCTATGCCCACGGCACCAGCACCGAGGGCGGCCTGCTGCCCACTGCCAAACCCCTGCTAGACGCCCTGGCTGACGCCCGCATCATCGTCGATATGACCCACCTGACCGACCAGGCCCACTGGGAACTGCTGGAGATCTACGAGGGCCCGGTCTGCGCCTCGCACCACAACTGCCGCGCCCTCACCCCGGGCCAGCGCCAGCTCAGCGACGAGATGATCCGCTCCATCGCCGCGCGCGGCGGGGTGATCGGCACCGCCACGGACGCCTGGATGCTCGACCCGGAGTGGAAGCGCAAGGTGCCGGCCAACCAGCAACGGACCCGCGCCACCCTGGAAACGGTGGCCGACCATATCGACCACATCGCCCAGCTCCTGGGCACCTCCCGGCACTGCGGCATCGGCACTGACCTGGACGGGGGCTACGGCCAGGAGCAGTCCCCCCGCGACCTGAACACCATCGCCGATCTGCAAAAGCTCGTGCCCATCCTCAGCCGGCGCGGCTAC
>JACPJE010000082.1 GCA_016187725.1 Candidatus Latescibacterota bacterium
CTACATCGCCAAGACCCCGGAGCACCGCCCCAAACTCATCACCGACGCCGAATTCCGCCTCTACTGGTCCGGCCAGCGCACCCCTCCAGGCCACGCCACCGGCCTGGCCCTGGCCACGGCCTTTGACAAGCGCTTCTTCCACTGGTTCCTAGAGTTCCCCGAGATCATCGAGCGCGACGGCTTTGACTGCATCTTAGGGAATCCGCCGTACCTGGGCGACAAACAGCTCAGTGGCACCTACGGCCATCCCTTTTGTGGCTATGTGAAGTGGGAATACGCCCCCACGGGCCTGAGCGATCTGGTCGTCTATTTCCTTCGTCGCATCTACAACCTGCTCCGCCCCGGTGGCTTCACCGCCTTCATCACCACCAACTCGATCAAGGACGGCGACATCCGCAAGGACGGTCTCGAACAGGTCCTCGCCCAGGGGGGAGCGATCAACTTCGCGGTGCGCGGCATCAAGTGGCCTGGACGAGCAAACCTAGTCGTCGCCCTTGTCTCGATTCACAAAGGCGAGTGGCCTGGAAAACGTGTGCTCGATGGCAGGGAAGTGCCGGTGATCAGCGCGTATTTCGAGGACAGCACAGACGCGGGCGAGCCGAAGGATTTGCCTGAGAATTCGAGCAGCATTTACCAGGGGTCTGTGACCTTGGGTGATGGTTTTCTGCTTTCACCATCAGAGGCTTCCGAGATGATCGGTGCCGACAATCGGAATTGCGAAGTCGTATTTCCAATCATTAACGGTGCCGAGTTGAACGGCCGTCCTGACCAAACCCCAGGCCGGTGGGTAATCAGCTTCTTCGACTGGAACATTGAGAAGGCTCGTAGTTACTCTATTCCGTTCTCACATGTTGCATCCACAGTTCAAAGGGAACGGCAAGCAATCAACGACAACGAGCGTTATAAGGGAGCAAAAGAAAAATGGTGGCTTTTCATCTGGCCACGCCCGGAGCTTTACACCAAAGTCCGCCCCCTTCGTCACTGCTTCGTCGCAGCGCGCACGACTAAACACCTCAACTTCTCCGCTTCTCCGACAAACTATGTTTTCACGGATGCCATCTACGTCTTCACCACCGACCGCTGGGACCTCTACTCCGTGGTCCAGTCCACCCTGCATGAAGTCTGGGCACGCAAATACAGCGGCGCGCTGGAGACCCGGCTCCGTTACTCCCCATCGGACTGTTTTGAGACCTTCCCCTTCCCCGAGAGTCTCTGGCAAACCCCCAACCCAGCCCTGGCCGCCCTCGGCGAACACTACCACGAACACCGCCGCGCCCTCATGCGCCAGCTCTGGCTCGGCCTGACCGATATCTACAACCTCTTCCACACCCGGGACCTCAACCCCGCCCTGGTCGCCAAGGTCAGCAAGAAACCCGCAGAGGAAGCCGAAGCTGGCTATAAGGGCCTCCTCGAACTGCGCCGGCTGCACCGGGAACTGGACGAGGCCCTGCTCGCTGCCTACGGCTGGACCGGGGCCGTCGCCCTGGGCCACGGCTTTCACGAACTCGAAACCCTGCCCGAGAACGACCGGGTCCGCTACACCATCAGCCCCGACGCCCGGAAAGAGGTGCTGAGGCGGTTGCTGGCCCTCAATCACGAAAGGGCGGCTGCTCAGGTGGAGGTGCAGGCTGAGGGGGGCCGGTGAGGAAGAAGCGGGGGAAAGGGAGTGGGGGTGGGGGTGGATGAGGGGCAGACGTCGTTTTTGTGAAGGCAACCCGCAGGGGGTATCTGGTAGCTCTGGGTAGCTCTATGCCCTCGATCACTGTCCATCGCCGCCGCCGCCCCCTGCGCCTCGCCTTCCTTGCCCTTGCCGCTGTGCTTGGTATTGCATAGGTACCAGCGAAACGTACACTTGAAGTGTGTGAACTGAATCACCCATCCAGAAGAGAGGGATCAATGGACAAGTTAACCGTGTTGGTTGGCACACAAAAGGACGGGTACGTCTTCAGACTCAAACCGTCCAGCAGGCGAAAACTACTGCAGGAGAGAAGTTCTGAAGGTCTGGTCGATAGCGTCTTTATCGCTTACGACAAGAAACACGATTTTGAACAGATCCACGGGAATATCTGGGATCATGTTATTATGCTCCTCACCAATATGCCCCTCGAAGAGGTGAATAGGTGTGGTGGGTTTGCTGTTTTGGACCCAGGCACCAATACTGTAGTCTTTGATTCGGCGATCCAACATGTCTAAAAGGGCGAATCTCTATCTCGGTCGTGCTGGCCAGATGGCAATCATGGCTGAGTTTCTCGACCGGGGCTACAATGTCGCTGTCCCCGAGGTCGACGTTGGTGATGATATCTTCGTGGTGAGAGACAGCTCTGGTATTTATACGCGAGTCCAGGTCAAGACCAGTACCGCGAGGATTATCCGGAGAGGCTCAACAGCATTGTATAGTCTTCGGCTCTCCCAGCTTGCGCAACCGACCGCCCCCGAGACCTGGTATGCGCTGGTACAACGACTGCCAGGCCGGTGGGGTGACTACCTGCTGATTTCGCGGCAGCATCTGTACGAGTACCACGACGTGGAAGGAATAGGCACGATCAACGCGAGGGCCTATCTGAATCTTTACATATCGTTTGAGGGAACTCGTGTTTCTTGCTCTGGCGTGGACCTTTCCCGGCACCTGAATGACTGGAGCGAATGGCCTCCCATTCAACACTGAGCAACCACCTTCGGTTTTCTCAACACGGTCAGTGTTCTCACCATTGACCGCCTATGGCTGGGCCGGGGCCGTCGCCCTGGGCCACGGCTTCCACGAACTCGAAACCCTGCCCGAAAACGACCGCGTCCGCTACACCATCAGCCCCGAGGCCCGCAAGGAAGTGCTGAGGCGGTTGCTGGCGCTCAATCACGAAAGGGCGGCTGCCCAGGTGGAGGTGCAGGCTGAGGGGTCGGTGAAGAAGAAGTGGGGGAAGAAGGGTGGCGCGAAGGTGGGTGAGGGGCAGGGGGATTTGTTCACATGAGTGCTGAGGAAGGCTGCTTGATCATCTCCCTATGGCACTGGTACCACGATACGCGCTGAACAGACCATTTTCTTGGCTTTTGATTCGGTGATATTTCCTTTGATGATCCCGTGGGCGTAGTTGCCAGGTACAGGACCGTGGAGCACTTCAAGTTCTAGCTGTCGAGGAATTTGAACCGCAATGCTGGCAAGCCCAGAACTGCCATGGCCATCAAGCGTCCGCGCTATTGTTGTCAGCTTGGCAAAGTCGACCGATAGACCGTCTCCTCCTCTCTGCTTGAACACCGCCGAACTCACCGTGCCATCTGGTTTCCGAAAGGTCGGATGAATTCTTCGATACAGCTCATCGTCGTCGAGAATTTCAATCGAACTGCTAGGCATAAAGTACTTACGAGGACGCGCCGACGAGCCAATCCATAAGGGATTTCAGTTGAGTTTCTGGAGATATAATCCCACTTTCCTCTTCTTCCCCTTGAACATGGAAGTACCTCAATGGAAGCCGGTCGGGGGGTACGACGATCTCAAGTTCCCGGCCATCATGATCCCACTCAAACTGAATACCACCACCTGGACAAGGAGTCACAAAAGGTTCTGGGAAGTCATTATAGCGATCAGACATAACGGCTAATCTGTCAACAAGGTCGAGGGCTCTGGTAATAGTATCAGATGCTATGCGCACTGCACCGTAGGAATCCCAATTCTCCTCCAGATCTGCAAAGGCCCGAATCCGATTCTTCGCAGCCTGAAGAAGCCCTCTCAATGGGCTGGCTACTCTCAAGCGCTCTAGCACTTCCTCCCAATGCTTGGTCGCGGAAGCATCAAACTCCACTTGGAGTCGGTAAACAGCATGTTTGTTCCTTGAAGGGAGTTCTCCAAATTTTGGTTGATCTGAGCGCGCAAACTCACCTGCGAATTTTCGACCCGACAATTGCCAAGATAGAAAGCGAGCCACATTTTCCGATTCCGATTGCCCCGAAAGGACAAGAGACAAAAAGTAACTCGCGGCAAACTCAGTAGGATAGGTAGCCCCGGATACGGCTGATGTACTGCCGGCCTGAGTCAGTGATTGGAGGCCCCCCAAAGGGGGTACAAACAGATTATTCTCATAACCTTCCTGCTCAGGCCTACCGAGATCTAATCGCCTCCTTAACGCGCTCGGTGAGTACCCACCGGATGAGGTTCCCGCTGATCTCATTGAAGGTGCTAAGCGCGTTTGTGACATGTGTCTCATCACACCTTTGATTGGTGAAGAAGTCTATGTCGATAAAGTAGACCTGCCTGGCAAGCTGCTCGTCGTGGACCAATCCATGCCGTAGAGTTGCCGCACTATCGGGAAATTCGGTGTCCAATGAAATCGCATATTCGGTTTTTGCAGATCTAACTCTGTCTCCAAGTTGAGGGACACCGAGGACGCCGATAAGTCCCGCATTCAACAACTCCCCCCAAGCGGTGTCGGAAAATCCCAGTTCCTCTCGGTCAATGACATCGGTGTATCTGAGGCCCACGCGAGTATAATAACTCGGCTTGTATAGCTCTTCCGTGACGCCCTTCGCCAAAAAAAGGTCAGACCGAAAATTCGACCACTCGGTGTATTGGTTCTCTGCGAAAGCAACAAAATCAGGAGCTAGTGTTATATACCGGTTCCCATCGGCACTGACGAATTTATGGTTGATCTCTCCAGAAGGAGGCGATACATTGAGTTGCTGAAATATCTGGAGCAATTCTCCGGGGTAACGAGGTATTACTTTGACCTCTTCGTATTCTGGGTATCTGTCCCTCACCCGCTCCTGAAAAGCTGACGGCAACTCAGCGGCAATTCTCAAGACCTTGGGGAAACGCAGCTGACAGATAACCTCACGAAGGGGATTGGGACTAAAAAGAAGCCGCTCAGACTTGGGGAATGGCATTGGCTTTACTTGCGGAGATGAAGTGGTGATCAGAGGCGCCGGCCACGTCGAACAGCGACGCCAAACCCGGCAAGAAGGGATTGAGGACCGGTAACTTTCCCGAGTTGTCGAACTCTGGGTTTACAGGGTTGGCGGCTGTGGCCAATCACCTGTAAAGAACAAAACACAAACCGCTCTGTCAAAAGTTTTCCATCGGTTGGGCCCGACCCCGAAGGGATGAAACCGAGGTTTCATAATAGCAAATATAGGGCTTCCTTCCCTACCTCGCTTCAGGAGGTAAACGGTGTTCCAGAATGCTTCCTCTTCAGGCGAGGTGGTCGCTGGCGCAAGAGCGCTTTGCAGTCGCGCGTCTAGGCGCTTTTTCATTCGGCCCCCATCCCGTAGTTGAGCTGGTAGAGCCGGCTGTAGATGCCGCCCAGCTTGATCAGCTCCTCGTGCCGGCCCCGCTCGCGCACCTGGCCGTGGTGCAGCACCAGGATCTGGTCGGCGTGGCGGATGGTGGAGAGGCGGTGGGCGATGACGATGGAGGTGCGGCTCCGCATCAGCTTGGCGATGGCGTCCTGGATGAGTTGTTCGGTCTCGGTGTCGATGTTGGAGGTGGCCTCGTCCAGCACCAGGATCTGCGGGTCAAAGGCCAGGGCCCGGGCAAAGGAAAGGAGTTGCCGCTCGCCGGATGAGAGGGTGGAGCCGCCCTCGGCCACTGGCTGGGCAAAGCTCCGGGGCAGGCGGCGGATGAAGCGCTCGGCATTGACGTTGCGGGCGGCCTCCTCCACCTGCTGGTCCGAGATGCTCCGGTTCCCCAGCCGGATATTGCCCTGGATATCCCCCGAAAACAGGAACACGTCCTGCTGCACGATGCCGATGCGCCGGCGCAGGTCCTCCACGTGCCACTCCCGCACCTCCTTCCCATCCACCCGGATCTTCCCTTCCTGGATATCGTAGAACCGGCACAACAAGTTGACGATGGTGGTCTTGCCCGAGCCGGTGGCCCCCACCAGGGCCAGGCTGTGGCCGGCCTCCACGCGGAAGGAGACCTCCTTGAGGATGTAGTCGGTGACCTCGGGGTTGTACTTGAAGCACACCCGCTCGAACTCGATGGAGCCCCCCTGTTGCCCGGCCCCGTCGATCAGTGCCGGCCCGCCCTGGGATTCGGTGGGGGTGTCGAGCAGGGTGAAGATGCGCTCCGAGGAGGCCATGGCCCCCAGGAGCAGGGTGTAGCGGTCGTTGATGTCCATGATGGGGCGGAAGAAACGGCGCACGTACTGCAGGAAGGCCACCAGCACCCCCAGTTCGATGCGCTGGTCGAAAACCGCCCCGGCCCCCCACCAGATGACCAGGCTCATCCCCAGGGTGCCGATCAGCTCGCTGAAGGGAAAGAAGAGGGCGTAGTAGTGGATCTCCCGCTCCTCGGCCCGGCGGTAGGGCAAATGCTCGCGGTCGAAGTCCTGCTGGTTGCGCTCCTGCCGGTTGAAGAGCTGGACCACCTCCATGCCGGCGATGTTCTCCTGGAGGTAGGCATTGAGCCGGGCCAGGCGGAAGCGCAGCTCGCGGTAGGCGCGCATGGCCCGGTCCTGGGTGTAGAAGGTGAGGGCGCACAGGGCGGGGATGACCGCGCAGGAGATCAGGGTGAGTTCCCAGTCCATGTCGGCCATGAAGAAGAGTATAGCCACCAGGGTGAACAGGTCCAGGAAGACCGAGACCACCCCGTCGGTGAAGAACTCGTTGAGGGCCTCCACGTCGTTGGTGGTGCGGGTCATGATGCGGCCCACGGGGGTGCGGTCGAAGTAGCGCATGGGCAGGCGCTGCAGGTGCACGAAGATCTGCCGCCGCAGATCGCGCATGGCGTACTGGCCGGTCAGCTCGGTGACCATGGTCTGCCCGTACTGGGCCAGGTACTGAAGGGCGACGCTGCCGAAGAAGAGCAGGATGATCCAGTTGAGGCCTTCCAGATCGCCCTTGAGGATGTGCTCGTCCACGGCGATCTGGGTGAGGCGGGGGCCCAGCTGGCCGGAGATGGCCGAGACCAGGATCAGCGCCAGGGCCACGGCCACGCGCGCCTTGTACGGGCGCAGGTAGACCAGCAGGCGCAGGAGCAGGCTCCGGTCAAAAGGGCGCTCCTGGACCTCCTCTTCCTGGTAGGTGGTCTCGCTCACAGGGTTTCCAATTCGGCGGCCAGCTGCTGCCGGTGGAGGAGGTCGGCGTAGAGCCCCCCCAGCGCCACCAGCTCCTCGTGGGCGCCCTGTTCGATGATGCGGCCCTCGTCGAGGACCACGATGTGGTCGGCGTCGCGCAGGGTGGAGATGCGGTGGGCGATGAGCAGAGTGGTGCGGCCCCTCATCACCTGGCGCAGATGGCCCAGGATGGCCTCCTCGGTGTGGGTGTCCACGGCCGAGAGGGCGTCGTCCAGGATCAGGATGCTCGGTTGCAGGATCAGGGCGCGGCCCAGGGTGGCCCGCTGCTTCTGGCCGCCCGACAGGGTGACCCCCCGCTCGCCGATCAGGGTGCCGAAGCCTTCGGGGAAAGCCTCCACGTCCCGGCGCAGTTGGGCCTGCTCGGCGGCCAGCAGTACCCGTTGCTCGGCGGCGCCGGGCGCCCCGTAGGCCACGTTGGCGCGGATGGTGTCGGAGAAGAGGAAGGGGTTCTGGGAGACGTAGCCGATGGACTGGCGCAGCGCTTCGAGGGGCCACTGCTCCACCGGTGCCCCGTCGATGAGCAATTGGCCGGGGCCGGCTTCGATCAGGCGCGGGATGAGCCGGGCCAGGGTGGTTTTGCCGGCTCCCACCCGTCCCACTACTCCCAGGGTGGAGCCGGCGGGAATTTCTAGATTTATGCCGCAGAGCACCGGGGCCTCGCCGTAGGCGAAGTTCAGGTTGCGGAAACAGATGTGGCCCTCCACCTGCTTCTCTCTGAGCAGGAGGGCCGGGGCGCGGTCGCGGATCTCGGGCTGCACCTCCATGATCTCGTTGATGCGCCGCATGGCCACCAGGGAGCGCTGGAAGCGGTCGATGACCCAGCCGATGAAGGAGAGCGGCCGGATCAGCATGGTCAGGTACCCATTGAAGGCCACAAAATCGCCGATGGACAGAGTGCCGGCGATGACCTGCCTGCCTCCATACCACAGGATCAGCCCCAGGCCCACCGAGGAGATGACCGCCGACATGGGGTGGTACACCGCGTGGGTGCGGGTCAGGAGGTAGTTCTTTTGCAGATATTCCTGGTTGAGTTCGTCGAAGGCGGCCAGTTGCGCGGGACCCTGGGCATAGGCCTTGACGATGCGGATGCCGGCCACGTTCTCCTGGATGAAGGTGCTGATGTGGCCGAAGAAATCCTGGATGGTGCGGAAACGGTGGTGGACCAGGGAGGCCATGCGGATGATCAACAGGCTGAAGACGGGCATGGGCAGCAGCACCACCAGGGCCAGGCTCCAGTCGATGGAGGTCATCATGGCGACGCTGAAGAGGAAGATGGTCAGGGCCTCGGCCAGGGAGCGCAGCCCGTAGGTGAAGAAGATGCGCACGGCGTTGAGGTCGTTGGTGGCCCGAGACATCAGATCGCCCGTGCTCTGCTGCTGGTAGAAGGACAGGGGCATCTTGAGCAGGTGGGCGAAGTACTGCTTGCGGATGTCGTACTCGATGCCGGCCGAGGCCCCGCCGACGAGCCGGCGCATGAAGTGGTTGCAGAGGGCCACCCCCAGGGCCAGGCCGGCGATCTGGAGCACGTACCCGTGGATCAGGCCCAGCCGCTCCAGGGGCTGCGGGGCCAGCGGGTCGATGGCGTTGACCGCCTGGCCGGTGAGCAGGGGGATGCAGGCAGCGGCGGCCTGGGCCAGCAGGATCATCAGCAGGCCAGTCAGCAGCTGCTTGTAGTAAGGGCGGATGTAGACGGCGAAGGGTCCGAACATGGACGACTAGAACACCCCCATGTCCTGATTGGAGGGATGCTCTTTCCAGGTCTTGTAGGTGGAGAAGAAGTCCAGCAGATCGCCCAGGATGCCCTGGTACAGGGCCTTGCCCTTCTCGGGGCTGGCCAGCTGGGGCCTATTGGCCGCCCCGGTGGGGAGGAAGGCGGTGAAGGGCGTGGAGAGGCTGATCACCTGGACGGATTGGTCCACGTCGTAATAGGCGGTCTTGAAGGTCGTGGGGATGGCTTTGACCCGGTCGGGATGGCACAATTCGGGAAAGAGGTGCAGGCCCAGGGAGTACTCCCACTCGTCGGCATGGGTCAGCATGGGGCTTTCGAACTTGATGCCACCCAGCCCGGTGGTGCCGGCCTTCTTGATGGTGGGCTGGCCGATGCTCCAGTAACTGGCCATGCCTACCCACAAATCGCGGCGCTCGTGCCCGCGGCTGTACAGCTCGACCAGGGCCTGGTTGGCGGGCACCTGGTTGCCCCCGTGGCCGTTGAGCAGGAAGATCTTGCGGAAGCCGTGTCTGATGAGGGTTTCCACGGCGCGGATGAGCAACCGGGTGTAGAGTTCGGGGTTGAAGGTGACGGTGCCGGAAAACTGCAGGTGGTGGTCCGACATCCCCACCCACTGGGTGGGCAAGAGGAGAACCTCCTCGCCCATCTGCCTTTCGATCTCCTCGGCAAAGGCGGTGACGATGAGGGTGTCGGTGAGGATGGGCATGTGCGGGCCGTGCTGCTCGCAGGAACCCAGGGGGAGGATGACGATCTTGTCCTTGTCGATGTTCTTGATATCGGGCCAGGCCAGATGTCCGTAACGCATGGCAGCAAGACTCCGGAAGGGTGGGAGAAGTGCGAGGTGATGAGGATGTCAAAAGAGAATAGGCGCAGAGGTGAACATGGTCAAGGAAGGCGCAACGCCCCAATGTATGGGGCGTTGCGGGGGTTGGGCTGCGGGGATGCCCCGTGAGTACGGCGCCACCTCGATCGATGTTATTGTTTCAGTTCGGGAAAGGTCTGGAGCAGGAGGGGGCGGAGGGCGCGCAGGGCGCGGGCACGGTGGCTGAGCTGGTTCTTCAGCTGGGGGGGCAGCTGGGCGATGGTCTGCCAGTGTTCGGGCACGAAGAAAAGGGGGTCGTAGCCAAAGCCCCCCTCGCCGGCTGGACTCGGGGCGATGATCCCTTCGCAGGTGCCCTCAGCCTGGCAGTGGCGGCCGTCCGGGGCCCAGGCCGCCAGGCAGCAGCGGAAACGCGCCCTGCGCCGCGCGGGGTCCGGAAAGGGCCGCAGCGCTTCGAGCAAGAGTTGGCAGCGGCCTTGATCGTCCAGATGCGACCCCCCGTACCGGGCCGAGAGCACCCCCGGCGCCCCGCCCAGGGCATCCACCTCCAGGCCCGAATCGTCGGCCAAGGTGATCAGTCCGGAGGCCTGGGCAAAGGCCCGGGCTTTGAGCAGGGCGTTCTCGGCAAAGGTCCGGCCAGTCTCCTCCACCTTCAGATCAGGGGCGAGGTCGGCGGCAGAGACCAGTTCGAGGGGAGCCAGCAACTGGCGGAACTCCCGTAGTTTTCCGGCGTTGTGGGTGGCGACCAGCAGGGGCACAGGACTCAGGGCGGAGGGGGCTTGGAGAGTTCTTCCAGCTGATGGGCGCAGTAGTCCTTGAAGCGGCTATCCACGAGGGCTTTTTTGTACCAGACGCGGGCCTGCTCTTTCTGGCCCAGCTTGAGATAGGTGTCGGCTAGTGTCACCTCTGCCGGATGATTATCTTTTTTATATTGCAGAGAATTCTGGGCCGCCCTGAGGGTATTCCGGTAATCCCCCAGGGCATAATAGGCCTCGGCCAGGCGGAAATGGGCTTCAGGGTCCTCGCCCTCCAGGTCGACGGCCCGGCGCAGGGGCGCTATGGCATCCTGCTGCCTGCCCAATTGATTGAGAACGTACCCCAGTAATACGTAGCCCTCCTGGTACTTGGTATTAATCTCCAAGGTCTGCCTCAGGGTTTTCAGGGCCCCTTCCAGGTCCTGGCTGTCGATCTGGGAGCGGGCCAGTCCGCCCCAGGCTTCCGCCAGGGTCGAATCGAGGGCGAGGGCCTTCTGGTACGCTTCGATTGCTGGGCCGTAGTTGCGGCTCTGCCGCTGGAGGTCTCCCAGGGCCTTGTACGCCTTGGCATAGGAGGGGTCCACCTCGATGGCTTTGGCATAGGCCCGGCGGGCGGCCTCGGTGTTGCGCATGCGGCTGTAGCACACTCCTAAGGAGTATTGGGCCTTAGCGTCTTGGGGATTGATGGCCAGGGATTTTTCATATCTAATGATGGCCTCCTGGTATTTATTCTGTCTGAAAAAAGTAGCGGCCGATTTCTGATAGAAAGAGGATAGTATGGAGGGAATTCCTTCCTTGAGATTCTGGGCTGACATTTCCCGGTTTTGTGCGGCCTCGATTGCGTTAATGGCTTTATCGTACTCGTTAAGATGACCATACGACAGCCCGAGAGTATAGAATGCATCTCCATAGGCTGAGTCGGCCGCCACGGCCTGCTCGAGTTCTGGGATGGCGCTGCGGAAGCTTTGGGCCTGGAATAGTCTGTATCCTACCTGATAGTGAACAGCAGCCGCAGAATCAATAGTGGCCGTATGTCGTTCGGCGGCTTCCGGGGTCTGGGCCTGGGCCCAGCGCGCCGGCCAGAGCAGCAGTGAGCAGAGCCAGAGAAATCGGATCAATGCGCGCCTCCTCAGGTCGGGTAATTTTGGTATAAATATATATTGAAATAACTGATTATCAATGTAGATATATTGTCACAACCAGGCGTTGCCCATACTCTTTAACTATGCTGGAAACCCCGTGGCGTCCCCTCCTGCGTCTAGTCGGCGCCGTGCAGACCGCCTTTCAGGACACCTACACCGGCCGCATCGCGGAGGTGTGCTGGGATCTGCTGGAGCAGATGTGGTACTTTGTGCTGATCGGGGCCATCCTCAGCACCCTGGCCTGGCGCTTCCTGCCCCGGGGCCAGGTGGGCCAGGCCCTTTCCCGGCGCGGGTCCATCCTGGTCGCCGCAGTCCTGGCCCTGGTCTCGCCCCTGTGCACCTTTGCCGCCATTCCCGTGGTGGGCAGCTTGCTAGCTGCCGGCGCCCCGGCCGCTCCGCTGCTGGCCTTTCTGGTGGCCTCCCCCCTGATGAATCCATCGCTGTTCGTGTACACCGCCGGCATCCTGGGCTGGGAGATGGCCCTGGCCAGGGTGCTCACCGCCTTCAGCCTGGGGGTGGCTGCCGGGTTGGGCGCCCGGGTGGTCCTGCGGCGAGGGCTGCTCGATTTTTCGGAGGTGGCCCTCGACCCGGCGCCGGCCACTGCAGCCGCCCTTGGGGCTGGTCTGGGCGCTGAACTCAGGGTGCTGGGGCAGCGTCTGGGCAAGGACCTGGTCTTCATCGGCAAGTACTTCGCTCTGGGGATCTTCATCGCCGCCCTCACCAAAACCTTTCTTTCGGCCGACTTGGTGCGCCACTGGCTGGGCCCGGGCAGCCGCTGGGGGGTGCCCCTGGCCGTGGGCATGGGGGTGCCGCTCTACGCCTGCGGAGGAGGGACCATCCCCATTGTCCAGATGATGATGGAGATGGGGATGAGTCCGGGGGCGGCGCTGGCCTTTTTCATCGCCGGCCCGGCCACCAAATTCCCCACCCTGGCGGTGCTGGGAGCGGTGTTCGGCAGACGCCTGCTGGTCTATTACCTGGCCGTGGTGCTGGCCGGGGCCCTGTTCTGGGGGTATGCGTACCCATTTGGCGGCGATGCGGTGGTGGTGCGGCCGGACGCCCCTTACGAGGAGATGAGCGAATGATCAGGGGTCTTTGCGGAGTCGTGCTGCTGCTGCTGAGCGGAATCGGCGCGGCCCAGGCGCCTTTTCCCTACGCCCTGCAGTGGAAGCACTTCACCCGCACGCCGGCCACGGCCCTGGCCTGGGGGGACTCGCTGGTCTATGCGGGCGAGGGCGAGGGTCTGGTGAGCGCCCTGCGCCAGCAGGACGGGACGCAGGTATGGCAGCGGCGCGGGTACGGCCCCCTGCGCCGTCCCCTGGTCCTGGCCGGCGGCCAGGTGCTGGTGGCCGATGCCTGGGGAAGGGTGGAGGTGCTGGCGGCCAGCGCCGGGGCGCCGCTGTGGAGCGCCCAGCGGCAGGGCTGGGGAGAAGCCGGCGCCGCGGTCGAGGCCGGTCGCTGCTTTCTGGGCAGCGCCGACGGCTGGCTCTACGCCCTCTCCGCGGCTGACGGGGTCGAGGCCTGGCGGCTCTATACGGGTGCTTCCCTGCCCTCCAGACCCTGGGCCAGCCAGGGGCAGCTCTATACCGCGGCCCGTTCTGGCCAGCTGCTGCAGGTAGACCTGGTCAGCGGCACCCGGCTAGGCCAGGCCGACACCCAGTCGCCGGTGGTGGCCGGACCGGTAGGCGCCGAAGACCGGCTGGTGGTGGGCTGCGCAGACGGGTACGTGCGGGCCTTTCGCCGGCAGAGCTTGGCCTCCATTTGGCAACAGCGCCTGGGCGCCCCGCTGCAGGCCGAACCAGTCTGGGTCCAGGACCGGCTGGTCTGCCTGGCCGGCAACGGCTGGATCTACGGCCTGGACCTGTCCCGGGGCGAGGTGAAGTGGCGCTTCGCGCTGGAGGCCAAGGGCTCTGGGCCGCTGGCCATAGGTCCGGCGGGCGAGGTGCTGGTGGCCACGGATCAGGGTGAGATTCTGGCCCTGGAACCCCGCAGCGGGCGCCTGCTGTGGCGGCAGCAGGTGCTGGCTAGGGGAGGGCTCTATCTGCTCGCTGCCGGTCCCTGGCTCTATGCCGGCGCGGCGGACGGGTATCTCTACGCTTTTCGCCTTCAGCAGCCCATCCCGCCGAATCAGGTAGCGGCGTGGGAGAACTGGCAGGAGGTCTTTGCGCGGGGCGCCAAGACCGGCTACAAATACCAGATGCTGCGCTCCGACCGCTTCCAGGAGACCACGGGCTGGCATTTTTTGGAGGAGGAAGTGTCCTGGGCCGGGGGCTTTGTGCGCCGGCACTTCGAACTGTGGACCGACCTGGGGTACCGGCCCCTGGCCTTTGTGGAGCAGCGCCGCGAAGAGAGCCAGCTGCTCGAAGTGGTGGGGGCCTGGGAGGGGGACCAGGTGCGCCTGGAGCAGCATTTGGATGGACGGACGGTGCAGCGACAGGTGACCACTGAAACAGGGGCGGTGTTGGCCGAGGTGGCCCTGCTCAAGCTGGTTCGGGAGAACCGGACCCAGGTGGGCCGGCACGATTCCCTGCGCATCTTCGACCCCAGTTCCGAGACCACTGGCACGCTTTACGTGGACTTTGAGGCCGGCGAAGGCGAGGCGGCTTTTTTGGCGCGGCTGGGGTCCGAGCCCGGGGGCGGCGACGTGCTCTGCTGGCTGGATGCGCAGGGCCGGCAGGTACACCGCCAGGTGCCGCTGGTGGGCGGCGAAGAAGTGCGGGTGAGCGCGGCCCAGGCCTGCGCCTGGGGCATGCCTGGACCGGACAAGGGAGTCTGGCTCGACTATCCAGTGCCAGCGCCCGCCAAGATCGAGCGGTTGGTCCTGGAGTTGCCCTCCCACCTGCTGGGCTTGCTGGTGGTCCAGGACGAACGCCAGCAGGTGGTGGAGGGGATGGACGGCAGGCTGCGCCTGGCTGTGCAGCGTCTAGAGGACCGCCACCGGGATGCGGCCCGGCTGCCCATCCTGGCTCCGGGGCTGGAGCCCTTTCTCCAGCCCTCCCTCTACGTCCAGTCGGACGATCCCCGCATCCGGGAACTGGCCGCAGAGCTGCGGGGGCAGGAGCGCGATGCCTGGCAGGTGGTCCTGCGCCTGCAGCGCTGGGTCTATGACCGGATGACCCCGACCGAAACCGCAGTGCGCTTCAAGTCCACCGCCGAGATTCTGGCGGAGATGGAAGGCACCTGCAGCGAATACACCGTGCTCTTCCTCTCGCTGTGCCGGGCTGCCGGCATTCCGGCCCGGGCCTGCGCCGGCCTGGTGGCCTCGCCTTCGGGGATGCTCATCCCCCATCTGTGGGCCGAGGTGTATGTGGGATACTGGGCCAGTGTGGACCCAACCTGGGACGAGGTCGAGGTGGACGCGGTTCATATCCAGTTCTCAGCCGGCGACCTGGCCCCCCAGACCGTGGGCCGGCTCAACAGCCCGGTGGGGCTCTTCCTGGCCTTTGCCGACACCCTCAAGCTGGGGGAGTACTTCACCGGGGAGACGCGTTTTCTGGGCGAGGCCGAAGGGCTCTTTGTCCAGGCGGGCGCAGGGCCGCCTGGCCGAGGCAGCCCAGTTTTTCTCCCAACTCCTGACGCAGGGGGAGGAGCCGGAAGCCCAGGGGCTCTTCTATCTGGCGCGGGTGGCCGAGCAACAGGGGGACGCCAAAGGGGCCGTGGAGCGGCTGAAGCAGCTGGTGGCCAAACATCCCGATCACGAACTGGCCGACGGAGCCCTGGGGCGACTGGCCGAACTGGGCGCACGGGGGGGCGGCTGCGCCCAGGCCCTGCCTTACTACCAGCGCCTCGGCGAGGAGTACAGCCATTCGGGCTGGGCCCTGGTGGCCCGCTCGGCCCTGGAGCGCTGTGGCCACCAGGAGGTGGGCGAAGTGCCTGCCGGCAAGTAAGTGTCGCAACGCATACTGGCAGCCACGGCGACCAGGAAAGACGTATGGCACATTGAATTGGTCGCGAGGCCAAAATGGACGGGAGTCCGTGAGGTTCTTTATCTTTAAAGACTTCTTGTGGCGCGATGGAGAGCGACCCCTTCGCTCATTCTCGCGCCCCATCCCTGGGGCGCTCCGAGGCCATTACCCTCTGACCTATCATCCCTGGGTCAGAGGGCAATGGAATCCGCTCAGGGGTCATCTCCCCATCGCTTTCGGTTGGTCGTTATCGAAGAGGTTCATGATGAACGTGTTGAAAATCGCATTTCCCTCGGGCAGTCTCCAGGAGGCGACCTTCAAGCTCTTTGCTCGGGCCGGGTACAACGTGCGCCTGCCCTCCCGTTCGTACGTGCCCGACATCGACGATCCCGAACTGGAGGGCATGATGTTCCGCGCCCAGGAGATCGCCAAGTACGTGGAGCGCGGGGTGGTGGACGTGGGCCTGACCGGCAAGGACATGATCCTCGAAAACAACGCCCAGGTGGTCGAGATGGATGAGCTGATCTACAGCAAGGCCACCTCCCGGCCCTACATCTGGGTGATCGCCGTGCCCGAGGACTCGCCGATCCAGAAGGTCGAAGACCTGCAGGGCAAACGCATCGCCACCGAGCTGGTGGAGGGCACCCGGCGCTTCCTAGCCGGGCGGGGTGTCCAGGCCGAGATCGAGTTTTCGTGGGGCACCACCGAGGTGAAGGCGCGCATCCCCGGCCTGGTCGACGCCATTGTCGACGGCACTGAAACGGGCTCTTCGATACGGGCCAACCGCCTGCGCATCATCGCTACGGTCTGTGAGTCCACCACCCGCTTCATCGCCAACAAAGCAGCCTGGGCAGACCCCTGGAAAAGGGAGAAGGCCCAGAACCTGCTCATGCTCCTCAAGGGAGCCCTGGAGGCCGAGGCCAAGGTGGGCCTCAAAATGAACGTGCCGCGCAGCAAGCTCGATGCGGTGATGGCCCAGTTGCCGGCCCTCCACACCCCTACGGTTTCCAGCCAGTCCGATCCCGACTGGGTGGCCCTGGAGATCATCACCGACGAGAAGGTGGTCCGCGACCTGATCCCCCAGCTCAAGCGCAGCGGGGCCGAGGGCATCATCGAGTACCCGCTCAACAAGGTAGTGTATTGACCTTGATCGAGACCCTCTCCTACCCCGCCAGGTGTTGGAGGCGGTGCGGGCGCGCGGGGACGAGGCCCTGGCCGAATTCACCGAGAAATTCGACCGAGTCCGTCTGCGGCCCGAGCAGTTCCGGGTACCGGCCGCGGCCCTGGCCGCGGCCCTGGCCGCCCTGGACCCCCAGTTGCGCCAGGCAATCGAGGAGGCGGCGGCCAATATCCGCGTCTTCCACGAGTGCCAACGCGTCAACTCGTGGTTCATGGAGGACGACGACGGGGTGATCCTGGGCAAGAAGGTGCTGCCCATCGGGAGGGTGGGCATCTGCGTGCCCGGCGGGCAGGCGCCGCTCTTCTCCAGCCTGCTGATGGCGGCCATCCCCGCCCAGGTGGCCGGGGTGCCGGAGTTGTGCGTGGTCTCCCCCCCGCAGGCCGATGGCCGGCCCCACCCCACCATCCTGGCCACGGCGCAATTGCTGGGGCTCACCGAGGTCTATGGCCTGGGCGGGGCGCAGGCCGTGGGGGCCATGGCCTTTGGCACGGCCACGGTCAAAGCAGTGGACAAGATCGTCGGGCCGGGCAGTCTGTACACCGTGGCGGCCAAACAGCAAGTGTACGGGGTGGTGGGCATCGAGATGATCCCCGGTCCCTCGGAGCTGGTGGTGCTGGCCGACGAACAGGCCGACCCCCGCTATGTGGCCGCGGACCTGCTCTCCCAGGCCGAGCACGGCACGGGTTTTGAGGCGGTGGTGTGCATCACGCCTTCGGCAGAACTGGCGGGCCGGGTACATCAGGCAGTGGAAGAGCAACTGGCCCGCCTGCCCCGCGCCGAGGCGGCCCGGCGGGCCCTGGGGAATTTCGGGGCCCTGGTGGTGGTGCCCGATCTGAAAACGGGAATCGAGCTGCTCAACCGCCTGGCCCCCGAACACGCCGAACTGCTGGTGCAGGACCCCTGGGCCTGGGTGGACCAGGTCAAGAACGCCGGCGCCCTTTTCCTGGGACCGGCCTCCACCGAGCCGGTGGGCGACTACTTTGCCGGCACCAACCACGTGCTGCCCACCAATGGGGCGGCCCGCTTCTCCTCCTCGCTGGGGGTGGCGGATTTCCTCAAGACCACTAGTATCGTGGCCTATACCCCGGCCCGATTGGCCAAGGTGGGGGAACAGATCGTGCGCCTGGCCCTGGCCGAAGGCTTTGAGGCCCACGCCGAGGCCGTGCGTCTCCGCCTGCAGGACTACAGGAGCAAGCCATGAGCCAGCGCATCGGGCGCGTGCAGCGCCGCACCAGCGAGACCGACATCGAAGTGGAGCTGGACCTGGAGGGTGGCGGGCAGTTCCAGATCGATACGGGCATCGGCTTCTTCGACCACATGCTCACTACCTTTGCCCGCCACGGGCTCTTTGACCTCAAGCTCAAATGCCGGGGCGACTTGCAGGTGGATGCCCACCACACGGTGGAGGACACAGGAATCTGCCTGGGACAGGCTCTGGCCCTGGCCCTGGGCGACAAGGCCGGCATCCAGCGCTTCGGCCACAGCTACGTGCCCATGGACGAGGCCCTGGCCCGGGCCGTGGTCGATCTGTCGGGCCGGCCCTATCTGGTGCTGCAGGCCGCCTTCAACGGCCCGCAGGTAGGCGGCCTGCCCGTGGGCCTGGTGCGCGAGTTCATGCGCGCCCTGGCCGACCAGGCCCGCATGAATTTGCACCTGGATCTGTTGAGAGGCAGCGACGATCACCACGGCATCGAAGCCCTCTTCAAGGCCTGTGGCCGGGCCCTGGCCCAGGCCGTGGCCCAGCGGCCCGGCGAGCAGGGCATTCCCTCGACCAAGGGCGTCCTCTAACTCGCCGGCGTGAAGATCTGCCACCTGATCTACGACGATGTGAAGAACCCCTGGCTGGGGGGCGGGGGCGCGTTGCGGGCCCGCGAGATCTACTGCCGGCTGGCCGGGCGCCATCAGATCACGGTGGTCACCGGAAATTTTCCGGGTGCGGTGCGCGAAGAGGTGGACGAGGGAGTGCGCTTTCTGCGGGTGGGCAGCGACGCCAGTTATATGCGCAGCCGGCTCAGCTATTGTCGCCAGGCCCTGGCCTGCCTGAAGGGCCAGGAATGGGAGGTGTGGGTGCATGAATTCTCCGCTTTTGCCCCGCTGTGGCCTGCGGCGCGCTTGCGGCGCCGGGGCCTGCTCTTTTTCTACCACTTCGTCGGGGCCCATGCCCTGGTCAAACACCCAGTGGTGGGCGGGGTGGCCTGGGCAGCCGAAGCCCTCACCCTGCGGGGGTACCGCCATCTGGTGACCATCTCCCCCAGCGTGCAGGAGGAGGTGCAGCGCCGCCTGGCGGGCCGGCAGGTGCAGGTGGACTGCGTGTACACCGGCGTCGATGCCCGCTACTTCGACCTGCAGCCCGAAGAACAACCGTACCTGCTCTATTTCGGGCGTATGGATGTGCACACCAAGGGGCTCGACACTCTGATCGCCGCTTTTGCGCGGGTGGCTGGCCAGTATCCCCAGCTCCGGCTCAGGATGGCCGGGCGCGGCGCCCCTAGCGCCGTCGAACAGGTGCGCCGGCTGGTGCGCCAGGCCGGCGTCGAGGACCGCGTGGAGATGCTGGGCGCGGTGGATGAAACCCAGAAGTGCGAGTTGTTGCGCCAGGCCCTCTTCCTGTGTATGCCCTCGCGCTACGAGGGGTGGGGCATCGCCGCGGTGGAGGCCCAGGCTGCCGGCAAGGCCGTGCTGGGGACCCGGGTCAGCGGCCTGCGCGACGCGGTGCGGGAAGGCGAGACCGGCCTGCTGGTGGAGGCAGGCCAGCCCGATGCTTTGTCCCAGGGCATGCGGCAGTTGCTGGATCAGCCCGAACTGCGGCAGCGCCTGGGCCGGCAGGGGCGGGAATGGGCGCGGCGCTTCAACTGGGACCAGATCGCCCGCGACCAGGAAGCGGTATATCTGAGAATGGCAGAGGAGAACAGGAAGTTATCGTAGGGGCGCATCGCGATGCGCCCCTACCTGGGTAGGTATCTATGGCCAAAAAACAACAGGCAATTCCCCCCCTTGCCAGCACTGATCCACCCTCTGGTAACCAGATATGGCACCGCCCCTGGTTTCCGGCGGTCCTCTTCCTGCTGCTGAGCCTGGTCTACTTCTCCGAGTTCCTCTTCTCGGGCAAGGTGATCTTCGGCAGCGATATCGGCACGGACTTTCACCGGGGGGAAAGCTCGCTGAGCGCCAAGTTGGGGGAGCTGTCCCAACCGCTGTGGAGCGAGCGCATGGGCGGCTTCCCCGAGGGCGAGGGCCTGCGCTGGCAGTACTTCCCCACCTTCCCCCTCTACCTGTTCACCACCTTCCAGCGCCACCTCGGCTGGCGCTACGTGCTGACCGTCTTCCTGGCCGGCCTGGCCATGTTCCTGTACCTGCGCCAGCTGGGACTGGGCCGCATGGCCGCGCTGTGGGCCGGGGTGGCATATATGTCGGCGCCCACCTTTCTGGCCTTTCCGTACGCCGGGCACTACGCCAAGATGGCGGTGATCGCCCTCTTTCCGCTCATGGGCCTGATGGTCGAGCGGGGCATGGGCGAGGGGCGGCCCCTCTTTTTTGCGGGCCTGGCCGCGCTGGTGGCCGCCGGGATCTACTCCCCGCATCTGCAGATGCTCTACTACGCCCTGTGGGGGGCGGGTTTCTATCTGCTCTTCAAACTCTACCAGCTCCACCGGGCCGGCACCCCCAAGCCCATCCTGGCCCAGCGCACCGGGCTCTTTGCCCTGGCGGTGGGCCTGGGCCTGGGCCTGGGGGCCGAGGGCCTCTTCCCCTCCTTTTTCTACACCCGCACTGAATCCAAACGCGCTGCCGGCGAGCAGGGCCGCAGCCCCGAGGAACAGCTCGAATTCGCCCGCAGTTGGTCCCTGCACCCCGAGGAAGTGGGCTCGCTGCTGGTGCCCGAATTCGGCGGCTTCGCCGACCCCAAGGAAAGCCAGGATTACTATTGGGGACGCAATGCCCTCAAGCTCAACTCCGAGTACTTCGGCATCCTGGTGGTGCTGCTGGCCCTGCTAGCTCTGCCCCAATTGCGAGGACAGCCCCGGCTCGTCTTCATGGGCCTGCTCTTCCTCTTTGCCCTGGGGTACGCCCTGGGCCCGCACACTCCGGTACACTGGCTCTTCTACCAGCTGGCCCCCGGAGCCAGGGTGCTGCGCACCCCGGGCATGATCGCCTTTCTCTTCGCCTTCCCCGCCTGCGTGCTGGCGGCCCACAGCCTGCACCGCCTGCTCAAAGGCGAAGCGGGCCTGGACCGGCGCCTGCTGATCTGCGGCGGGGTGCTGACGGGCCTGGCCCTGCTCCTGGCCCTGGCCCCCGGCGCCCTGACCGGGATGTGGATCTCGCTCTTCTACGGCGACATCGCTCCGCAAAAGCGCCAGATCCTCGAAGCCGGCCTGGGCTGGCTGCTGGCCGGGCTCATCCTCCTGACCCTGGTGGACACCTGGCGCATCGACCGGGTTTTTCTCAAATACGAAGACCCGGCCCGCCACACCGACATCCGCAAGGAGAACCCCCGCACCGTCGAATTCACCAAGCGGGACGACCAGCTCTGGCGCATCTTCCCCCTGCCCGACTACAGCGTGCTCGACAGACCGGGATACCATCTCTACGGCATTCCCGGGGTGAGCGGTTTCCACGACTTCACCCTGCAGCGCTACGACCGGCTTTTGCAGGAGGTGGCCCCGGTCAGCGGGTACCTGGGCGCCAAGTATTACCGCGGCCAGCAGGTGCCTTACAGCGACGAGCAGTTGCTGGAGGCCATCCATCCGCTGCTGAATCTGCTGAGCGCCCGGTACATCGGCGCCCCCGGCGGCATCCAGCTCAATTCGCCCTCCTTCCCCCTGGCCTTCAAAGGTGAACAGTATCTTCTC
>JACPJE010000091.1 GCA_016187725.1 Candidatus Latescibacterota bacterium
ATGCCAAAGGAGGAATCATGGGCTCTTTGTGGATCGAGGACGGACAGCAACTGCTCTTCATCGGCGACAGCATCACCGACTGCGGCCGGCGCGGCACCGAAGCCCCGCTGGGGAACGGGTACGCGCGGATCTTCACCGAACTGGCCACCGCTCGCTGGCCGGAGCGACGGATCAACTACATCAACAAGGGCATCGGCGGCCACAAGATCACCGACCTCAAGGAGCGCTGGCGCGACGACGTGCTCTGCCACCGGCCCGATATTCTCTCGCTCGAGATCGGCATCAACGACCTGCACAGCCATTTGCGCGGCGCTGAGGGAGGAGTCAGTCCCCAACTCTTCGCCCGCATCTACGGCGAGTTGCTGGAACTGACCCGGGGCGAACTGAATTGCAAGGTGGTGCTGCTCACGCCCTTCTACATCTCCACCGACCGCTCGGGCCAGACCTTCCGCAGCCAGGTCCTGGAGTTGATCCCGCGCTATATCGACACGGTCGAGAAGATGAGCGCCCAGTACCACACCCGGCTGGTGCGCCTGCACGAGCGCTTTCAGGAACAACTGAAATACCGGGATGCCGACACCTTCTGCCCCGAACCAGTACACCCCAACCACACCGGCCACCTGGTCATCGCCCAGGCCCTGCTGGAGATCCTCACCGATGCGTAGGATACTGCGGCGGGGAGATGACCCCAGCGGGGCGGGCCGCGAGGGTTCGCGCAGCGGCAGGTGGGGGATTCCTAAAAATGGTCGGGCAGGGAAGTCCGCGTGGCTGGGGGCCGGGTAGCGGAGCTATGCGAGCGAGGGCGCAACACCATGTAGATGGTGTTGCAGGGGCCGGGTCGTCGAGGCCCCCGTATAGACGGCGCCGCACCCCATACGTTGGGGTGCGGCGGGACGCGCCTTGGGAAAGGCCGGAGTGGGTCGCTCCCCGACGCCCTATGAAGGCCCGCGTGTACCGCTGGGCTCTCCTGGCCCTGTGTCTGTGGTGCGGGCGGACCGCCGCCGCCCTGGCCGATTCGAGCCGGGTGATCCTCTTCTTCGGGGACAGCCTGACCGCCGGGTACGGCATCGCCCAGGAGCAGGCCTTCCCGGCGCTGATCCAGGACCGCCTCGACTCGCTGGGCTGGAGCTTCCAGGTGGTCAACGCCGGCCTCAGCGGCGAGACCTCGGCTGGCGGACTGCGGCGCATAACCTGGATGCTGAGGCGCAGGGTGGAGGTCTTCGTGCTCGAACTGGGGGTCAACGACGGGCTGAGGGGCGTGCCGCTGGCAGAGACCGAGCGCAACCTCCAGGCGATCATAGACAAGGTGAAAGGGCGGTACCCGCAAGCGAAGCTGATGGTGGCCGGCATGCGCCTACCCCCTAATCTGGGGCCGGAGTACACCGAAGGCTTCCGGGCGATCTTCCCCCGCCTGGCCGAACGCAGTCAGGCCGCACTGATCCCCTTCCTGCTGGAGGGGGTGGCCGGCGTCCCCGAACTGAACCTGCCCGACGGCATTCACCCCACCCCGGCGGGCCACCGCCTGGTCGCCGTCACGGTCTGGGAGGTGCTGGCGCCCCTGCTGCGGCAAAAATAGTCACTCTGCTTGGCGCAGCAGCTCCAGGGGCGGGGCAGCGCGACGATGGGGCGGCGGCGTGAGTCATCCCCTCTATGGGCCTGGGCTCTGGCCTACCTAGGCGGCTTTGGTGTCCTTCTTCAAAGAAATAAAGGAGATCCTCACCCGCTTGTTCAGGGCCGCAGCAATGCGGCGCAGCATCGCCAGGGAGTGCCCCTCGTACTCCGCACTTTCCAGCCGGGAAATGACCGAGGCCGTGGTCCCCGTTTTCTCAGCCAACTGGCGCTGCGACAGGTCGGCTTGGGAGCGGAGCAGACGAATTTGTTCGGCCACCTCCAGGTTGGCCAGTTCTTCTTCGAGCAGGGCTTCCATCTCAGGCTTGCCCTCGATAAAGAGCTTGTGGAGGATCTCTACCGCGTCGGTGGTGGACTTCCTTTTGGCCGCCATATCACTTCAACCCCAACTTGTAGGTGTGGGCCTCGGGATGCGCTTCAAACTTGGCTTTTTGCGCAATGGCCTGGTCAATTTCTCCAGGAGGAATACGGCCTTCTTTGACCAGGCCGTGGGAGAGCACCGCCGCAGTCCTGCCGTGAAAGAAGTAAAGCATACGGTAGTTCATGTGCTGTAGCCCCACCCGCAGTTCGTAGATGTCATCGCGCAGGTAATCGGCTTCTGGCCGGCGCAGTTGATGGCCGTGCCGTTTCAGGCGGATAATTCGGGCGATGCATTTCACCCTGGCTTTGGCTGGAAGACCGTCAAGCCAGTTCAGCAGGGGAACGGTATCATCGTCTTCTTTGTAGAGAATAACGGTTGTATCGGGCATCAGGTCTCTCTCAATAGCAAATTTGCTATCATATTAGCAAATTTGCTATATTCTGTCAACTTCTTCCTCTACGGTGCTGGTTCGGCGCTGGGGCCGGATCGGGACCCGGCGGGTCCGGAGTATCACGCTGGTGCTGGCGGACGCGGAGGCGGTGTGGCGGGAGGTGCAGGAGATCAGCCGGCTGCGGGGCCAGCATGGGTACGCGCTGGGGAAGGAGGTGCGGGGGGCGGCGATTGGGGCGGAGGCGGCGGGAGGATGGGAGGAGCGAAGGCGTTTCGTGAAGGCCTAGCACTAGCGCCCTACTACACTCTGGGACTAAACATCTAATCGATCTGGCGCAACACCTCCAGCGGCGGGGCGGCGTGGACCCCGCGGCTGCCGCCCAGGCCGATCAGCAGGGTCAGCAAGGGCGCTGCAGCCAGGGCGATGAGGAGGGGGACTAGCTGGGGGGCAAAGGCGATCTCGAAGACGAAACGGGTCAAGGCCCAGCCGCCGGCCAGGGCCAGCAGCACTCCGGCCAGCCCTCCCAGTCCCCCCAGGAAGAGGTACTCGATCAGGGCGATGCGCCCCACCTGCCCGCGGCTGGCCCCCAGGGTGCGCAACAGGGCGCTCTCGCGCGTGCGCTGGAGGCGGCTGCTGGAGACGGCGGCGATCAGGACCACCAGGCCGGTGGCGATGCTGAACAGGGCCATGAAACGGGCCACCGCGGCGACCTTGTCCAGCACCTTGTCCACCACGCGCAGGACCAGGTCCAGGTCGATGACGGACAGATTGGGGAAACTCTGCACCGCGCGCCGCTGCAATTCGGCGCGCCGGGCCGGATCAGCGGCCCGGGTGACCAGCACGTGGAACTGGGGCGCCTCTTCGAGCGCGCCGGCCGGGAAGACCACCAGGAAATTGGGCATGATGCGCTGCCAGTCCACCCGCCGCAGGCTGCCCACCACCACCGCCACCGGCACCCCCTGGACATCGAAGACCAGCGAGTCACCCACCCCCACCTCTAGCGCCCCGGCCACCCCCTCTTCGAGCGAGACCAAGACCGTGTCGCCGGCCACCTGGCCGCGCCAGCTTCCCGCGACGAGCGCCTCGGTCTGGGTCAGGTGGTCGCGGTAGGTGGCGCGGTACTCGCGGCGCAGGGCCCAGTCGCCGCGCCGGCGGGCACGATCCTGCGCCAATTCTTCCACTGAGCGGCCTTTCACCGCTGCCAGGCGCATGGCTACCACCGGCACCTGCTGCATGAGGGGCAGGCCCAGCTCCTCGACCAGGGCGGCGACTGCCTCGCGCTGGTCGCTCTGGATGTCGAAGAGCACCGCATTGGGCTGCTCCTGGCCGCCGACCCGGGCGATGTGGGCCAGAAGCGAACTCTGCGCCAGGTACAGGGCCATCACCAGAAAGGTGCCCAGCCCCAACCCGACCAAGAGCAGCAGGGTCTGGTTGTGGGGCCGGTAGAGATTGGCCACCCCCTGGCGCCAGACATAGCTCCAAGAAGAGGGGAAGAAGCGCCGGGCAGCCCCGCGCAGCAGGCGGGCGGCCAGGGCCAAGAGGGCCAGGGCCAGGGCAGTGCCCCCGGTGAAGTAGAGGGCGTGATCGGGCCGGCGGGTCAAAAGCTGCGCCAAGAGCAGGGTGCCGGCCAGGGCCAGGGCGCCCAGCAGCAGGCGCGGCAGGAAATCGCCCAGGCGCGTCTCAGGCTCGTAGGAGGCGCGCAGGGCCAGCAGGGGGGAAGCGCGGCGCACCGCCAGCAGGGGCAGGGAGGCGAAGAGCAGGGCCATCCCCAAGCCGATGAGGGTCCCTTCGGCCAGGGGGCGGAAGGACCAATCCAGTTCCACGGGAGCGGGTAGGAAGTCGGCCAGCAGACCAGGCAGCACCAGAAGCAGGGCCATCCCGGCCAGGGCCCCGGCCAGGGCGCCGATGAACCCCAGGGCGCCGGCCTGGAGCAGGTAGATCAACAAGGCCTGGCCGCGGGGAGCTCCCAGGCTGCGCAGCACCGCCACGGTCTCCAGCTTCTGCTCGAGGTGGGTGTGGATGGCGCTGGCCACCCCCACCCCGCCCAGCACCAGGGCGATGAAGCTGCCCAGGCCCAGGTAGCGATAGAGGTTGTCCAGGGTGCGGCCGAGCTGGCGGCGGCGGTCGGCAGCGGTATCCACGTCGACCTGCAGCGCCTCTAGCCGGGGTTCCAGTTGCTCGGCCAACTCCTCCGCGTCTCGCCCATCGCCGAACTGGAAGAACACCTGGTACTCGACGCGGCTGCCCCGCTGAACCAGTCCCGTTTCCTCCAGGTAGCGCAACGGGATGAAGACGCAGGGCTGCACGTCGCTGCGCAGGGCAGTCTCCCCGGGGACGTTCAGGAGGCGCCCGGCGATGCGAAAGCTCAGGGTGCCGACGCGGATCGAGTCGCCCACCTGGGCGCCGAACTGCAGCATTAGCCCCTCGTCGACCAGGGTCTCGCGCCCGGTGCGGAAGCTGCGGGCCGCGGCCGGCGGCTCGGTGCGCAACTCGCCGTAAAAGGGAAAATCCCCCTCCAGGGCGCGCACCTGGGCCAGGCGCGTGCCGCCGCTCTTGGGCAGCAGGACCATGGAGCTGAGTTCGACCTGGCGGGCCTGGCGGCCGCCCAGGGAGTCGATCAGGGCCTCCACCTGGGGGGCAAAGGAGTGATTGCTCTCCAATTCCAGGTCGGCCCCCAGCAGGGAGGCGGCCTGCTGGTCCACGCTGCGCTCCATGCTGCGGCCAAAGCCGCGCAGGGCGGTCAGGGCGGCGATGCCAGCGGCGATGGCCGCGGCGTAGACCAGCAGCCTTCGCCGCTGGCCGCGGCTGTCGCGCCAGGCCATGAGCAGGACCCAGGGCATCAGCGCTCCGGCTCCCCGTCCCCGCTGTCCTGGACGATGGCCCCGCCCCTGAGCCGGATGATGCGGCCGGTGCGGCCGGCCAGTTCCAGATCGTGGGTGACCAGCACCAGGGTGGTGCCCGCCTCCTCGTTGAGGGCGAAGAGCAGGTCCTCCACCGCAGCGCCAGTGTCGGCGTCCAGGTTGCCGGTGGGCTCGTCGACAAAGAGGATGCGCGGCCGGTTGATGAAGGCCCGCGCCAGGGCGACCCGCTGCTGCTCGCCGCCGGAGAGCTGGACCGGGTAATGGCGCAGGCGGTCGCCCAACCCGACCCGGCCCAGCCATTCGGCAGCCTGTGGCTCCACACCTCGCTCGCCGCGCAATTCCAGGGGCACGGCCACGTTCTCCAGGGCGCTCAGGGTGGGGACCAGCTGGAAGTTCTGAAAGACGAAACCGACCCGCTCGCGCCGCAGGCGGGCGCGGGCCTCCTCATCCAATTCGTTCAGGCCCATCCCATCGAGCACCACCGTGCCGGAGGTGGCCCGGTCGAGCCCGGCGCACAGGCCCAGCAGGGTGGTCTTGCCGCTGCCCGAAGGGCCGACGATGGCGCAGGTGGCGCCCTGGGCCACGGCAAAGCTGACCCGGCGCAGCACCGTGAGGGGCTGGCCGCCGCTGCGGTAGGTCTTGGTCAGATCGCGCACCTCTAGTATGGTGCGGTTCATCGCAGCCCCCGTCGGCGGAGCAGGGCCAGCAGGCGGTCCGGGCGATCGGTCATGATCCCCTCCACACCCAGATCGAGCAGGCGTTCCATGTCTTTCTCCTCATCGACGGTCCACACCTGGACCGGCAGGCCGAGGGCATGAGCGCGCTCCACGAAGCGCCCATCCACCAGCTGCACCGGGCCGAAGCGCTCGGGCACCTGGAGGGCGCAAAAAGAGGGCCTGTACAGCAGGCTCAGCCGCACCAGGTGCAAAAGCCAGTACCAGGTTACCTCTGCACTAGCGGCCGAGGTGGCCACTTCGGGGCAGGCAAGGCGGAAGGCCGCCAGGGCGCCCCCGTGAAAGGAAGCGGCCAGGACCCGGTTCTCCGCCCCGCAATCGCGCAGCGCGGCGCACAGGGCACGGGCCACCCGCGCGTCTTCCTCTTTGATCTCGACGACGAAGCGCTGCTGTGGAAAGGCTTGGAGCACCTCCACCAGGGTGGGGATGCGGATCCCATGGCCCCGATAGGGATGGGTCTGCCCGTCGGCGGTCCAGTCATAGCCGGCATCCAGGGCCTTGAGCTGGGCCAGGGTCAGCGAGTCGGCCCGGCCGCTCCCCTCGGTGGTGTGGTCCACGGCCGCGTCGTGGAGGACGATCAGGGCGCTGTCGGCACTCTGGCGCACATCCATCTCCAGCACGTCGACGCCCAACTCGACGGCCCGGCGAAAGAGGGGCAGGGTGCTCTCAGGCCCCAACTGGCGCCCACCGCGGTGGGCGATGACCAGAAAGCCCTTGCCGGCGAAGTAGGGATGGGGCGGCAGCGCTTGGGGCTCCACCAGGAGGGCCACCAGGAGGGCGCCCGACAGGAGGAGGGCCAGCAGCAGGCAGGCGCGTTTTATCACCGATGGTCGCGGCGCAGGTCGAGCCAGTCCATCTCCGCCTGGCTGAGCTTGAGTTCCAGCGCCTCAGTGTTCGCCCTGAACTCCTCGGGGGTCTCGCAGCCTACCAGGGCGAAGATCTCCAGGGGCTGCTGCAACACGTAGGCCAGGGCCACCTGCGGCACGCTCCTGCCCTTTTCGCAGGCCAGTTCCCCGGCGCGGTCCAGGCGCTGGAAATTGGGTGCGCTACAGTACGCGCGCACCGTGGAGGAGTCGAGGGAGGCTTTGACTTCCTCGAAGTTCTGGCGGGTGAGCCGGCCCGAGAAAAAGCCGCGCGCCAGGCTAGACCAGGTGAAGAGCGGCAGGCGCTGCTGGGCGTACCAGGCGCGGGCCGCCGCGTTCTGCGGCCCGCTGATGGTGATGCAGTCGGCCCAGGGCGCCTCCACCTGCTCGGCCAGGCTGAAGTTGGGGCTGCTGGCGGCGAATGGTGTGAGGCCGTGGGCGTGGGCGTATTCATTGGCTTTCTGGAGGCGCTCGGTGGTCCAGTTGGAGCCGCCGAAGACGCGGATGCGGCCGGCGGCATGGTACTCGTTGAGCACCTCCACGATCGGGCCCACCGGCACTGCCGGGTCGTCGCGGTGCAACAGGTACAGGTCGATGTACTCGGTGCGCAGCCGGGCCAGGGAATCGTGCAGGTCGGCGGCGATATCGAAGGGGGTGACCCGCTTGCGGTCCACGTTGTGGTGCGCGGCCTTGGTGAGGATCACCACCTGCTCGCGCAGGCCGCGCTCTTCGATCCACTGCCCCAGGAGGCGCTCGCAGGCCCCGCCGCCGTAGAGGTGGGCTGCGTCGAAGGTGTTGCAGCCTGCTGCGAAGACCGCGTCGAGCAGGGCGAAGCCTGCCTCTGCCTTGTCAGGGCGGAGCACCATGGCCCCCTGCACCAGGCGGGAAACCGGCTTGTCGACGCCTTTGACCCTTCCGTATTCCATCTCCATCACTCCATGGGATATCGCAGGCCCCACTGGGCCCGGGCCTGGTCCATCAGTCGGGCGATGGCCAGGGTCTCGTCCAGGGGCATGAGCGGGCTTTCCTTTTCGCCGGCCCGCAGGCAGCGGCCCACCTCGGCGGCCTCGTAGTGGTACCCGTTGCCCTGCAGGAGAAACTCGGCCCGCACCTGGCCACCCCCGGTGCGCAGGGTTGCCGTGGTGCCGCACCAGAAGGGCGACTCGATCAGGATCATACCCTCCGTGCCCACGATGCGCGCCTCCTGCGGGGTGGTGGTGCGCACTGCACAAGTGAGAGTGGCCTGCGCCCCGTCGGCGTAGCTCAAGAGCAGGCTGGTCTGCTCGTCCACCCCGCTCTCCCCCAGGCAGGCGGCGCTGGCCAGCTGGACTGGCCGCGGCCCCAGGATCATGGAGGCGAAGGAGAGCACGTAGATGCCCACGTCGAGCAGCGCCCCGCCACCCAGTTCGGGGGCGAAGAGCCGGCTCTGGCGGTTGTACCCGGCGCGGAACCCGAAGTCGGCGCTCACCAGGCGCACCTGGCCCAGTTCGGGCAGGCGCTGCCGCACCCACCCCATCACCGGTAGGAAGCGGGTCCACATGGCCTCCATCAGGAAGAGCTGGTGCCGGCGGGCTGCCTCGATCATCTGGCCTGCCTGAGCGGCGTTGATGGCAAAGGGCTTTTCGCAGAGCACCGCCTTGCCCTCGCCCAGGCATAGCAGGGTGTTCTCGCAGTGGAGGATGTGGGGGGTGGAGACATAGACGACCTCCACCTCGGGGTCGCGGGCCAGGGCCTCGTACGAGGCGTGGCAACGGGGAACCTTGTACTGGGCGCCGAAGGCTTCGGCCGTAGCCGAGGCGCGCGAGCCGACCGCCACCAGTTGCGCCGCGGGCAGAGCCGCCAGGCCTTCGGCGAACTTCCTGGCGATGGAACCCGTGCCCAGAATGCCCCAGCGGACAGGGGAGGTCATGAGGGCTCCTTCCGGTGAAGAGGGTGAAGCAGCCCTCATAGTTTGGGGGGCGGAACCAGGCGCGTCAAGTCAGAGGCGGGGTGCTGTGGCCCTCCAGCTTCCGCTCCTTTTCCGTCATCCGCCAGTAGAGCCACAGCGCTGCGCCGATGAGCATGGGCACGATGCCCCAGATGCTGACCGCCAGGGGCTCAGGGGCGTCGCCATCAGTCACAAAACTGAGGGTGGTGTAGATGGCAATCGAATATCCCAACCCCAGGGCGATCAGCACGATGGCCGACTTGCGCACGTCGCCTTTGGGGGTTTCGGGCAGGGCCTGGCCCTTTTCGAGGGCACTCCGCGTGGCGGGGGGTGGGGTAGCGGAGCTATGCGAGCGAGGCGCAACGCCCCAACGTATGGGGCGTTGCGGGGGAAGGGTCATGGGGGAAGGCAGCACTTTTTGCGCCGCACCCCATACGTTGGGGTGCGGCGGGACGCGCCTTGGGAAAGGCCGAAGTGGGTCGCTCCACGACGCGACTTACTGTGCCACTCGCTAGCTCTGCGCCGCAAAGGCGCGGGCGTTCTGGAAGAGCCTGAGCCAGGGGCTGTGTTCCCCGGTCCACTCAGGTGGGCGCCAGGAGAGCTGGATGTTGCGGAAGACCCGCTCGGGATGGGACATGAGGATGGTGGCCCGGCCATCCGGGGTGGTCAGGCCGGTGATGCCGCCGGGGGAGCCGTTGGGGTTGAAGGGGTAGCGCTCGGTGGCCTGGCCGCAGTTGTCCACAAAGCGCAGGCAGACCAGTCCCTCGGCTTGGGCCTGCTGCAGATGGGCCGGGCTGACGAACTCAGCCCGGCCCTCGCCGTGGGCGCAGGCGATGCCCAGGCGCGAGCCAGCCATCCCGGCAAAGAGCACTGAAGGACTCCGGGGGATCTCTACCGTCACATAGCGGGCCTCGAACTGCTCGGAGCGGTTGCGCCGGAAGCGCGGCCAGCGCTCCGCCCCCGGGATCAGGTCCTTGAGCAGGGAGAGCATCTGGCAGCCATTGCACACCCCCAATGAGAAGGTGTAGTGCCGGGCGAAGAACTCGGCGAAACCGGTGCTCATCTTTTCGTCGAAGAGGATGGAGCGCGCCCAGCCTGCCCCGGCGCCCAACACGTCCCCGTAGCTGAAGCCCCCGCAGGCCACCAACCCCTGAAAATCGCGCAGCCGGACCCGGCCCTCACTTAGGTCGGTCATGGTCACATCCACGGCCTCGAAGCCGGCCCTGTCAAAGGCCGCGGCCATCTCCACCTGGCCATTGACCCCCTGCTCGCGCAGCACCGCCAGGCGGGGGCGCTTCCCCCTCAGAGCTGGGGCCTTGCCCTGCACTGCCGGGGCCTCCACCTGGTAGGTGACCGCAAAGTTGAGCCCCGGATCAGCGGTGTCGGCCAGGGACTCGTACTCCTCGCGGGCGCAGTCGGGGTTGTCGCGCAGGGCCTGCATGCGGTAACTCAACTCGGACCAGGTCTGCAGGAGCGAGCGAATGGATTCGCTGAAGAGAGTCTGCCCCTGGTGGCGGATCTCCAGTTTCCCCGATTGGGCGGGGACGCCCAGCCGATGACTGCACCCCTCCAGGCCGTGGCTGGCCAGCACCTCCAGCACCCGCGCCTCGTCAGCGGTACGGTACTGGAGCACCGCGCCGATCTCCTCTGAGAAAAGTGCCGCGCAGACATCCTTCCCCAGCGGGGTGATATCGATCTCCACCCCAGAGCGGCTGCCAAAGGCCATCTCGGCCACGGTGGTGAAGAGCCCGCCGTCCGAGCGGTCGTGGTAGGCCAGGAGCAGCGGGTTCAATTCCTGGATGGCCGCGTAAAAGCTCCGCAATGCCTCGGGCTCCACGTCAGGGCACTCATCCCCGATCTGATCATAGACCTGGGCCAGGACCGAACCCCCCAGGCGGTGGCGGCCAAAGCCTAGGTCGATCAGCAGCAGGCGGGTGTCCGGCTCCGGCTTCAGCTCCGGGGTCAGGATGCGGCGGATCTCGGGCACCGGTGCAAAGGCCGAGATCACCAGGCTCAGCGGCGCCACCACCTTGTGGTCCCCCTGGCCATCCTTCCACACCGTGCGCATGGAGAGGCTGTCCTTGCCCACCGGGATGGCCACCCCCAGCGCCGGACAGAACTCCATACCCACCGCGCGCACCGTGTCGTAGAGCAGCGCGTCCTCCCCCTCCTCGCCGCAGGCGCACATCCAGTTGGCCGAGAGTTTGATATGGCCGATCTCGCCGATAGGGGCAGCGGCGATGTTGGCGATGGCTTCGGCGATGGCCATGCGCCCCGAGGCCGGTGCGTCGATCAGGGCCAGGGGCGCACGTTCACCCATGGCCATGGCCGAGCCGGTGTACCCGATGAACGAGTGGGCGGTGGCTGCCACGTCGGCGATGGGGGTCTGGTACGGGCCCACCAACTGGTCGCGGGCCACCAGGCCAGGCCCGGTGCTGCACCCGGCGGGTCAGGCGCGGGGGTTTGCCCAGGATCACCTGCAGGTCCAGATGGTCGATGGGGTAGGTGTCGAAGAGCGGATCGTGCAGGGTGAGGGTCTGGTCCCCGGTGATTTCGCCGACCACCGCAAAGAGGCAGCGCTCGCGCCGCGCCATGGCAGCAAAACCCTCCAGGGTGTCGCGGCGGATCACCAGCACGTACCGTTCCTGGGCCTCGTTGCACCAGATCTGCATGGGGCTCATCCCTGGATCGTCGTTGGGGATGGCCCGCAGGTCGAAGCGGGCTCCCACCTCTTGCACCAGTTCGGGGCAGGCATTGGACAGGCCGCCGGCACCCACGTCGTGGATGCTGAGGATGGGGTTGTCCACACCCAGGCCAATGCACCTGTTGATCAGTTCCTGGCAGCGGCGCTGCATCTCGGGGTTGTCGCGCTGCACCGAGGCGAAGTCCAGGTCTTCGAGGTTGGTGCCGGTACCAGGCCGATGAGCATGGAGGGGCCGCCCAGCTGCACCACGTAGTCCCCCTTTTGGGGTTTCTGCTTCTCCACATGTTCGGCGTCGATCAGGCCCACCCCACCGGCCACCATGATCGGCTTGTGGAAGCCCCGGTGGCGGCCCGCAACTTGTAGTTCGCAGGTGCGGAAGATCCCCAGGATATTGGGCCGGCCGAACTCGTTGCCAAAGGCCGCCCCGCCGATAGGGCCCTGTAACATGATCTCCAGGGGCGTGGCCAGGCGCGCGGGGTGCTCGGCCCAGTCCTTTTCCCAGGGCTGCCCAAAGCCGGGCAGGCGCAGGTGCGAGGTGAAGAAGGCGCACAAGCCCGTCTGGAACTGCCCGCCCACCCCGGTGGCCCCCTCGTCGCGGATCTCCCCGCCCACCCCGGTGGAGGCCCCCGGATAGGGCGAGATAGCCGTGGGGTGGTTGTGGGTCTCCACCTTGATGAGCAGGTGGACTTGCCGGCGGCGGAACTGGTACCGGTGCTCCTCCTCCCAGGGCCTGAAGACCTCGGTCTCAAAGCCCTGGACCACCCCGGAGTTGTCGGCGTACGCCTTGACGCACCCCTGCGGATGGCGGGCATGGGTATTGCGGATCATGGCGAATAGGGAGTGCTCCTGGGGCTGTCCCTCGATGACCCAGGCGGCGTTGAAGATCTTGTGCCGGCAGTGCTCGGAATTGACCACCGAGAACATCATCAATTCCACGTCCGTCGGGTCGCGGTCCAATCCAGCGAAGACCTGGAGGAAGTACTCGATCTCCTCGGGGGAGAGGGCCAGGCCCATCTGGGTGTTGGCGCCCTCCACTGCGGCCCGCCCCTGGCTGCGCAGCGGGATGTGGACCAGGGGCAGAGGCTCCACCTGGCGGAAGAGGATCTCGGGGTCGGCCACCGCCGCCTCGGTCATGCGGACGTGCAAGAGGGGCAGCCCCGGAT
>JACPJE010000083.1 GCA_016187725.1 Candidatus Latescibacterota bacterium
CAAACTGGCGCTGGTAGCTGGACCACCATCCCCGGTATACCCCCCCGCCACCGTGGTAATAATAGGCACCTGCCCCAGACACACCTCCGCCATCCCTCCACCCATCAGGACCAATCCCGCAAGAACCGCGCTCCACCGGAACATATCCCCTCCTTCCTTCAGAGGCTCAGTACCTCCGCCCGAACAGCTCCGCAAAGAGGAAAAAATCCTCAAGGTTCACCTGGCCGTTCTGGTCCAGGTCACAAACCGCGGTAAACCACACCCCTCCCCGGCGTTCTCCGAAGCGGTCCCCCAGCACGAAGAAATCGTCAAAGTCCACCGCCTGATCCCCGTCGAAGTCGCCCGGCCGGGAGAGCAGCTCTGCAGAGACTTGCACCTCCACCGCGCCGGACTGCACCACCAGCAGGGGCTGACCCCGGTTGGCCCGGGTGTCGGGGGCGAAGCGCAGTTCCGCCTCTGCACCACCGGGGGCAATGGGCGCCACCTCGAATACCAGGTCCAGGAGCTTGCCCTCGCCCTCCAGGGGTTGGGTCCCCGCCAGGCTGATGGCCAGCAGGGATTCCCCCTCGCCGCCGGGCACGGCATTGGCCTGCGCCAGAAACCCGCCTGTTCGCAATAGGGCTCCCTGCCGAAGCTCTGAAAATTTGAGCCAGGCATCCTCATAGAGGATGCGGATGCGCAAAGAGATAATACCCGGCACTGCTTCTCCAAAAAGGGATAGGGGCACAGAGGTCTTCTCCCCTGGCACGGCCTGCACCTGCGGCAGGGCCAACTGGACCTCGGCGCTCAGCGGTGCGGCGGCCACCTGCAATGCTGCAACCACCAGTGCCCATAGGCTCTTAGCCATATACTACGCGGATGCCTCCTGTCCCAGGTCATGCGCTGCCAGCAGGTACTGGATGAAGAGCCTCTCCCCAGCCCAGCGCGGCAAAAAAACTATGCCCCCGAAGGAACAGCGGGCTGCGGGATGTGCAGGATGGGATAGCCCTGGCTTTGATAGGCTTTGTCGGCCACCTTCTCGGCGCTCGGGGTAGCGCGGACCGACGCCGCTTTCTTCATAGTTGTTCATCGGCCGCGGCCGACCCCGAGCGATGAAATAGGGCGGTTGCGTCGACGGCGCGGGGTGTGGTGCGTATACTTTGTCCCTGCATCGGGACCGAGGTCGGTTTGTTCTTGGTGCTACGAGCCCGTTTCATAGTTGGACCTGGAGCCCTGCGAGCACCCCGAATTGTGACGCGCGGTCATCTGGCCGCCGAGCACGAATAGTAGCATTCGATGACGAGGGCTCTTCCCGGCGCCTTTTCCCCCTAGGAGGAACCATGGAAGTCCTTCATCCGCGTTGCGCCGGGTTGGACGTGCACAAGGATTCGGTGGTGGCTGGTGTGCGCTGCGTCTCGCCTCCGGAAGCGCAAGAAGGACAGCTACCTGCACACCCAGTTCTTGCGAATCAACAACCCAAATCTTGACCGGGAATTGCTGGTAATCTACGCAGTTCCCATGCCACCGTCCAGACTACTTCTCGGGACACCTAATAGTGTCTAGCCGGACAGTTCCAGCCGCACCCGGCCGGCGCTGAGTTCCCTGAGGGCTAAGTCCAGTGCCTCGGCCCGGTCCTGGCGCAGGCGCAGGCGCAGGACTACCTGGGCGCCGAATTCCTCGCTTTCGACCTCCCCTTCGGCCTCGCCGATAAGTAGGCGCCCCCGGGCGTGCAATGCGTAGGGCAGGACCAGCCGCGCCGCCACTTTCGCAATCTTCTCCGCTCTGGGCAACACCTCCAGCACCGCCTTGGCCGTGCTGCCGTAGGCTTTGACCAACCCTCCGGTCCCCAGCTTGGTCCCGCCGAAGTACCGGGTGACCACCACCGCCACGTCCCCCAAGCCCGCGCCCTGGACCACCGCCAGCACCGGCCGGCCCGCGGTTCCCGAAGGCTCCCCGTCGTCGCTCATCCCGTGGATGAGGCTGGCCCCAAAGCCGACGGCAAAGGCGTACACCTGATGGCTGGCGTCGGGAAATTCAGCGCGCAGGCGGGCCACCAGGGCGCGGGCTTCCTCCACGGTGGCAACCGGCCCGGCCGTGCCGATGAAGAGGGAGTTCTTGAAGCGCAGTTCTATCCGAGCCTCGCCGGCGGGGACCAGATAGACGGGGTTCAGAGGAAGGTCTCCGCACCCATCTCAGTACTCCCCCTCCGGCTCCACCCGCCATTCCTGAGCCATGTTTTCGTAGGAGGCGCACTCTGGATTCCACATCAAATGCACCGAGCCGGTGGGCCCGTTGCGCTGTTTGCCGATGATCACCTCGGCCATGCCCTCCAGGCTGCCCCCGTCCGGCGCTTTGAGGTTGTACATAGCGGGCCTATAGATGAACATCACCATGTCGGCGTCCTGTTCGATGCTGTTGTGGACCACAATATCATCGGCCACAAAATTATGAGCTCCTGGGATAGTCAGATCGAAGACTTCCTCTTCACCTTCGGGAGTGATGGAGACGATCTGGTCCCAATACAAATCACTCTCTGCCAAGAGAGCCAGCTCTTCGGACGCTACTACTTTGGCCAGCCTTGCAGCCCGCTCGCGGCTGAGGTGATTTTTGTGCAGAGAGGTGCCGCAATACTGATTGCCCAACTTCTGCTGCATCTGTCGGTCTGTCATTTCTAGGCGGCGCATCGCCGGCCTGGCTAGTGACTGCCAGACATCGCGGGGGATGATATCCCGGTTGGTATTAGGCCGGCGGCTTTCGAGGTAGCCCCTGATCTGCCCCAATTCCTCCTCGCGGTAGACGCCGACCGTGCCGATGCGCTCGACGAAGCACTCCACATCCGGTTTGCCACTCAAAATGATGTGATATTGGTCTCGCCCCTTGCCCATTTGAGGGACTCTCTTCAGCCGGGCATTGATTCCCAGCCTGAGCAGTAAGGACTGCACATCCTCAGCCAGTCTGAGACTGCTCGAAGCGTAATAGATTCTCGGTATCCTCTCCATCTTGATCGCCCCATCCGTAGCCCACAGATGGCACAGGAAGAGCGCAATAGCCCTTTCTGGCTGTCTGAACACCTGCTCGGGAACTCGTTTATCAGGGGCTCGAAGCCCAGCTATTCCCAGATCTGAAAACCAGCGGATCACTGGATTCCTCCTGCCGTGAGTCAAGTGCTCAACAGCAGAGAGGAACACTTGATACAGAGGGGTCTGGCTTTTCTGAAGTACCTCCTGTACATGCAGCCGCAATGTCTCCCCAAAGACATCATGAGCCAAGAAGGCTACCGTATTGGCCAGTTCAAGGTTCGCGGTCGTGTACTGCACTGCATGCTTGGGCAAGACACATCCATCGCCAATCAGATGTCCGAGCAGGGCAAGCTCTGCATCTGTCATGGACTGCCTCGCAGGAGAGGATAGGTGTCGCGGCAGGGCGATATGCTGTCCTGCCTTCAACTCATCCAGTCTGCTCCATCCCTCCATCGTCAGAAACTTGTGGTTGGCTGTAGCTCGTATGGACCTACCCAGCCGGATCGTGAGCCGGCACACAGGCTTTATCCCCGTGCAGAAAGCATTGCTGACCAGCGCCTTTTCTAGTTTGTGGGTCACTGGGTTCACCGCCCAAACCAGGGCATTGGGCACGGCCAGCAAGTCCCGGATGGGCACCCGCTCCCCGGTATCGGCCCGGGGGATCAGGGTACCGCCGGCCAGACAACCCGACTCCCTCAAATCCGAGAGCTGGGGCCGGCGGTCGCTGCGGCTCTCCACTGCCCGCGAGAGCTGCGAGAGGGCCAGCACCGGCAGGTCCAGTTCCTTGGCCAGGGCCTTGAGGCCCCGGGAGATGCGCGAGATCTCCTGTTCGCGGCTGCTGATGTTCTCGTGGGTGCTCATCAACTGCAGGTAGTCGATGATCACCATGCCGATGCCCTTTTCCCGCTTGAGCCGGCGCGCCTTGGCCCGGGCCTCCAGCACCGAGATGCCCGCGCTGTCGTCGATGTAGATGGGCGCCTGGGAGAGCTTGCCGATATTCTTGGTCAGGTTGAGCCAGTCCTCGTCCCGCAGCCGGCCCGTGCGCAGGTTGTGCAGGTTGAGGCGGGTCTCGATGCACAAGAGGCGCTGGGCCAGCTGGATCTTGGACATCTCCAGGCTGAAGATGGCCACCCCCACTCCCGTTTCCATGGCTGCGTTGCGCGCCATGCTCAGGGCCAGGGCGCTCTTCCCCACGCTGGGGCGGGCTGCCAGGATGATCAGCTCCCCTTTCTGGAAACCGGCGGTCTTCTCGTTCAGATCCGTGTACCCGGTGTCTACCCCGGTGACCGCGCTGATCTGCCGGTGGGCCTGCTCGATCTGTTCGAAGGTGCCCTGCAGCACGTGCTCCAGGCTTTCGAAGCCCTGGCTCAGCCGGCGTTCGGACAGGGAGAAGATCTGCTGCTCGGCCCAGTCGATGAGTCCCTGCACCTCGCTGCGCCCCTCGTAGGCCTGGGCGGAGATCTGGGCGGCGGTCTCGATGAGCCGGCGGCTGAGGGCCCGGTCCAGGACGATGCGGGCGTGGTACTCGATATTGGCCGAGGTCGCCACCTCCGCCGCCAGCGAAGCCAGGTACACCACCCCGCCCACCGCATCCAGCTGCTGGCGCCGCTTCAGCTCCTCGCTGACGGTCAGCTGGTCCACCGGCTCGCTGCGCTCGTACAGACCGACCATGGCCTGGTAGATCCGGCCGTGCGGGTCGTGGTAGAAACAACTGCCATCGGCGCCCAGCAGTTCCAGGGCCCGGCCCACGGCGCGGCCGTCGATGAGCATGGCGCCCAGCACCGCCTGCTCCACCTCCACGGCCTGGGGGGGCAGCTTGTCCACCCCGCTGTCTGGTCTGGGTTGATTCATCCCTTTTCCCTGCGGTGAATCGCTAGAGCTCCATCCCGTCGTATTCCCGCCGCAGCCACTTCACGTCCTCCCAGGTCTGGCGTTTCCACTCGGCGTGGCGCAAGAGGGCCGCCGGGTGATAGGTGACCACCACCGGGATGCCCCGGTACTGGTGCAGCCGCCCCCGCAGCGCGCCCAGCGGCGAGTTTATCTGCAACAAAGCCTGGGCCGCGGTCCTGCCCAGGGCGCAGATGATCCGGGGCTGGATGATCTCGATCTGCCGCTCCAGATAGGGCGCACAGGCGGCCAGCTCCTCGGGGGCCGGGGTGCGGTTGCCCGGGGGCCGGCACTTGACCGCGTTGCAGATGTAGACCTGGGATCGCTGCATCTTCATGGCCTCGATGATCTTGGTCAGCAGTTGTCCGGCGGCCCCCACAAAGGGCAGCCCCTGGCGGTCCTCTTCTTCGCCGGGCCCTTCCCCCACAAAGAGGATGCCGGCCCCGGGATCCCCGTCGCCAAAGACAAAGCGCTGGCGGGTCTGTCCCAGGGGACAGCGGGTGCATTCGCAGATCTGCAGGCGGAACGCCTCCAACTCCCCGGCCTGGTCGCGAGCCGACGGCAGAGCTGGGGCGGGGTCACCTCCCTGTTCCTCCTGCTGAAGGACCGGGGCGATGAACTCCCCTCCCTCGAAAAGGCGCAGGTCTTCCAAATAGCGGCGCGCCTGGTTGAGCAACTGGGCCCTGTCTGCCTCCATATCTACGCTCTCCTAACCCTGCAACCCTGTCAACCCTGGGCCAGACGCCGCTGGCGCAACCAGTCGAGGATGCGGTCGGCCACCTGGAGCTTGCTCATCTTGGGCAGGGCCTGCTCGGCGCCCTGGCCTTCGATCAGGGTGACGATATTGGTGTCCACCCCGAAGCCGGCCCCTTCCTCGCGCAGGTTGTTGAGCACCATCAGGTCGCAGTTCTTGCGTCGCCGCTTCTCCCTGGCCCGGGCCAAGCCCTCCTCGGTCTCCATGGCAAAGCCGATCAGCACCTGGTGCCTCTGCTTGCGCCGGCCCAGTTCGGCGGAGAGATCGGGATTCTCCACCAGTTCGATGACCAGCTTGCCGGTGCCCCGCTTGAGCTTCTGCGGTGCCACCTGCGCCGGCCGGTAGTCGGCCACGGCCGCCGCCAGGATGGCGGCATCCATCTGCGGGAAGAGTTCCTCCAGCACTCCCTGCATCTCTAGGGTAGAACGCACCCCCCTGAACTCCACCCCGGCCGGCGGGGTCAGGGCTGTGGGCCCGGATATCAGCCACACCTGCGCCCCCCGCCTCTGAGCCTGGGTGGCCAGGGCGTACCCCATCTTGCCGCTGGAGCGGTTGCCGATGAAACGCACCGGGTCCAGGTCCTCCACCGTGGGTCCGGCGCTGACCAGCACCTTCACCCCCTGCAAATCGCCGGCCACGGCGAAGTGCCGCACCACCTGGCCGGCGATCTCCTCGGGCTCGGCCATGCGCCCCCGCCCGAAGGCCCCAGAGGCCAGTTCCCCGGTCGCCGGCTCGGCCCACTGGTATCCCAGTCCCTCCAGCCGGCGCAGGTGCTCCTGGGTGAGGGGATGGTCGAGCATGCGCTCCTCCATCGAGGGGGCGGCCAGCACCGGGGCTGGGCAGCCCAGCATCAGGGTGGTGAGCAGATCGTCGGCTAGGCCGCAGGCCAGGCGGGCCAGCAGGTGGGCGGTGGCCGGAGCCAGCACCACCAGTTCGGCCCATTGAGCCAAGCCCACGTGCAGCACCGGAAACTCCTGGGAGGCAACGAACATCTCGGTGTGGACCGGATGGCGCGAGAGCACTTCGAGGGTATAGGGGGTCACAAAGCGCTGGGCCGCCGCGGTCATCACCACCCGCACCTCGGCCCCTTCCTTCAGCAGGGCGCGCAGGAGCTGGGGAGTCTTGTACGCGGCAATGCCGCCGCTGATTCCCAGCAGCACCCTTCTTCCCTGTAATTTCATCGCGGGGACTCCAGGATGGACAGAATCCTGGCCACCACCTCCCCAGGAGCGAGGAGCCCGGTGTCCAGGACCAGGTCGTAGATGGAGAGGTCGTCCAGATCTATCTGATGGTGCCGGGCGTACCGCTGGTGCTCGGAACGCTCCCTGGCCGCGATGTCGCGCTCGGCCTGGTCGGGGGTCTGGTGGTCCCGCTGGCCCACCCTGCCGGCCCGCACCGGGAGGGCGGCAAGGCACCAGACCTTGAGCGCCGGCAGCCCCTGGCGCAGGGCCATCCATCCGGTCAGGCGCCCTTCCAGGATCAGATCCTTTTCCTGCCGGGCCAACTGGACCATGTGCGCGTCCAATTGGCGGTCGAAGTGGCCGTCTGCCTCGGCTCGCCGGCCCATCTCTGCCAGGGAGATCCCCTCGTCGGCGGCCAGCTGGCGGAAAAAATCCCCGGCGTTCACGTAGCGCCAATCCAGCCTTTCCTGCAGCAACTTGCAGGCGGTGCTAGTGCCGCTGCCCGGCAGACCACTGACCGTGATGATCGCCACCTGTCCCCCCCTCAGGCCAGGTTCTGCACCTGCTCGCGCAGGCGCTCCACTTCTTCCTTGATCTCCACCGCCAGGTGGACGATCTGGGCCTCGCTGGCCTTGGAACTGATGGTGTTGGCTTCCCGGTTCTGCTCCTGGAGCAAGAAGTTGAGCCGCCGGCCCACCTCGCCCCCTTGGTCCAGGGCGGCGAGGAATTGGGCGTTGTGGCTGCGGAAGCGGACCACCTCCTCGGCGATATCGCTGCGCTCGGCCAGCAGCACCACCTCCAGGGCCAGCCTTTCCTCGGGGATCTCCCCCGGGCGCAGCAGCCCCTCGACCTTCTCGCGCATCTGGGTCTGCAACCGCTGCCTGGCTGCGGTGGCCTGCCCGGCTATCTGGTCCAGCCGCTCCTCGATCGATCCCACCCGGGCGCGCAGATCCGCGGCCAGGGTCGCCCCCTCGGACCGGCGCATCTGGTCAAAGCCCTCCAGGGCCTGGTCGAGGGCCTGCAGGACCAACCCCTCGGCCTGGGGAGGCACCGGTGCGGCGGCAGCCACCTTGAAAACTCCGGGCAGCCCGGCCACCAGGGCCAGCTCCACCTCACCGGCCAGCGCGCCTAGCTGGCGCAGGCGCTCCAGTTCCCGCAGGTAATGCTGGACTACCTCCTCGTCGAGGATGGGCAGGGTCGCTGCGGCCCCCTGCTCCTCCCACTCGATGAGGACCGAGACCTTGCCCCGGGTGACCCGGGCAGTCACCCGTTCCCGCAGCTGCGCTTCGAGTTGCTGCAGGCGTGAAGGACAGCGCAGCTGGATCTCGCAGAAGCGGCTGTTCACCGCCCGCACCTCCACCCTCACCCCCAGCCCCTGGCTCTCCGCTGTGCCGCTGCCGAATCCGGTCATGCTGGCAATCATCGCGCCTTTTCCCGTCCTATCTCGAGGTCCCTGGATCTACTTCGATGCCGCCCAGCGAGGCGAATCCCCCCAGGCGGGCCAGCACCTGGCCTTCGGCCGACACTTTTATCAACAGCTCGGGCGCGGCGACCCACAACTGCCGGTGCACCCCGTCCAGGGCCAGGGCGCGGCCGCCGGCCAAGCCCTCCCACTGGGCCAGCGAGGTCCCGTCCGCAGCCAGCGAGACCACCGCTTCCATCCCGGCCACCCAGCAGGCGCCGCTCTGCGGGTCGGCCTCCAGGGCCTGGGCCACGGCAAAAGGCAGGGTGAATTCCCTGATCCCACCCTCGGGTTCGAGGTAGACCAACCCCTGACCGCCGCGCACCAGGGCCCAGGCCCCTCCTTCCGGGATGGGCGCCAGGGCCTTGGGCTTTTCCACCGCCCACTCCTGACGGCGCCGGTCCTCCCTCCAGTAGCGCAACACCCGGTCAGCCGCCCCGATCCAGCAACTGCCCGCCCTGGCTTCCAGCACCGCCAACCCCTCGAAGCGGGCATCCACCACCTCCAGCGCCAGGGAGTCGGCCAGCGGGGCCAGGGCGAACCACGACACGGTCTGGCGGGCGCTGTCCACCAACCAACCCACCTGCTGGTCGGGGTCGATGCTCAAGGGGCCGGCTTCCCCGAGGGCTGCCGGATGCTCGCTCAACTCGCCGGAGGCGCTGATCCGGACCAATCCTTTGAAATAGCGGTCGCTCACCCAGCAGGAACCATCCCGCTGGTCCACCCCCACCCCGACCAATCCTGGAAAGCGCCCCTGGCCGAAGAAAGCCGCCCGGTTGTCCGGGCTGATCCGCCACACCAGCCCGCTGCCCAGGTCCGCTGCCCAGCCCGCCTGAGGTCCTGGGGTGGCCTGGCGCACCGGCTCCAATCGCCGCTCCCCCTCTCCCCTGACCAGCAGCGCCAATTGGTACGCATAGGTGGCCCCGTTCTCCACCCGGAGATCGGTATAGGCGCGCGTGCCAGCTGCCAATTCCCGGTAGAGTTCCAGGTCCCCATCCCCGGATCGGCGGTAGAGCCGGTACCCGCTCACGTCCTCGAAAGCGCTGTAGTCCCAGCGCAGGACCACCTCCCCGTCCCCGGCCACCGCCTCCAGAGGGCCTATCTCCACTGCCGGGTCTTCGACCTGCGGGTCCAAGGGGTTGCGGGCCTGCCGGTCGGCACAGCCAATCCCCATCCAGACCAGGCAGCAGAGGAGAGGTAAGACCCTGGCCATATCTAAAAAAAGACCAGATAGGTAGTCAGCACAATTCCCGCCTCCATGAAGACAAAGGCCGCACCCGCCATCCGGTCGTAGCGCTCGGCCCGGCGAAACTGGTCGCGCTGGCGCTGGAAACTGGCCGAGTGCAGGTACTTGTCGTAGGCGCGGTCGGCCCGGCGCTCGCTCCACCAGGCTGTGCCGCCGGCGACCAGGGCCAGCCCCATGCTGAAGTAGAGCCGGGGCCGCAGCCGGGGTTCGCGGGGTTTGGCGGCGGACGCCTCCCCCTCACCCATACTTGAGAATTGCAGATGCGCTGCACAGCAAGCGGCGGGGCGCAACGTCCCAACGTATGGGACGTTGCGGGGGCTGGGCGCTGGGGCAGCCGAGCGAAGCGAGCGAGGCGCGACACCATATAGATGGTGTCGCGGGACGCGCCTGGGGAAAGGCCGGAGTGGGTCGCTCCCCGACGCGGCAGAACCCCTGTGGTCATCCACTATCTTTTGCTGCCAAAGGGGTAGCTTGACTGAAAGCAACTGTGCACTCAGGGCCGACGTGCCCCCCTGCCATAGCAGGAGCAGAGCCAGAAAGATCCTACTTGCCAAAGACATAGAGCGTCCCTTCCTCGGTGGCCACCACCACCAGCCCCTCGCCCAGGGCCACGGGCTG
>JACPJE010000084.1:5000-18319 GCA_016187725.1 Candidatus Latescibacterota bacterium
GGATGAGGTGGCCAACTCCACTAGGAACACCACAGAGCGGATAGGCCAGATCTTCCAGCTCAACGGCCATGCCCGCACCGAGGTTCCCGAGGCCAAGGCCGGCGATATCGTGGCGCTGGTCAAACTGAAGGACACCCACACCGGGAATACCCTGTGCGGCAGGAGCAAACCAGTCGTGCTGCCTGGCATCGCTTTTCCCGAACCGCTCATCCGCGTGGCCATCTCGGCCAAGGAGAAAGGCGGTGAGGACCGCCTGGCCCTGGGTATGGCCAGGCTGCATGAAGAGGACCCGAGTTTTGTGTTCAGGTACGACGGCGAGGTCAGCCAGTCCCTGCTCCTGACCCAGGGGGATATCCACCTGAGCACCCTGCTCCAGCGCCTGAAGGCCCGTTTTGGGGTGGAGGTCAACGTCGAGATGCCCAAGGTCCCCTACCGGGAGACGGTCAAGGGCAGGGCCGAGGGCCACTATCGCCACAAAAAGCAGAGCGGTGGGCGCGGTCAGTTCGGCGAGGTCTTCCTGCGCATCGCGCCCAAGGGCCGGGGCGAAGGATTTGAGTTCATCGACGAGGTGGTGGGCGGGGCCATTCCGCACAACTTCATCCCGGCAGTGGAAAAGGGGCTCAACGAATCGCTGGGCGAAGGACCCCTGGCAGGCTGCCGGGTCGTGGATGTGGCGGTGGCGGTGTACGACGGCAAGTACCACGATGTGGACTCGGACGAGGTCTCCTTCAAGATCGCCTCGTCCCAGGCCTTCAAGGATGCCTTTCTCAAGGCCAGACCCATCCTGCTCGAACCGATCTACAGCCTGAGTATCACCGTGCCCGAGGAATTCATGGGCGAGGTGATGGGCGACCTCTCGGCGCGCCGGGGGCGGATCAGCGGCATGGACACTGAAGGCCATTACCAGATCATCCGCGCCGAGGTCCCCCTGGCCGAGATCGATCGCTATGCCACCTCACTGCGTTCGATGACCCAGGGGCGGGGCATGCACGCGCAGAAGTTCGAACGCTACGAAGAAGTACCGGCCGCCATCCTCGATCGCGTCCTGGCAGAGGCCAAACGCCCGGCAACCTGACCCGCAGATCAGCACAGCGCCCGGGAGCGGCCCTCGCCGATGCGGGGGGCGCTCCTCGTTTTTTTGGGGTGTTTCACCGAGAGAAGGCCCGCGGTGCTTCTCTTGCTTTGGCCTTGGAATTGTGATACATTTTCATAGATTTTCCCCGAATTTACCGTTTCGCGCAGGGAGAGTACCGAATATGTCAGGCCACTCCAAATGGAGTACGATCAAGAGGAAAAAAGGCGCCAAGGACGCGGAGCGCGGCAAACTCTTCACCAAGCTGATCAAGGAAATCACCGTGGCGGCCCGCAGCGGTGGGGACGAGTCCGGCAATTCCCGGCTGCGCACCGCGGTCCTGAACGCCAGGGCCGCCAACATGCCCAATGCCACCATCGAGCGGGCCATCCGCAGGGGCACCGGCGAGGAGCCGGGGGTGGTCTACGAAGAGGTGCTCTACGAGGGGTACGGCCCCGGCGGGGTGGCAATCATCGTCGAGGGGCTGACCGACAACAAGAACCGCACGGTGGCCGAGGTCCGCCACATCTTCAGCAAGCACAACGGCAATCTGGCGGAGAAGGGGTCGGTGGCCTGGATGTTCGCCCAGAAAGGGGTCATCGAGGTGGACAAAAGCCTCATCGGCGAAGAGGAATTGATGATGCTGGTGCTGGATGCCGGGGCCGAAGATCTACAAGACGGGGGCGAAGTCCACGAGATCGTGGTGCCGATGGCCGGTTTTGAGGCGGTGAAGCAGGCCCTGGAGGAAAAGCGCATCGCCAGCAGCCAGGCTTCGCTGGCCTGGCTGCCGCAGAACATGCTGGTAGTGGAGTCGAAGGACGTGGAGCCCATCGTCAATTTGCTGGAGGCCCTCGAAGACCTCGACGACGTCCAGAAGGTCTATTCCAACTTCGACGCGCCCGAAGCGGATCTGCAAAAGCTGCTGGCTTCGGCCTGAGTCGAGTTCTGGTTTTCTCCTCCCAGTTCTATGGGGCGCTTTGATCGTTCTCGGCATCGATCCCAGCAGCACCAGCACCGGCTATGGACTGATTGAGGAGGTGCGGCAGCGCCAGTACCGTTATCTGGACTGCGGCTGCATACGCCCTGGCGCCGGCTTGGCCTTTGAGGACAGGCTGGTTTTTATTTACGACCGGCTGGCGCGGCTCCTGGAAGAGTGTGGCCCTGATTCGGTGGCGGTGGAGAGCACCTTCTTCGGCAAGGATGCGGACGCCGCTGCCAAGCTGGGCCAGGCGCGCGGGGTGATCCTGCTGGCGGCCCGCAAGGCCGGGCGGCCGGTGGCGCATTATCCGCCGGCCGAAGTGAAGAAGGCCGTGGTCGGGCACGGCCGGGCCACCAAGGAACAGGTCCGCTTCATGGTCTGCCGGCTGCTGGGGCTGAAGGAACTGCCCAGGCCCCTCGACGCTTCGGATGCCCTGGCCATCGCCCTGTGCCACTGCTTTCAACCTGGGCGCCATCTGCCGCCGCCTTCCTCCCGGCGCCGGCCTGAGGTGGAAGCGCTCTTGCAGCGGGTAGTCAGACGATGATCACGCACCTGCGGGGCAGGCTGGTGCACAAGGCGCCGACCCGGGCGGTGGTGGAGGCCGGCGGGATCGGCTACGAAGTGGCCATCTCCCTGGCCACCTACGGCCAATTGCCCGAGTCCGGGGCCGAGGTGTTGCTCCTGACCCACCACCACGTGCGCGAAGACCGCCAGGACCTCTTCGGCTTTGTCGAGGAGGCCGAGCGCGAGATGTTCCGGATGTTGATCGGGATTTCAGGCATCGGCCCGGTCCTGGCGCAGACCGTGCTTTCGGGGATGGCGGTGCGGGATTTGCAGGAGGCGATCTTCCACGAGCGGGTGCGGGAGTTGACCGGGATCAAGGGCATCGGCAAGAAGACCGCTGAGCGGATGATCATCGAGCTGAAGGACAAGGTCGAACTGGGCGCCTCGGCAGCGGCGCCCGGCGCGCCGGCAGCCCCCCGGGCGGTGGAAGAGGCCGTGCTGGCGCTCACCGCCCTGGGCATCGCCTCGCTGGCCGCCCGCCAGGCCGTGCAGCGGGTGATCGAGAAGGAAGGGGCCGAGTTGAGTGTCCAGCAGCTGATCAAGCGCGCCCTCCAGGAGCGCTGAAGCCCCGGAGCAGGCAAAAGATGGCAGCGCGATTCGTGGAGCCTCAGGCAGACGGAGAGGAGCGGGAGTTCGACCAGGCTCTGCGCCCCAACTCGCTGGACGAGATGATGGGGCAGGCCAAGGTCAAGGAACAACTGCGGATCGGGATCGAGGCGGCCAAGCAGCGGGTCGAGGCCATGGATCACGTGCTGCTCTACGGGCCGCCGGGGCTGGGCAAGACCACGATCTCCTATGTGATCGCCCGCGAGCTGGGGGTGCAGATCCACCCCACCTCGGGCCCGCTGCTCGAAAGGCCGGGGGATCTGGTCGGCATCCTCACCAACCTGGGACCGCGCGACGTGCTCTTCATCGACGAGATCCACCGGGTCAACCGGGTGGTGGAGGAGTACCTCTACTCGGCAATGGAGGACTACCGCATCGACATCATGATCGACCAGGGGCCGCAGGCCCGCTCGGTGAACATCCCCCTGGAGCCTTTCACCCTGGTGGGGGCCACCACCAGGCAGGGGCTCTTGACCTCGCCCATGCGGGCGCGCTTCGGGATCACCGGGTACCTCGATTACTACTCGGTGGAGGAACTGGCCCAGATCGTCAGGCGGGACGCGCGCCTGCTCAAGTTCCGCATCGACGAAGGCGGAGCCGTGGAGATCGCCCGCCGTTCGCGCGGCACCGCGCGGCTGGCCAAGCGCTGGTTGCGGCGGGTGCGCGACTACGCCCAGGTGGAGGGGGACGGCACCATCGACGCCCCGGTGGTGGGCAAGGCCCTGGACCTGCTCAACGTGGATGCCACCGGTCTGGACGAGATCGACCTCAAACTGCTGCGGGCCGTCATCGACAAGTTCAACGGCGGGCCGGTGGGCTTGAGCAACCTGGCCGCGGTCATCGGCGAAGACGAGGAGACCCTCGAAGAGGTCTACGAGCCCTACCTGATCAAGGAGGGCTTCCTCAAGCGCACCCCCCGGGGGCGGCAGGCCATGGCGCGGGCATACGAACACCTGGGAAGGCCAGTCCCCGAGGGCCCGCAGTTAAATCTGTTGTAGGGGGCGCAGCGCGCTGCGCCCTTACTACAGGGGAATTGACCCGTGCTGATCCTCGCCTTCGACACGGCCACCCCGGCGGGCAGCGTGGCCCTGGTGGACGGGGAAAGGACCCTGGTCAGCCGGTACTTCGACGTGGGGCTGCAGCACCACCAGCGCCTCTTTGTCGAGGTGGAAGATGCCCTGAAAATGGCCGGCTGCACCTTTGACCAAGTGGGCGCCATCGCCGTGTCCATCGGCCCGGGCTCCTTTACGGGGTTGAGGCTCGGGTTGAGCGCGGCCAAGGGTTTCTGCCTGGCCCGGGAACTGCCCCTGGTGACGGTATCCACCCTGGAGGTGCTGGCCGCGCGCCTGCCCTTTGCCCGCCACCCGGTGTGTCCCATGCTGGATGCGCGCAGAGGAGAGGTCTACACCGCCCTGTACGACACGGGTGCCGGCCGGCCCCGGCTCCTGGAGGCGCCCAGGGCCCTGGCGCCCCAGGCCCTCATGGCGGAGCGGGCGGGCGTCCCCACCCTCTTCACCGGGGACGGCGCGCTGGCCTACCGCGAACTGGTGGCGGCCTGCCCGCAGGCCGTGCAGGCGCCCTTTCCCTGCTCCCGGCCCGAGGCCGCGGCGCTGGGCTGGCTGGCCCTGGCCAGACTGGAAGCCGGGGAGGTGGCCGACCTGGTGTCGGTGGAGCCCGAGTACCTGCGGGGCCCCGGAGTGGGAACTTGAGGAGCTGAGGATGTGCAGGGCTGCCTCCTCCCCTGACCACTGCGTTTCGGCACCCTGCCGTTTTGCCGAACTAGGGGTGGAGCATCTGGGGGCAGTGGCCGCTGTCGAGCGGGAGTCCTTTGCCAATCCCTGGTCGGCGGAGGAACTGGGCTGGGTAGTACAGGAAGAATCAGGGGTATGCGTGGGGCTGTGGGTGGCAGAAGAACTGATCGGCTACGGCCTCGGCCGGACAGCGGGGGTGCGTTTTCACCTGGCCAGTCTGGCCATCGCCCCTGCCTGGCGCCGGCAGGGCTGGGGAGGCCGGTTGCTGCTGGAGATGTTGCGCCGGGCCCGCCGGCGGGGCTGCCAGGGGTGCCGCTTGGAGGTGCGGACGGGCAACCGGGCCGCCATCAGCCTCTACCTCCGCTGGGGCTTCAGACAGGAGGGGCGGCTGGCGAGGTTTTATACCCGGCCGGTGGAAGATGGACTGGTCATGTACCGCGAGCTTTAGTTATTGTCAACCCGGGCAGGAGGAGGCCATGGCCGAAGTAATCCTCAAGAACGTGCGCAAGGTCTACGACAAGAGCGTGGTGGCGGTGGACGGGGCTGACATCGAGATCAGGAACAAGGAGTTCGTGGTCCTGGTGGGGCCCTCGGGCTGCGGCAAGTCCACCACCCTGCGGATGATCGCCGGCCTCGAGGAGATCACCAGCGGTGAGATCCACATCGACGGGGTGCTGGTCAACGATATCCCGCCCAAGGACCGGGATATCGCCATGGTCTTCCAGAATTATGCGCTCTATCCCCACATGAGCGTGTACCAGAACATGGCTTTCGGCCTCAAGCTGCGCAAATACCCCAAGGAGGAGATCGACGCCCGGGTGCGGGAGGCCGCCGACATCCTGGGCATCCAGGAGCTGCTGGAGCGCAAGCCCAAAGCCCTTTCCGGGGGCCAGCGGCAGCGGGTGGCCGTGGGCCGGGCCATCGTGCGCAAGCCCAAGGTCTTTCTCTTCGACGAGCCCTTGTCCAACCTGGACGCCAAGCTGCGGGTGCAGATGCGCACCGAGATCAGCAAGCTCCACTCGCGCCTGGGGGCCACGATGATCTACGTGACCCACGACCAGACCGAGGCCATGACCATGGGCGATCGCATCGTGGTGATGCGGGACGGCCGCATCCACCAGATCGACACGCCCCTGAACCTCTACAACAATCCGGTGGATCAGTTCGTGGCCGGTTTCATCGGCAGCCCGGCGATGAACTTCATCCCCGGCAGCCTGGTCGAGGATGGCGGCCTGGTCTTCGACGAGGGCCACATCCGCATCCCCCTGCCCGCCAGCTACGACCAGTGGCTGAGCCAGCACGCCGGCAAGGAGGTGGTCTTCGGCATCCGCCCCGAGGACATCCACGACCCGGCCACCCTGGGCAGCGGAGTGAGCACGGTCCAGGTCACCGCCAGGGTCGAGGTGGTGGAGCCCATGGGCAGCGAGGTGTTTCTCTATCTCACCACCGGCAAGACCTCCTTTGTGGCCAGGGTCGATCCCCTGCACATGCCGGTGGTCGATCAGGAGGTGAAGCTGGCCGTGGAGATCGAGAAGGCCCACTTCTTCGACAAGGACACCGACACCAGCCTGGTCCACCGCAACTGAAGGCTGGGGGAGCTTCCCTTGTCATTTGCGCGCATCTGCGGCCAGGACCGCGCCAAAGCCCTGGCCGCCGCCTGGCTGCGGCGAGGGCGCGTGCCGCACGCGGTGCTGGTGAGCGGGCCGCCCGGCACGGGCAAGCGCTTCCTGGCCTTCGAATTGGCCAAGGCTCTCAACTGCCAGGAAGGCGGGGAAGAGGCCTGCCAGCGCTGCCCGCACTGCCGCAAGATGGAGGCGCTGGCCCATCCGGATCTGTGTGTCCTGCTGCCGCAGAAGAAGAAAGAGGAGGAGGACCGCCAGTCCCCTCCCTGGGATGAGGTGTGGGCAGAGGTCCGGCCGGCCGCCCAGGAATACCTGGAGCAGGAACTGTCGCTCACCCGCAGCCGGACCAATATCCCCAAGAAGCACCTGCTGGCCCTGCAGCGGGAACTCAGTTATGCGCCGGTGGAGGCGCCCTGGAAGGTCGCGCTGATCTTCGAAGCCGAATGCATGCATCCGGCCGGGGCCAATGCGTTACTCAAGATTTTGGAAGAGCCGCCAGTAAATGTCTGTTTCATCCTGGTTTCGTCCGCGCCCCAGCGGCTGCTGCCCACGGTGCTGTCCCGCTGCCAGCGCCTGCCCTTGCAGCGGCTGGGTCAGGGCCAGCTGGCCGCCCGATTGGAGCAGGAGGGGGTGGAGCCCCAGCGGGCGGGAATGGCCGCCCGCCTTGGCGAGGGCAGCCTGCAGCGGGCCAGGCAGGTGGCCGCCGGCGAGCTGGACCAGGCCAGCCAGCAGGTGGAGCAGTTTCTCCAGGCCGGGGTCGAGGGCCAGGACGGGGTGTACTGGGAACTGGTGGAGGAACTGGGCGCCGACCGCCTGCGGCTGGAACAGTTTCTGTCGCTGAGCAGCCATTATCTGAGAGATCTGTTCCTGCTCTCCTGCCAGCGCCAGGCCGACCTGGCCCGCGCCGACCGGTTGGAGTTTTTCCAGCACTTGCAGTCCCGGCTGCCGGCCGAGCGGGTCGAGGAATTGGCCGTGGAACTGGACCGGGGCTTTGGCTGCCTGGGGCGCAACGTGCACGCCCCCTTGGTGCTGGCCGAGCTGTGGCGGCAATTGCGCCAGGGCAGCCAGGCGAGAGCCAGGGGATGAGCACCGGCCCGCTGCCGCGTCCCCGCAAGCGCTTTGGCCAGCACTTTCTGGCCGACCAGACCATCGCCGAGCGCATCGTCGCCCTGGTCCAGCCCCTGCCCGGAGAACTGGTCCTGGAGATCGGGCCGGGGCGCGGGGTCCTGACCCAGCGGCTGGCGGCCCGGGGCGGGCGCCTGGTGGCGGTGGAGATCGACCGCGATCTGGCCGCTTATCTGCGCCAGCGCCTGGCCGGCCCCGACTTTCGCCTGATCGAGGGGGATGTGCTGGACTTGGACCTGGGTCAGCTGCTGCGCGAAGAAGGCCGGGAGCGCCTGCTGGTGGTGGGCAATCTGCCCTACAATATCACCGCGCCGCTGCTCTTTGGTATGCTGGCGCAGGCCGACCATATCCGCGCCGCCATCCTGATGGTGCAGCAGGAGGTGGCCCGCCGCCTGGCGGCCCGGCCCGGGTCCAAGGATTACAGCCTGCTGACGGTGCTCTTGAGCCTGCGGGCCCAGGTCCACCCCCGCATCCAGGTGGCCCCCGGCGCCTTCCGGCCGGTCCCTCAGATTTACTCCACGGTGGTGGAGGTGCAGTTCGAGACGGCGCGCTATCCGGTGCAGGACGAGCGGATCTTCGGCCGGCTGGTGCGCAGCGCCTTTGGCCAGCGGCGCAAGATGCTGCGCAACTCGCTTTTGGGCCTGTGCGAGGGCCGGCGGGAAGAACTGGAGGAGCGCGCCGCCGCCGCGGACATCGACCTGAGCCGCCGGCCCGAGACCCTGAGCCTGGAGGAATTCGGCCGTCTCAGCGACGCCTTTGCCGGGGCCCGGAGCGCCGCGGAGGTCTGAGCCATGCGCCCGGTGATCCTCCTGCTGGTCCTGGCCGCGGTGGTGGCCACCGGCAAACCGGCCTTTGGCGAGTCCTACAGCCTGACTTTCAACAAGAGCAGCGACCGCTTGAGCTGGCAACCTAATCTGCCCAGCATGAACTGGGCTTTTCCCGTGGCCCTGTCATCGGGACAGGATTCGATGAGCATTTCGCTTTCCACCACGCTGAAATACGACCTGGACCAGCGGGACGGGCTGAACGCCTGGCAGGACAATGCCTCAGTGAGTTCCTCGATCCACTACCCCATCCTGGGGCGCCGGGCGTCGATCGGCATCCAGGCCAGCGCCTCGAGCCGCAGCGCCACCCTGCAGAAGCAGAAGATCCGCAGCCAGAGCTACGGGTTCCGGTTTCAGTACAACCCTTTCCAGAGCGGTCCCTTCCGCAGCCTGAGCACCAGTGTGACGCCAGGGGCGATCACGGCCCGGCGGGCCAGCCGCGCCAAGATCGACAGCACCATCCAGGAAAAGGGGGTGCAGTACAACGCCGCGCTGCGGGTGTCGCCAGACCTGAAGGTGGGGGGGGAAAAGCTGAACTCCTCGCTGAGCGTGTCGAAGCGGGACAACACCCTGAAGAACAACAAGGACCGCAACGAAAGCCTGAGCATGAGTCTGGGGTACAGCTTTCCGCACCAGCTGCGCACCAACTTCAGTTTTTCGCAGAACCGCTCGGAGCAGGGGGTGACCCGGGCCAAGATCAGCGAGACGGTGGCAGAGGAACTGGTGCGGCGGGACACGGCGGTGGTGGCCGAACTGTCCCAGAACGAGGGGACCAATTTCTCATCGGATCTTTCCTTCAAGCTGAGTCGCTTTGACTTCAACAGCCGGGTGGGCTTCAACGAGAGCCGCAACACCAACACCGCCAACGCTGATGCGGACCCGCGCAACCAGTTCTTTGCCAAGGACCACGAGAACCAGAGCCGGAATTTCAGCACCAGCCTCTCGGGCAAGCTGCTCGACCAACTGACCAGCAGCGCCTCCTTCAAGTACGATACGGCTGACCAGCGCCGGCTGGAGGTGGAATTGCCCGACGGGGAGACCTTCCGCGACTCCACCAACGACCGGGAGAGCAGTGGCATGTCCCTCAGCGGCCGGCTGGGCTGGCAGCTGAGCGAAAACCACAGCCTGGAGCTGTCGAGCCAGGCCAGCTCAGGCCGGGCCGACAACCCCGGTGCCGCCGAGCAGAACCGCGACACCTTTGGCAGCAATGCCCGCCTGAAGTACAGCGGGAAGTTCGCCAGCGACTTCAACCTGGACGCGGAATTGACCAACACCTACTCGCACAAGGTGAACCTGGACGCCCGCAGCGCCAGCGACAACTCGAGGAACAAGGACCTGAAACTGAGCATCGGCACCCGCTACGAGCGCCTGGGCGCCTCCTTCACCCACGACTTCGACATCTCGGCCCGGCGCACCGTCTTCGATTTCGACCGCCTGCTCTACAGCCGGGCGGAGAACCGCAAGAGCAATATCCGCCGGGGCTGGGGCATGACCCACGGAGTACAGCGGCGCTTCTTCGGCGCCCTGCAGCTGAGCGGCAGGTACGCGTACAACGCCGAGGATTTCGGCCTGCTGGTGGTCGAGGACCAGTCGCAGCTGGTCAAGGAGGAGGACGCCGACCACACCCTCAGCAGCGGCCTTTCCTACAGCCTGGCCAAGGCCCTGTCCCTGGGGGCCAACTACAGCTATCGCCTGGACCGCCAGTGGACCTACGACTACCGCCAGGGCCAGGAGGAGCGCGCGCTCAACCGCTGTATCCGAAACAGTACCCTGGGGGTGAACCTGAACTACAACAGCAGATCGGAAGAGGCCAATTCAGCAGAGGCCACCAGCATCAGCCTGGGGGTGAGCCGGGCGCACCAGGAGAACTGCAATGCGTCCGCCGCCAAGAGCACCGCGCGGGATTTCGACAGCTTCAAGATCGCCCTGAAAAAGACCCTGTGAGTCCATTTGAGCCCCCGCCGGGGGACCCTCTAGCCCGAGGAGAGCGCACCGATGGAAGCTGAAAAGATCTGGTTCAACGGCAAACTGGTTCCCTGGCACGAGGCCAAGATCCACGTGCTGGCCCATGTGGTGCACTACGGCTCCAGTGTCTTCGAGGGCATCCGCTGCTACCACACCCGCAAGGGGCCGGCGGTCTTCCGCCTGCAGGACCACCTCAACCGCCTCTACGACTCGGCCAAGATCTACCGCATGGAGATCCCCTACACCCGGGAGGAACTGTGCGCCGCCTCGCTGGAGACCATCCGCGCCAACCAGTTGAAGGAGTGCTACATCCGCCCGGTGGCTTTTCGCGGGTACGGCTCGCGCGGGGTGAATCCCCTCGACTGCCCCATCGACACGGTGATCGCGGTCTGGGAGTGGGGCCAGTACCTGGGTCCCGAAGCCCTGGAGAAGGGGGTCTCGGTGTGCACGGCCTCGTGGAACCGGATGGCGCCCAACACCCTGCCCTTCCTGGCCAAGGCCGGAGGCAACTATCTCAACTCGCAGCTGGTGAAGATGGAGGCCAAGCTCAACGGGTACGACGAGGGGATCGTGCTGGGCACCGACGGCATGGTGAGCGAGGGCAGCGGCGAGAATCTCTTCGCCATCAAGAATGAGGTCATCTACACCCCCTCCTCCCATTTCTCCATCCTGCCGGGCATCACCCGGCACACGGTCATCAGCCTGGCCGAGGGGCTGGGGATGCGGGTGGAGCGGCGGGCCATCCCGCGCGAATTCCTCTATATCGCCGACGAGGTCTTCTTCACCGGCACGGCCGCGGAGATCACGCCGATCCGGGCCATCGACCAGATCTCCATCGGCAGCGGCCACTGCGGCCCCATCACCCGGCGCCTGCAGCAGGCCTTTTTCAAGGTGGTCAACGCCGAGGCGGAAGATTGCCGCGGCTGGCTGACCCCGGTGTGAGGAGATGAGTCTGATGAACAGGATGTGCAGGATGATCGCCGCCTTATGGGCGCTGGCCGCCCCGGCCGGGGCGGAGGAAATCTGGGACAAGGTCCAGGCCATTCTGGCCGGCACCCGCGACATCGTGGTGCTCGACGGCATCACCCCGGCGCCGCTGCGCCAGCCCAAAACCGCGGCGCCCCAGTACGGGGATTGGATGGTGGAGCACATGCTCTCCGATCCCGAAAACCTCAACCCCTACACCTCGAGTGATGCGGGAGCTTCGTCCATCCACCGCTTTGTCTTCGAGTCGCTGCTCTACCCGGAGAACGAGCAGCCCTATGCCCTCAAGGGACTGGTGGCCAAGGCCTATCCGACCATTTCGGCGGACAAGCTCTCCTACACCTTTGAGCTGCGCCCGGACGTGCGCTTTGCCGACGGCCAGCCGCTCACTGCCGACGACGTGCTCTTCAGCATGAAGGTGATCCAGAATTCCCAGGTGATGGCCCCCCACCTGCGCAACTACTACGAGGCGGTGAAGGACGTGCGGCAGGAAGGGGACTACCTGATCACCTTTCTGTGCAGCGAGCCGTACTTCCGCAACGACATGATGCTGGGGGGCTTCGAGATCCTGCCCCGCCACTTCTACGACCCCGAGGGACTGATGGCGCCGGTGAGCCTGAGCAGCCTGGTGGACGGCTCCTGGGCACGGGGGCCACACGCCGAGGCGGTGAAGAAGTTCGCCGAGCAGTTCAACCAGAACTTCAACCGCAAGCTCCTGGGTTCCGGCCCCTATCTGATCGCCGACGTGGAGCGCGACCTGGTCACCCAGCAGAAGGTGGTGCTCACCCGCAGTCCCAACTACTGGGGGCAGGGCAAGGAGGGCCTGCCGGCCACCGGGTACGTGGACAGGATCGTCTTCAAGATCATCAACAACATGGATGCCGCCTTCATCGAACTGACCAACGGCCAGCTCGACAGGCACACCCTGCAACCCCTGGAATTCAAGGAAAAGAGCTGGTCATCCGAATTCAACGAACGCTTCCTCAAGGGCATCGAGTACTCCAGCGGCTACACCTACATCGGCTGGAACAACCGGCATCCTATCTTCCGCGACAGGCTGGTGCGCCAGGCCATGACCTGCCTGACCAATAGGGAGGAGATGATCCGCAGCCTGCTCTTCGGATTGGGCGAGACCATCGAGAGCCCGATCCACAAATTCCGCCCCGAGTACAACACCGACCTGAAGCCCTATCCTTACGATGCCGAACAGGCGGCTGAACTGCTGGCCCAGGCCGGCTGGGCCGACAGCGACGGCGACGGCCTCCTCGACAAGGACATCGACGGCCAGCAAACCCCCTTTTCCTTCGAGATCCTGGTCAATTCGGGCAACCAGTTGCGCAAGGACGTGGCCCTCATCTTGCAGAACGAGCTGAAGGACGCCGGCATCGACTGCCAGGTGCGCGAGCTGGACTGGTCCATCTTCCTGCAGCGGGTCAAGGGGCAGGATTTCGCCGCGGTGATCCTGGGCTGGACCGGCAGCATGCGCTTTCCCCCGGACAACTACCAGATCTGGCACTCCTCCCAATCCGCGGGGCGGGGCTCGAACCACATCGGCTTCGCCAATCCCGAGGTGGACCAGATCCTCGAGGACTACCGCCGCGAGTTCGACATGGACAAACGCATCGCCCTGTACCAGCGCTACCAGGAGATCCTCCATGAGGAGCAGCCCTATACCTTCCTGTGGATGCGCCGGGAGGCCCGCGCGTACAGCCGGCGCTTCCAGGGGGTCAACTGGTACCCCATGGGGGCCGACACCCAGGAGTGGTGGGTCAAGGTCGCCGACCGGATGTACAACTGACATGGAAAGGGGCAGGGGGGGATCAGGGG
>JACPJE010000084.1:18345-65388 GCA_016187725.1 Candidatus Latescibacterota bacterium
GGGGGGGGGGGTGTCCGCGGGGGCGGGTGTGTTTGTAAGGGCGGGTTTGAAACCCGCCCCTACCGGCACATTGCAATGGACCGCACACCCCCTGGCAGAAAACCCCTGGCCCAAGTCCACCCTCCTGGGCGGGGTGGTGGCGGCGGTTTCGGCAGGGGCGGCCTTCAGCTTCGAAGGCCTGGAGTACGGCCTGCTTTCCCTGGGGGTGCTCTTCGCTTCCCTGTCCTCCTATTTCTGTCCTACCCACTATCTGCTCGACGAGGAAGGGGTACAGATCCGGCATTTGGGCCGCTGCCGGCAGCGGCCCTGGCGCCAGTTCTGCCGCATTGACCGCTGCCGCGAGGGGATCTTCCTCAGTCCCTTCGCCCGCCCCAGCCGCCTCGACCCTTTCAGGGGCTGTCTGCTGCGCGCCCCCCGCGACCCGGAGGCGGTCCGCCATTTTGCCCAGCGCCATGTCGTCCCTGCAGCGCTTTAGCACCTGGTGCGCGCACGCCTTTGCCGTGGAGGGGCCCCGGGAGGAACCCGATCCCCGGGAGCGCGAGGTGGCCGCGCGCCTGGCCCGGTTTGTGGTCCGGCGCCAGCTGCTGACCCCGGCGCTGATGCTGCTGGAATCGGGACGGCCGCTCAATTTCATCGGCAGCCAGATGCTGGCCTTCCTGGCGCCCTTTGCCACCCTGATCTTTGCGTCGGAAGAGTACGAGGTGCTGGTCCGGTTGCTGGAGCGGCGGCGCGGCATCGATTTGCTCATCGAGGCCCTGGCCGCCGAGGAACAAACCGGTAGGGGCGGGTCTTAGACCCGCCTCTACCGCACCGGTTTCAGAACACCCTGACGGATTACCATGAACGATCTCCAGGTCATCGTCGCCACGGACTGCGGCAGCACTACCACCAAGGCCATTCTCATCGAAAGGAAGGAGGGGATGTACCGCCAGACCTTCCGCGGCGAGGCGCCCACCACGGTGGAGGCCCCCTTCGAGGATGTCACCCGCGGCGTGCTCAATGCCATCCAGGAGGTGGAGGAACTCTCCGGCCGCCAGATCCTCGACGGGGAGCGGATAATCACCCCGGCGCAGGGGCAGCAGGGGGTCGATATCTACATCTCCACTAGCAGCGCCGGCGGGGGCCTGCAGATGATGGTGGGCGGGGTGGTGCAGTCGATGACCGCCGAGAGCGCCCAGCGCTGCGCCCTGGGCGCCGGGGCCATCGTCATGGACGTGCTGGCCGCCAACGACGGCCGGCTCCCGCACCAGAAGATCGAGCGCATCCGCCAGCTCAGGCCGGACATGGTGCTGCTCTCGGGTGGCACCGACGGCGGCACGGTGAGCCACGTGGTGGAACTGGCCGAGTTCATCGCCGCCGCCGATCCCCGCCCCCGCTTCGGGGTGGGCTTCAAGCTGCCGGTGATCTACGCCGGCAACCGCGACGCCCAGAAAGCGGTACAACAGATTTTGGGCGAGAAGACCGCCCTGACCCTGAGCGAGAACATCCGCCCGGTGCTCGAACGGGAAAACCTGGGGCCGGCCCGCCAGGCCATCCACGACCTGTTCCTGGAACACGTGATGGCCCAGGCCCCCGGGTACCGCAAGCTGATGGGCTGGACCGGGGCGCCGGTCATGCCCACCCCGGCGGCAGTGGGCCAGATCATCCAGACCATCGCCAGGCAACAGGGGATCAACGTGGTGGGGGTGGACATCGGCGGGGCCACCACCGACGTGTTCAGCGTCTTCGGTGAGGTGTTCAACCGCACGGTGAGCGCCAACCTGGGCATGTCCTACAGCATCGGCAATGTGCTGGCCTCCGCCGGCCTGGAGGCTGGCGGTGGAGCTGAAGGGGGTGCAGGCCGAGCGCACCCTGTCGGACGTATTCTCGCAGAGTGCCGGCGGCGAAAGCCTGGTAGAGCTGATGCGCCTGGACCTGCTGGTGGGCAGCGGCGGGGTGCTCTCCCACGCCCCGCGCCGCGCCCAGACCGCCTCCATGCTCATCGACGCCTTCCAGCCCGAGGGGGTGACCCGGCTGGCGGTGGACAGCATCTTCATGATGCCCCACCTGGGGGTGCTCAGCACGGTCTCGGAGCGGGCGGCCACCGAGGTCTTTGAGCGCGACTGCCTCATCTACCTGGGCACCTGCATCGCCCCCAAGGGCAGCGGCAAACCCGGCGAGGTGTGCGCCACCTACCAGTTGGAACTGCCCCAGGGCCCGCAGGCCGGCGAATTGCGGGTGGGCCAGTTGCAGCGCTTCCCCCTGGAGGGCGAGGCCGAGGTGGTAGTGCGGCCGGGGCGGGGCTGGGATGCGGGCGCCGGGCCGGGCCAGGAACTGCAGGGCAAGGTCAGGGGCGGGACCGTGGGGCTGGTGCTGGACGGTCGGGGCCGGCCCATCCGTTTTGCCGAGCGCCCCGAGGAAGGCCTGGCCCAGGTCGCCGCGTGGAATAAGGCCCTGGAGTTGTACTGAGATGGCCCATGCCTATACCCCCGGCCTGCGGGTGACCCGGCAGGCGGTGATTCACAAGCAGCGGCGCCTGCCCCTCAAGGGCCAGGTGCTGGTCGAGGTGGGCCAAGGGGTGCGGCGCGACCAGGTGGTGGCCCGCACCGAATTGCCCGGCGAGGTGAGCATCCTCAATCTGGTCAACCGCCTGGGGATCACCCCGGCGGAACTGCCCGGGTACATGCTCAAGAAGGAAGGGGAGGTAGTGGCGGCCGGCGAGGTCCTGGCCCAGACCCGGCCGCTGATCAAGTGGTTCAGGACCGCGGTGGAGGCGCCGGTGGCCGGCACGGTGGAGAGCATCTCGGCGATCACCGGGCAGGTGATGATCCGCCAGGCCCCCCGCCCGGTGGAGGTGCGGGCCTACGTGGAGGGCCGGGTGGTGGAGGTGCTCGCTGGAGAAGGCGTGAACGTGGAAGTGCGCGGGGCCCTGGTGCAGGGTATCTTTGGCGTGGGCGGGGAGTACTGGGGCGCGGTGCAGCTGGCGGTGGCCGATCCCCGCGAGGCGCTGGAACGGGTGGGACCCGAATGCCAGGGCAAGATCGTGGTGGGCGGCAGCCTGATCACCAGCCAGGCCATCCGGCAGGCCCGGGAGGCAGGGGCGGTGGGGGTGATCGGGGGCGGCATCCGCGACCAGGATCTGCGCGAACTGCTGGGTTATGATCTGGGGGTGGCCATCACGGGCGCCGAAGATCTGGGGCTGGCGGTGATCGCCACCGAGGGCTTTGGTCAGATCGCCATGGCCCGCAAGACCTTCGAGTTGCTGCGCGCCTGCCAGGGCCGCGAGGCTTCGCTGTGCGGGGCCACCCAGATCCGCGCCGGGGTGTTGCGGCCCGAACTGATCGTGCCGGGGGAGGTGGAGGGCGGTGCGCCCGCTCCTGCCCACTCTGCAGGATTGCAGGTGGGGGACGTGGTGCGGTTGATCCGGGCACCCCATTTTGGCCGGCTGGGCAAGGTGAGCGCCCTGCCCGCCGAGTTGCAGCAGATGGAATCGGGGACCTGGGTGCGGGCCCTGGAAGTGGAATTCGAGGATGGGGCCCGGGCGCTGGTGCCCAGGGCCAATGTCGAGGCCATTGAGGAATGACAGGAAAACTCCATAGGGCGTCGGGGAGCGACCCGCTCCGGCCTTTCCCAAGGCGCGTCCTTCACCCTCGCTCGCTCTGGCTCCGCTACCCCGCCGCCCCACCTCGCGGACTTCCCTCCCCAGCCACTCCCCGGGAAAGCCCTCCGCGGATCATCTCCCCGCCGCAGAGTCACAGGTGCCAGGGTTCATGTGGCTGGCTACTAGCCGCCATCTGCCTGCTGCTGGCCGCCACCTGGGCCGGGGCCCTGGAAGCGCCGGCCGCGGTGGATGCCTTTGACACCCCGGACGATGCCGGCGGCAGCATCACCGTGCGCTGGCCCAGGGTCGCCGAGGAGGAGGAGGTGGTCTATCAGGTGTCAGTGGCCCTGACGCCCGAGGGACCCTTCTATCCGGTGGCCGAGGTGAAGGCCGCGCCGGGCGCAGATTCCCACTACCAGATCCAGGCCAGCGAGTACACCGCCCCGGATTCAACCGGCACCGCCCCCATCGAAAACGACAAGGCTTACTATTTCCATGTGGATGTCTGGCGGGGCGGCGGGGTGGCCGAAGGTCAGGTGCTGGCCCAGGCCCGGGCCGAGGAAAATCTGTTCAACTGGTCCAAGCTGAACAACTTCATCCTCGGTTCGGCGTTTTCTTTCATTATCCTGGGCTGCATCGCCCTGGCAAGGCGGCGCGACCTCTATATCCGACGCATCGCCGGGCTCGAGGCCCTGGACCAGGCTCTGGGCCGGGCCACGGAGATGGGCAAGCCCGTGCTCTTCATCCACGGCCTGCAGACCATGGACAATGTCTCCACCATCGCCGCGGTCAACATCCTGGGGCGGGTGGCGCGGCGCACCGCCGCGTACGACACCGCCTTGCGGGTGGCCAACAACGATCCGGTGGTGATGGCCGTCAGCCAGGAGGTGGTGAAGGAGGCCTACCTGGAGGCGGGCCGGCCCGACGCCTACAACCCGGACAGCGTGTACCTGGCGGCCACCGAGCAGTTCGCCTACGCGGCGGCCCTCGAAGGCCTCATGGTCCGCGAGCGGCCGGCGGCCCATATCCTGATGGGCTACTTCTACGGCGAGGCGCTGCTGCTGGCCGAGACCGGCAGCACCACCGGGGCCATCCAGATCGCCGGCACCGATTCCTATACCCAGCTTCCCTTCTTTGTGACCACCTGCGACTACACCCTGATGGGGGAGGAACTCTATGCGGCCAGCGCGTACCTGGCGCGCGAGCCCAGGCTGCTGGGCAGCCTCAAGGGCCAGGACTTTGGCAAGGCCGTGCTCATCGCGGTGCTGGTGGGCGGGGCCCTGCTGGCCACCTGCGGGGTGCAGGCCCTGACCCTGGCCTTTACCGCTCACTGAGGAGGAACCATGCTGTTCCTGCGCCGCACCCTCCCCCTGACTGTCGCCCTGGTCTTTGGCCTGACCGGGATCGCCATCTACTACATCCCCCACAGCGGGGCCCAGCGGGTGGAGCAGGAGCTGTCGCTGTGGCTGCGCATCGTCTCGGCCTTTGCCTTCTTTCTCGGGCTGATGAGCCTGCTCAGCTTCCACTGGCAGCGCATCCGCCAGCGCCAGGCTGGGTGGGGGTACAGCCTGGTCGCGTACCTCAGTTTCGGGCTGACCTTTTTGTTCACTCTCTACAACGACAGCAAAGGTCCTTTCGCCCCCCAGGCCGAGGCCGGCGCTTACCAGTGGGTCTATCAGAACGTGCAGGTACCCTGCGGAGCCACCATGTTCTCCATCCTGGCCTTCTTCATCGCCTCGGCGGCGTACCGCACCTTCAGGGCGCGCACCAGTGAGGCCACCATCCTGCTGGTGGCCGCGGTGGTGGTGATGCTGGGGCGGGTACCCATCGGCGCCTACCTCTCCGACTACCTGCCCCTGGCCGCCCAATGGCTGATGGACGTGCCCAACCTGGCGGCCAAGCGGGGCATCCTCCTGGGGGTGAGCCTGGGGGCCATTGCCACGGCCCTGCGCATCATCTTCGGCATCGAGCGCTCCTACCTGGGCGGGGAGGAGTCATGAGTTTCTCGCTCTACAACCTCGACCGCCGCATCATCTTCGTCTGTGTTTTCCTCGGGGTGGCCATTCCCCTGTTGCTGCCCTTCTCCCTGCCGGTTGAGATCACCCCTCCCGTGGAAGCGGTGTACCGCCAGGTCGAGCGGGTCGCCGCCGAAAAGGGCACGGTGCTGCTGGCCTTTGACTACGGCCCCGGTTCCGAGGCCGAATTGCAGCCCATGGCCAGGGCCCTGCTGCGCCACTGTTTCGCCCGCCAGGTCAAGGTGGTGGCCATCTGCCTGTGGCCCGACGCCCCGGGCCTGGCGCAGGAGGTGTTGCAGGCCACGGCCAGGGAGAGCGGGATGCGCTACGGCGAGGACTACGCCTTCATGGGGTACAAGCCCGGCTTCGCCAGCGTGGTGCTCAACATGGGTCAAGAGTTCCGCAACGCCTTTGCCCAGGACATCTGGGGCGCTCCGGCAGACAGCCTGGCGGTGTTGCAGGGCATTCATTCGCTGCGGGATTTCGGTTTTGTCTTCGATCTGGCTGCCGGCAGCACCATCGACCAGGTGTGGATTCCCTACGGCCAGGAGAAATACCGCTTCTCCCTGGCCGCCGGCTGCACCGCGGTGATGGCCCCTGACCTCTTCCCCTTCCTCCAGTCGGGCCAGATCTCCGGCCTGATCGGGGGCCTGGCCGGGGCTGCCGAATACGAGAAGTTGGTGGGCCGGCTCGATTCGGCCACCGCGGGCATGCAGGCCCAGTCCATCACCCACCTGGTCATCATCGGTTTCATCCTCCTGGGCAATCTCCTCTATTTCCTCTCGCGCCGGCAGGGCCAAAGGAGGGGGCAGTGAAGAACGACCGCCTCTTCTTCGCGGGCTTTTTCGCCGTTTTCGCGTTGGCCAACGTCTTACTGCTGGTCAGCGGCAAACTGAGCGCCGACTGGACCGGCTTCGGGGTGATCACTGCCGCCGGCCTGAGTCTGGCCCTGTACAGCTTTCTCTACAAGGACAACCCGCTCTTCAAGTTCGCCGAGCACGTCTTCGTGGGGGTCGCCGCTGCCTACACCTTTGGGCAGATCTGGTTTCCCACCCTCTACGGAGAACTCCTCGCGCCGCTGCTGAACCCCTCACCGGACGCGGCCCTGCAGCCTGGCGGCTGGCTGCTGGTGCCCACGGCCCTGGGCCTGCTGATGATGACCCGGGTCTCCCGCCGCCTGGGCTGGCTCAGCCGTTACGCCTTTGCCTTTGTGGTGGGATTGGGCGCCGGCCTGACCATTCCCCGCTCGATCTCCTCCTTTCTGCTCGCCCAGATCGAACCGACGATCAGGCCGTTGACCTGGAGCGCCGATGGAATCAACCTGGCCATCATCCTGGTCGGGGTGGTGAGCGTGCTGATCTACTTCTTCTTCTCTGTCGAGCACACCGGGGTGGTGGGCCGTATTTCCCGGGTGGGGATCTGGTTCCTGATGGTCTCCTTCGGGGCGTCCTTCGGGTACACCATCATGGCGCGGCTCTCCCTGCTCATCGGCCGCGTCTCCTTCCTCTTCTCCGACTGGCTGCACCTCATCAACTAGCAGTCCACTCCTGCCGCTGCGAGTTCTGGCGAACCGACTCCGTCATCTCCGCTGCCCAATAACTGCACATTTGTGCTCATTTTAGAATAAAATTCGCCTGTGGACGCCCGACGCCGAAAAAAGTTTCAAAAAAGTGTTGCAATCAGGTCAAATCTTCACAATAATTAGGCACTATGAACTAGGGCAATCCGTGCAGTTCCTCACCAAGGAGGAGATGATGATGAAGAGTCATCTGTTTTGGCGGGCCATGCTGATCCTGGGAGCGCTGGTGGCGCTGGGGATCGGGCCGGCCTGGGCCGGCGGCGAGGGCAAGATCGCCGGCACGGTGAAAGACGCCAAGAGCGGCGAGGTGCTGGTCGGCGCCAATATCAGCCTGGTGGACACCAAACTGGGCACCACTGCGGACAACAAGGGGCGTTTTTTCATCCTCAATGTCCCCCCGGGGATCTACACCCTCAAAATCACCTATATCGGGTACGCGGCCTACACCGTGGAAGAGGTGCGCGTTTCGGCTGACCTGACCACCACTCTGGAAGCCAAGCTGAGTTCGGCGGATATCCAGGTCCAGGAGATGGTGGTCAAGGCCGAGAAGCCCATCATCGACAAGAATGCCACCAATGCCGTGCGCATCGTCGGCACCGAAGATCTGGAGATCATGCCCTTCAGAGGGGTGCAGAACGTCTTCGCCCTGCAGGCTGGGGTGGTGGAGGACGAGGGGGCGCTCCACGTGCGCGGCTCGCGCGAGGACGAGATCGGCTACTACGTGGAAGGCGCCAATGTGCGCAACGTGGTCACCGGCACCACCGCGGTGGGCCTGATCGACGAGGCGGTGGAAGAGATCCAGTTGCAGGCCGGCGGCTTCAATGCCGAGTACGGCGGGGCCAATGCCGGGGTCATCCTCCAGGAACTGCGCACCGGTGGGGCCAAATGGGACGTGGGCTTGCTGTCCGAGTCGGACGGGTTTACCTCCAAATACAAGAAGAACCTGGGCACCTATTCCTATGGTTATAGCAACCAGGTGCTGACCCTGAGCGGGCCGCTGCTGGGCAGCGACAAGATCCGCACCTTCCTGGCCACCCAGCGTCGGGTGCGCGACTCAGACCCGGTGTTCTGGGAAGGATTCGACTTCAAAAACCTGGTGGACACCGGTAACCGGGGTGACCGGGTGCACTGGAAGGACCGCGACAAGGACGGCACCCCGGAGCCGGACACCCTCGCCGATCTGAGGCTGGAGCCGGGCAATATCGCCCACACCGGCCGCACGGCCTTTGATTTCAACGGCACCCTGCTCTTCGACTACAACCCCATCCAGTTGCGGGTCACCGGGCTGTACACCGCTGAAAACCGGGAGTTCAACCCGGCGCCCATCCGCAACATGCTCAACCTGGAGCGGCAGCCCGAGGCGGACCGGACCTCTGGGTTGCTCAATGTAAAAGGCACCCATATCCTCAACCCCAGCCTCTTCTACGAGTTGAACTTCAGCCTGTACAACCAGGACCGGGATATCTATGACCCCGTCTTCGACGACAACTTCATCGTGTACGACGACAGCGCGGCAGCGGCCAAGGCCGATCCCTCCTTCACCCGTTTTTCCAGCCAGGGGAGCGTGCCCCAGCCCTACGACCTGGCCGGCTTCCCCTTCCACCGCCCTGGCACCCCTGTCAATTTTATCGATGGGGATTCGCGCTTCAGTCTCTACGGCAAGGAGAAGGATCAGTATTGGGGCCTGGCCGGCAGTATGACCAAACAGACCCAGGTTCACCAGATCAAAGCCGGCTTTGATCTACAGGAATGGACCTCCCGGCGCTTTGGGCTTTTCAGCAACAATATCCGCAGCGCCATCCAGTCCCGCTATCCGCAGTTGGAGGCGGTCTTTCAGGATTATTACGCCGGCAAGATCGCCGAGGACGATGTGCTCGACGCGCTGATCGCCAAGGCCGAGAGCATCAAGGAAGAGGGCAAGGGCACCATCACGGATCTCAAGACCCTGATCCGCAGCACCAGCCGGGCCGACTTCTACGGGTACGACGAGTTCGGCCGCCAGCAGGAGGGCAGCGGATTGGATGGGCCGCGCCAGCCCACCCTGGCAGCCGGGTACATCCAGGACAAGATCGAATACCGGGATCTGATCATCAACGCCGGGCTGCGCTGGGACTACTTCGACGTGGACAGTTGGCGCTTCAAGGACCAGGCCGCGCCGGTGCGCGATGAGAAGAAGTTCACTCTCGACACCAATTCCATGCAGAAGACCCGCACCTTCAGCGAACTCAGCCCGCGCCTGGGCCTCTCTTTTCCGGTTTCTGACCTGACGGTCTTCCACGTGCAGTACGGCCGCTTCTCCCAGATGCCGGCCCTGCGCGACATGTTTACCGGCGGAGCGCGCCTGGCCGTGGAGATGGGTGGTCAGAACTACATCCGCTTCCCCACCGCCTTCGACGTGGAGCCCATCCGCACCACCCAGTACGAGATCGGCTTTGAGCGCCAGTTCACCGATGCGGCCTCCTTTGACATCACCGGTTTCTACCGCGACGTGAAGGGGCAGATCCAGATCCGCAAGCAGGAGTTGGGGGCCAATGCGGTGGGCGTGGGCGCTTTCAACTACCTGCAGAACGGCGACTTTGCCACCACCAAGGGCATCGAGTTCGTCTTCAAGTTGCGGCGCGTCAACCGGATCAGGGCCGAGTTGAACTACACCCTGTCCGACGCGCGTGGCACCGGCTCTTCGATCAGCAGCGCGGTATCGGGAGTGGAGAACGCCACCAATCTGCCCACCATCATCTCACCCCTGGACTTCAACGAGACCCACCGCGGCTCGTTCTACCTGGACTACCGCTTTGCCGAGCACGAGGGTGGCCCCATCCTGGAGCGGCTGGGCGCCAACCTGCTCTTCCACTTCTCCAGCGGCCACAACTTCACCCTGGTGAACGGCGGCATTGGCCAGCGCGGCCCGGAAGAGGGCGGCATCCTGGCCAGCGATGATCCGCGTTCCCGCAAGCCGGTGGAGTCCATCAACACCTCCACCACTCCCTGGATTTTCCAAACCGATCTGCGGGTGGACAAGGGTTTCACCCTCTTCGGGATAAATGCCCAGGCCTATGCCTATATCCAGAACCTCTTCAACCGCAGGAACGTGGTCAACGTGTACGGCCGCACCGGCAATGCCAAAGACGACGGCTTCCTGACCGACCCCGAATTGAGCGAAAAGATCGTCGAGGCCAGCGGCGGACTGGAGTACCAGCGGCTGTACCAGGCCATCAACCTGGCCAACCGCCAGAACTACTGGTTCGCCGAGGGCGGCGATATCTACGACGAGCCGCGCCAGCTCCGCTTTGGCTTGAAGTTCGGGCTCTAGACCCGGGCACTCAAAAAACGAGGAAGGCACGATGAGAAAGATCAATTACCTGCTCGGTTTGGCAGCGCTCGTGTCGCTGTGCAGCGCTGCCCAGAGCCGCGAGGCCCATCCTGCCAGGGCAGCCAAGATCGCCCAGGGTGCGGCCTTCGGCGAAAGGGCCCTGATCAACATCAACAACATATCCATGTGGTTCAGAAGGGACGGGTACTCGGGGGGCAACCCCTACAACGACAATTCCGGGATCACCTATCCCCGCTCCACTGACCAGATCATCTTCCGCGACGGCCTGATCTGGGGCGGCAGGGTACTGGACGGGGACCCGCAGGAGTTGCGGGTGGGCGGCCAGACCTATGAGATCGGCACGGTGCCTGGCCGCATCGTCTCCAAGGGGGTGGCAGAAAGCGCCGACGATCCTTCGGTGCGCATCTTTCGCATCCGCCGCGACTACCGCACCGCTGACCTGCGCCTGGATGCGGCCGAGATGCTGAACATCGGCCTGAGCGAGGTGGCCGATGCGGATGTGGCGGCCCTGCGCGCCCAGTACGACAAGGATTGGCGCGAGTGGCCCGCGGCCAAGGGTGCTCCCTATTATGACCGGGATGGCAATGGCCGGTACGAGCCCAAGTTCAACGCCAACGGCACGCCTGATCTGACCAAGGACGAGCCCGGGGTGGCCAGTGCTGACCAGGTGGCCTGGTTTGTGCTCAACGATCTGGACCCTGGGGCCTCAGCGGCTCTCTACGGCTCCAATCCCATCGGCCTGGAGGTGCAGGTGACCCTGTGGGGGTACGCCCGCACGGACGCGCTGGGGGACGTGGTCTTCAAAAAGTACAGGGTCATCTACAAAGGCAAGGCCGACACCCCTGACACGGCCTCCATCAAGGACATGTACTTCGCCCAGTGGTCAGACCCTGACCTGGGCGACTTTGGCGACGATTTTGCCGGCAGCGACGTGGATCTGAGCCTGGGCTATGTGTACAACTCGATCACCGAGGATTCGCACTACCAGGCCTTTGACCTGGCCCCTCCGGCGGCTGGGTACGATTTCCTCCAGGGGCCCATCGTGCCGGTCTACACCACCGATGCGGAGGGCAACCAGGTGCTGGACGAAAACGCCGAGGCCATCTTCAACTTCGGCAAGCGCAAGGGCTACAAGAATCTGCCCATGACCTCCTTTGTGTATTTCGCCGCCGGCTCCTCGATCAGCGACCCGGAACTGGGCGCGTACAACGGCACCCGGCAGTGGTACAATCTGCTGCGCGGTTTCCAGCCGCAGGAGGATGTGGACAACCCGGTGCCCTACACCGATCCCCAGGGCAACCCCACCCTCTTCACCCTCAACGGCGATCCCACCCGGGCCACGGGCTGGAACGACGGGGTGCCCCTGCCGGCCGGCGACCGGCGCATCGTGCTCGACACTGGCCCCTTTGAGATGGCCCTGGGCGACACCCAGGAGGTGGTGGTGGCCCTGGTGGCCGGCATCGGCAGCGACAGGCTGCGCAGCGTGGCCAAGATGAAGTTCAACGACCAGTTCGTGCAGGACGCGTACAACAGCTTCTTCCAGGTGGCCTCGCCGCCTTCCCCGCCCGATGTGCGCCTGGCCCAACTGGACCAGACCATTGTGCTGGATTGGGGCTGGAACAAGGATGCAGTGACCAAGACCGAGACCCAGGGCTCGCCCGGCTTTGGATTTGAAGGGTACAACCTCTACCAGTTGCCCTCGGCCGAAGCCATCCTGTCCCAGGGCAGGAAACTGGCTACCTACGACCTGGACAACGGGGTCACCACCATCCTGGGCATCGACCTGGACGAAGTCTCCGGCGTGGTCCTCGACGTGCCCAAGCAGATCGGCGGGGACTTTGGCCTGCGCCGTTCGGTAAAACTCACCCAGGACGCCCTGCGCGGCACGCCCCTGGTCAATGGGCAGCGCTATTATTTTGCCGTGACCGCGTACAACCGCAACACCAGCGAAGGGGCTGCGGTGACCAGCCTGGAGAGCGCAGCCCAGGTCCTGGTGTGCGTGCCCCAGTCGCCGCCCCCGGGCACCCGGTACCTGAGCGATGCGGGGCAGACCCTGGATGCGGTTCACAGCACCGGCAAGAGCGATGGCACGGCCCAGGTGCTGGTGGTGGACCCGACCCACACCACCGGCGACAATTATCAGGTGGTGTACCGGGATTCGGTGCATACCGAAGTGGATGCGGATGGCAATGAGGTGGTGACCAGCCTGGTGGTATGGGACCTGCGCAATACCTCTGACAACAAGATTCTGCTGGCCGGCCAGACCGACCAGTCGGGGGCTGGCCAATACGTCGGCGCCGAAGGCATCGAAATGCAGGTCTCCGGCCCTCCCAAGGGCATGAAGGACTGGACCATCTCCGGGGGTGAACGCTGGTGGACCTGGGCTGCTGCCAACTGGGGCGCCGAGGGCTTCCAGGGCGCCATCACCGGCGATCCCAATGGCGCCGGCTATTTTTCGCCCAGCACCGTGACCCCGGCCCAGTTGCGCACCGTGGAGATCCGCTTCACCACGGTGGTCACGGACGAGGGGGAGAACCAGTACAAACCTGTGGATCTCAATAACCCCAACGTCTCCTACGCGTACCGCTATATGCGCGGGGCGGCCAACCCGGCGCCGGCCACAGCAGACCTGACCACCACCGCGGCACCCTATGACTGGAGCAAGTACATCGTCAACGCCTCTGGAGGATACTCCTACCAGGACCGGGTGCCCATCTGCCTGTCGGCCTGGGACATCGAAGCCAACCCGCCCCGCCGGCTGGAGGTGGGTTTCCTGGAGAACAACGGGCCAGGCGGCCTGGTGAACGGGGCGTACGGGCCGGCCTTCAACGGCAAGGCCGACAATGTGGCCGGCGGCGGGCCGCGCGAGTGGCTCTACGTCTTCGACCTGCCCTACACCGCCGACCGCAACGGCGGCTCCGATCTGCTGAAGACGGCCAATGCCGCCGGCGATCCCCTGCCGCTGATGTGGATCGTCTTCGCCGCCCGGCGGCAAGAGGCCCGTTTCCCGCTGGACGGCGATGCCATCCAGTTGATCGCCAACCACGTCAACACCAAGGACGACGTGTTCGCCTTCACCGTGCCGGGCGTATTGACCTCCCCCGATTCGCTGGCAGCGGATGTCAAGAGGGTCAACGTCTTCCCGAATCCGTACTACGGGATCAACGAGGCGGAGACCAGCCGCTATGCGCACTTTGTGACCTTCAGCCATCTGCCCAGGAGGGTCAAGATCCGCATCTTCGACCTGGCCGGCACCCTGGTGCGCACCCTGGACGAGACGGACAAGAGCAACCCGGCGGACCAGTTCCTGCAGTGGGACCTGAGCAACGAGGAGGAACTGCCGGTGGCCAGCGGCCTGTACATCGCGCACGTGGAAATGCCCGAGGCCAACAAGACCAAGATCCTGAAACTGGCGGTCATCCAGGAGCAGCAGTTCCTAGAAAATTATTGATCGCGCAAGATCACGAGGCGTAGGGGCGGATCGCGATCCGCCCCTACAACGAGGGAGATGAATCCATGATGCGACACAGCTATCGTCTGATCCTCACCCTGGCGGCCCTCTGCCTGAGTTCCGGCCAGGCTGGGGCCGACGGTCAGAACCGCGCCGGCACCGCAGCGGGCATGGAACTGCTCATCCCGGTGGGCGCCCGGGACATGGCCTTGGGCGGCGCCTCCATCGCCACCACTGCGGGCATCGAGGCCCTGCACTGGAATCCGGCTGGGCTGGCCCGCTCCAAGACCGGCGCCAATCTGATATTCTCCACCATGTCCTACCTGGCCGATATCCGGGTGAACTACGTGGCCACCAGCGCCCGTTTCGGGCAGTTGGGCAATCTGGCCCTCAGCCTCAAGACCCTGGACTTCGGCGAGATCCCCATCACCACCGAGACCGCGCCCGACGGCACCGGGGGCACCTTCTCACCCACCTTCTTCACCCTGGGGGTGACCTACGGGCGGGCACTGACCGACCGCATCAGCGTGGGCAGCACCCTTCACTACCTGGTCAACCGCATCGAGCGGGCCGACGCTACCTCCACCGCCTTCAGCGCTGGTCTGCAATACGCCAACCTGGGGAGCGTCGATGGCCTGGACATGGGCGTGGCTGTCAAGCACATCGGCACCCGGATGCAGTTCGATGGTCCGGCTCTGCTGCGCTCGGGCCAGGTAGACCAGGTGCGCCGGCCCGGCGCCCTCTACAAGGTGGAGGCCAGTTCCGCGGATCTGCCCTCGACCTTTGAGATCGGCCTGGGCTACCGCTACACCCCGGGCACCTCCAACCAGGTCAACATGTCCTCGATCTTCCAGCACAACAATTTCTCGCGCGACCAATGGAAGCTGGGGGCCGAGTACATGTACAGCGATTTCTTTGCCCTGCGCGGCGGCTTCGACTACGCCCCGGACGCCCAGGGCGACGAGCAGATCTTCTCCACCAGCTTCGGCTTCGGGCTGAATATGGATCTGGGCACCCTGAAGGACGTGCGGGTGGATTACGCCTATACCTCGGCGGATCTCTTCGACGCGCTGAACACCTTCACCTTCCAGATGGGGTTCTAGTGAACGACCACAATTCTGCCACGTCAGGGAGCGACCCACTTCGGCCTTTCCCCAGGCGCGTCCCGCCGCACACCAACGTATGGTGTGCGGCGCAAAAAGCGCTGCCCTCCCCCAAGACCCAGCCCCCGCAACGCCCCATACGTTGGGGCGTTGCGCCTCGCTCGCTCTGGCTCCGCTACCCCGCCGCCCGACCACGCGGACTTCCCTGCCCAACCGCTCCCCGGGAAAGGCCTACGGGGTCATCTCCCTGCCGTGTTGCCCTACCTGGCATAAAGCCTGTGGTAGCTCACTAGCGGGGAACTGTTTTCACCCGGTTTCAGACATGGCCAGGACCTGCTCCAGGCGGTATATTTTATACCTGCCTCCTGGAGAGGGTGCTGGCTGTGTTTTTTTGGAGAAGATAGAGAGAGGGCGATGAAAAAGGTGTTGTCGGGATTGCTGTTGTATGTCCTGTGCCTGGGCTGCCAGAGCACGGCCCTGAGCTCGGCCAAGCTCTATTTGCAGCAGAACGAGCCCCAGAAGGCCGAAGAGCAGTTGCACCAGGCCCTGCAGACCGAAGCGCAGAACCCCGAGGCCCACTTCCTGCTGGGCCGGCTCTATGCCGATCAGGGCAAGTACCAGGAGATGGACCAGGCCTTTGACCGCTCCCTGGAGTTGAGCCAGAAGTTCGCCCCGCAGATCCAGGAATTGCGCCAGCACTATTGGACCACGGTGTACAACGAGGGGGTGCGCCAGGCCGCGGCCCAGCCGCCCGATTTCCCGGGGGCGCTGGGTGCCTTTCAGCGGGCCACCCTGATCGAGCCGGCCCGCCTGGAGAGCTGGCGCAACCTGGCTTTTGTGTACTATCAGCTCGACAGCCTCGATGCGACGGTCAAGACCTATCAGCAGGTGCTCGCCATCGTCCCCAGCGACACCTCGACCCTCTACAGCATCGGGGTCCTCTGCCTTAAGCTGGGGCGCTCCCAGGAAGCGGCACAGGCGCTGGCCGAGTATCTCAAGCTCAAGCCGGCTCATGTGGAGGGGCTGGTCAATCTGGCGGTAGCGCAACTGGGTCTACAGGACTCCACCGCTGCCGAGGCGACTTACCTCCAGGCAGTCTCGGCGGACCCCAAGGACCACCGCCCCCACTACAACCTGGGCAACCTCTACTTCACCCAAAAAAAGTATCCGATGGCCCTGGCGGCGTACCAACGGGCAGTTGACCTGGCCCCCGCCGACCAGGATGCGCGCTACAACCTGGCGGTGGTCTATCTGGCCTTGGAGCAGGTGGACCGCGCCTTCCCCCTCCTCCAGGAACTGGCAGGGCAAGATCCGGGCAATGCGGCGGTCTGGCGCGAATTGGGCCGCATCCACGCCATCAAGGGCCGGGTGGTGGAGAGCGAAAAAGCCTACGCCAGAGCAGATTCCCTCGGCCGCTGAAGATGTGGCAGTACACGGTCCAGCGCGTGCTGCTGGCCCTCCCCACCCTGCTGGGCATTTCCCTGATCTCCTTCTTCATCATGCGCCTGGCCCCCGGCGATCCGGTGGATCTCTTCCTGGGGGGGGCTGCCGGCGGGGAGGGCATCTCCACCGACAAGCAGGCCGACCGGGAGCAGATCCGCCAGGAGTTGCGCCGGCAATTGGGCCTGGATCAGTCCCTCCCCAGGCAGTATCTGAACTGGCTGTCCAAGCTGGTGCTCAGGGTGGAGAGGGTGCCAGGGGGCGAAGCGGCCTATCAGGGCACGGGCCTGGAACTCTTTCGCCTGGGGGACCATCGCTTCGTGACCCTGGACTTCGGCCGCTCCTTCAAGGACCAGCAGCCAGTGATCGGGCACATCCTGAAAAGGCTGCCCCTCACCCTTGAGATCAACTTCCTCAGCCTGCTTTTCGCCTATGCCGTGGGCATTCCCCTGGGAGTGCTGCTGGCCATCAGGCAGAACACCTGGGTGGACCGGGTGCTGACCTCGGGCAGCTTTGTGCTGTGGTCCATGCCCTCCTTCTGGGTGGGCATGCTGCTGATCCTCTTCCTGTGCAACAAGGAGTTTCTCTACTGGTTTCCGGCCTCCGGGATCCAGTCGCTGGAGGCTGTGGAGGACTGGGGGTTCTGGCGCCTGTTCACCGACCATCTCCACCACCTGGCCCTGCCGGTGCTGGCCTCCACCTACGGGAGTTTTGCCGGATTGTCCCGCTACATGCGCACCAGCATGCTGGAGAATCTGCGCCTGGATTACGTGCGCACCGCCCGGGCCAAGGGCCTGCCCGAAAGGGTCGTGGTGCTGCGCCACGTGCTGCGCAACTCCCTCATCCCCATCGTCACCCTGCTGGCCGGGCTGCTGCCGGGCCTGATCGCCGGCTCGGTGTTCATCGAGACCATCTTCACCCTGCCGGGGATGGGCTTTCTGGGTTTTCAGTCGGTGCTGGTGCGCGACTACCCGATGGTGATGGCCATCTTCATCATCGGCGCCTCCCTCTCGCTTTTGGGCATCCTGGTGGCCGACGTGCTGCTCAAGGCCGTGGACCCGCGCATCGAATTCTCGCGCGTCCAGAGGTGAGGGCATGGGGGCAGAGGAAGCGCGAGCGCAGGAAGAGGGGCAGTCGTACGGACGGCTGGTGTGGCGGCAGTTCAGCCGGAACCGCCTCTCTCTGGGGGCGCTGGGAGTCATCGGCCTGCTGGCGCTGGTGGCCGCCGGCGCCGACCTTTTGGCCGGCGACAAGCCCTACTACCTGGAGTACGAGGGCAAGGCTTATTACCCCGCCTTCAGGCAGTACGCCCTCTACCTGGAGCTGGCCGAGTGGCCCGACGAGTTGAAGCGCCAGCGCAATTTCAAGAAACTCAAGGCCACCAGGGCCCTCTTCCCGCCCGTGCCCTTTGGCCCTGCCGAGATCCATCTGGAAGACAAGTACCAACTGCCCGGTGCCGAGCACTGGCTGGGCACCGACCGGCTGGGCCGGGACCTGCTTGCGGGCCTGATCCACGCTTCGCGCTACGCCCTGACCATCGGCCTGGTCTCGGTGGGCATCTCCCTGGCCATCGGTCTCTCCCTGGGGGCCCTGGCCGGGTATTTCGGGGGTTGGGCGGATCTGCTGCTCTCCCGCTTCTTCGAGCTGTGGGCGGCCATTCCCAGATTCTTCCTCATCCTCACGGCCGCCGCCTTTTTCCCGCCCAGCCTCTTCATCATCATGGCCATCATCGGCTTCACCAGCTGGGTGGGCATCGCCCGGCTGGCCCGCTCGCAGTTCTTGCAGGTGCGCAGCTTCGACTATGTGGCCGCCGCCCGCAGCCTGGGCTGCTCCAACGGGCGGATCATGTTCGTCCACATCCTGCCCAATGCCATCGCCCCGGTGCTGATCCCCGCGGCCTTCGGGGTGGCCGACGCCATCCTGGCCGAATCGGGCCTGAGCTTTCTGGGGATCGGGGTGCCGGCCGACGCGGTCACCTGGGGCTCGCTCTTGGCCGGGGCGCGCAGCAATGCGGCGGCCTGGTGGCTGGTGGTGGTGCCGGGGCTGGCCATCTTCCTCACCGTGACCATGTACAACCTGCTGGGGGACGGGTTGCGGGACGCGCTGGACCCCAAGATGAAGGACTAAGCCTTGAGAAACTCCGGGATCGCCTCGTTGGCCAGCACCTGGTCCAGGGTCTGGCGCCGGCGGATCAGGTGGAACTGGCCCGTTTTGTCTAATAAGACTTCGGGGGCTTCGGGGAAGGAGTTGTAGTTCTTGGCGGCCATGCCGGCGCAGTAGGCCCCACTGCCGCCGATGACCAGCGCGTCGCCGATATGCGCCTCGGCCAAAAGCCGGGTCCTGAGCCCCTCGGGATTGCCCGGCTCCGGGGTGAGCACGTCGCCGCTTTCGCAGCAGTGGCCCACCACCAGGTACTCGCGCTGGCCTCGCGGCGCTGAACAGGCAGGGACCACCACCATGGGGTGCTGGGCCCCGTACAGGCTGGGGCGCAGCACCTCGGTCATGCCGGCGTCCACCTTGATGAAGGCGTAGCCCTTGGCGCCGGTATCCACCACGTCGATGATGGTGCAGACCAGGGCCCCGGCATTGGCCGAGAAGAAGGTGCCCGGTTCGATCTCCAGTTCGAGCTGGCGGCCGTGCTCCTGGTGGAATTTCCTGAATTCTTCGGCAATGGGCCGGCCCGCTGCCTGCAGGTCAGTGGAGGTTTCGCCGGGCAAGCGGCCCACCTTGAAGCCCCCGCCCAGGTTGACGGTCTGCACCTGGGGCAGGCGGGCGGCGATACTCAGCGTCAGCCGGGCACAGCGCTGCCAGATCTGGGGGTCGCTGCCCGAGCCGATGTGGCTGTGCAGGCGGGTGAGCTGCAGGCTGTACTCCTGCTGGAGGGCGAGGGCCTGGTCCAGGTACTCGTGCCAGATGCCGAAACTGGAAGAAGGGCCGCCCACATTGGTGCGGTTGTTGTGGCCCGAGCCCAGGCCGGGGTTGACCCGGATGCCCAGTTGCCGGCCGGGGAAGAGCTGGCCGAAGGTGCGCAACTGGTGCAGGGAGCAGGCGTTGAAACGCACGCCGCGCTCCACCAGTTCTCCCAGATCAGCGGGCAGTTCCTGGGCAGTGAGCTGGAGGTGCTCGGCGGGGACCCCCGCCCTCAGAACCCGCTGGGCTTCGTACCCGCTGCTGACGTCCAGGTGCAGGCCCTGCTGGTTCAACAGGCGGACCAGGGCAGTGTTGGGGCAGGCCTTCATGGCGTAGCGCACCCGCAGGCCAAAGGCATTGGGGAAGGCCAGGGCCTGGCGGGCCTGTTCCTCCAGGGTCTGCTGGTCGTAGACAAAGACCGGGGTGCCGAACTGGGTCTGGACAGCCTTGACCTGCTCGGCGCTCAAAAAGGCAAATCGCTCCATTGAACTAGCCCTGTTTGGTGGTTACACGTAAAGGACACAATTATTGGGTATGGGTTGATCCCTGTCAAGCGCGCCGGCCCTGCTGCTGCCTTGATCTTATCTAGGGCAGGGGTTATATTTTATCGCTCTCGGGGAGGCGGGACCAGGTGTTTTGCCTCTGCAGAGGGTGTTATGAGCGGCCTTCCCGCCCCGGAGCACGACGACTTTTACTGGATGCGCCAGGCCCTGGACCTGGCCGCAGACGCCGCCCGCCGGGGCGAAGTCCCCGTCGGGGCGCTGGTGGTCAGGGATGGCCAGCCCGTCGGCAGGGGGATCAACGGCCTCGAAAGCCTCCAGGACCCCACGGCCCACGCCGAATTGCAGGCCATCCGCCAGGCAGCCTCGGCCCTGGGTTCGCGCCGGCTGCTCGACACCGTGCTCTACGTGACCCTCGAGCCCTGTGCCATGTGCGCCGGCGCCGTGGTCCTGGCGCGGATCCCCAGGCTGGTCTTCGGGGCTTTCGATCCCAAGGCCGGGGCCTGCGGGTCGCTGTGCAACCTGGTCCAGGACCCCCGCCTCAACCACCGCTGCAGCCTGGCGGGGGGGGTGCTGGAGGGCGAGAGCGCCGAGTTGTTGCAGGAGTTCTTCTCCAGGCTCAGGTCCGGGGAGTGATTACAGGAGAGGTGCCTGAGTGGTCGAAAGGGACGGTCTCGAAAACCGTTGTGGCCATGCGGTCACCGTGGGTTCGAATCCCACCCTCTCCGCCATCTTTCAAGAAGGGTTTTGCTGGTGGTCCGGCCGGAGAGATGGCCGAGTGGTCGAAGGTGCACGACTGGCAATCGTGTGTAGCGCGAACCGCTACCGAGGGTTCGAATCCCTCTCTCTCCGCCATCTTTGATTTTGCCGATTCTGCGTGGGGCAGTAGCTCAACTGGGAGAGCGCCAGGTTCGCAATCTGGAGGTCGTGGGTTCGATCCCCATCTGCTCCACCATGTTTTTTGATAGCCCTGAGGTCGTGCTAGACGGGGAGATAGCGGTGCCCTGCACCCGCAATCCGCTATAGCGGGGTCGAATTCCCCTCTAGAGGTCCTCGCACTTCCCCTCAGAGTGGCGAAAAAAGGCGTCGAAGGTCAGATTCTGCGCAACGGAAGGCTTCCGAACCCCGTCAGGACCGGAAGGTAGCAGCGGTAAGAATGTCCTTGCGTGTGCCGCAGAGGGGTCTGGCCTGAGCTGATTGCAGCCAGGAGGAGAGGGGGTCGGGATCGAAGGGGGGTGCACGACCTTTTTATTTTTCCCCACACGCGGCGGAAATCCCGAGCACATGGCCTATCAGGTTACCGCACGCAAATGGCGGCCCCGCCGCTTCGACCAGGTCGTCGGTCAGGAACACATCACTACCACCCTGAAGAATGCCCTGCTCTCTGGCCGCATTGCCCAGTGCTACCTGTTCTGCGGGTCGCGCGGCGTGGGCAAGACCACCACGGCGCGCATCCTGGCCAAGGCCCTCAACTGTGCCCGCCGCACCGGGGCCGACCCCTGCGACGAATGCTCCTCCTGCCGCAGCATCGCCGAAGGCACCAGCATGGACGTGCTGGAGATCGACGGCGCCTCCAACAACAGCGTCAATGACGTGCGAGAGTTGCGCGAGGTGGTCCGCTACGCCCCCACCGAGGGCAGCCACAAGATCTACATCATCGACGAGGTACACATGCTCTCCATGCCGGCCTTCAACGCGCTGTTGAAGACCCTGGAAGAGCCGCCCCTGCACGTGGTTTTTGTCTTTGCCACCACCGAGGTGCAGCAAGTCCCCGAGACCATCCTGTCGCGCTGCCAGCGTTTCAATTTCCGCCGCATCCCCGCCGGCCAGATCGCCCGCCATCTGCAGGCCATCGCCCAGGCCGAAGGCATCGCCGCCGAAGAGGAGGCCCTCTTCCTGCTGGCCGGGCGGGCCGACGGCTCCCTGCGGGATGCCGAAAGCCTCTTCGACCAGGTGGTCTCCTTCGACCAGGAACGGGTTTCCTCGGCAGGGGTACACCAGGTGCTGGGGCTGGTGGACCGGGGCGCCCATTTCGAGTTGATCGGGGCCCTGGCCGCCGCTGAGGCCTCGCGGGTGCTGGACCTGATCGGTGCGGTGATCGACGAGGGAGGGGAGATCGAGGAGTTCACCCAGGGGCTGGTCGAGCATCTGCGCCATCTGCTCTTTGCCAAGGTGCAGGGCGGGGCCGGCGCCCTGGACGTGGCCGAGGCGGACCGGGCCCGCTACGAGCAGCTGGCCGGCCTCTTCGCCGAGGAGGATTTGCTGCGGATGATGCGGGCGGTCCTGGACCTGGCCGGCGAATTGCCCCATTCCCTGCAGCCCCGTTTCCGGGCCGAACTGGTTCTAGTGCGCCTGGCCCGCATGGGCCGGGCAGTGGAGGTGGGGCAACTGTTGGCCCGGCTCAAGGCTCTGGAACCGGGCCCGGGCGGGGGCGGCGGGGGCGCGGCCCCGGCCAGGAGCGGCACCTCCCCCCCGGCGGCGCCCGCCCGGCCCGCGGGGCAGTCGATTCTGCCTCCCAGAAAAAGCGCGGCCGAACCGGCGCAGCCCGTTCCCCAGGCCCAGCCCGCCCCCCCGCCGGCCGGGGGCGAATTGAGCCTGGGCCGGGTCGAGGCCGACTGGGAGGGGCTGGTGCAGGAGGTGCGCCGTTCGCAGCCGCCCCTGGGGATCTTCCTGCAGGGGGCGGCCCTGGCCGGGCTGGAAGGCCGGGTGCTGCGCCTGAGCTTTGCCCCTGAAGATTCCTTTGCCTGCAAACAGGTGGAGAAGAACCGCGAGGTGGTGGAAGCGCTCTGTGTCCAGCGGTGGGGACAGCCCCTGCGCCTCAACTGTGCCCTCCGGGAGGGAGCGCCCCCCCGGCAGGAGGCCCGCCAGGCAGACCCCACCCTCAAATCGGTGCTGGATGCCTTTGACGGCGAGTTGGTCTGAGGCTGAGGAATTATATATTTTAGGGAGGGTCCCCGGTAAATCCGGACTCTCGCCCTTGAGGTGCGCATGGGCCCTGTGGCTCTCGAAGAACTGATCACCGCCTTTGCCAGGCTGCCGGGCATCGGGCGCAAGACGGCCCAGCGCCTGGCCTTTTACGTCATCAAGAGCCCGCGGGAAGAGGCCCAGGCCCTGGCCCAGGCCCTGTTGCGGGCCAAGGATGACCTGTTGCCCTGCGCGCGGTGCTTCAATTTCACCGAGCGGGGGCAAGAACTGTGCGAGGTGTGCCGCAACCCGCGCCGCGACCGGCAGCTCATCTGCGTGGTCGAGGAGGCCAGCGACGTGCTGGTGCTGGAGCGCAACCAGCTGATGAGCGGGGTCTACCACGTGCTGGGCGGCGTGCTCTCGCCCCTGGACGGGATCGGCCCGGAGGATTTGCGCATCAGGGAATTGATCGCCAGGGTGAAGCAGGAGGGGGTGCGCGAGATCATCCTGGCCCACAATGCCAGCGCCGAGGGGGATGCCACCGCCGAGTACCTCTCCCGCCAACTGGCGCCGCTCACCCGGGTGACGCGCCTGGCGCGCGGCCTGCCGGTGGGCGCCGACCTGGACCTGGCCGACAAAGTGACCCTGGCCCACGCCCTGGAGGGCAGGCATTCTTTTTGACCCGAAGAATTTCACCATGAACAGGCCCGAATTCCTCAATCTGCCCAATTGCCTGACCATCTCCCGGATCTGCCTGACGCCGCTTTTTCTGATGATGCTGCTCTCCGATTCCTGGTACTGGCGCAGCATGGCTCTGGTGACCTTTGGCCTCGCCTCGCTCACCGACTTCTACGACGGCAGGCTGGCCCGCTCGGGCAACCGGGTGACGACCTTTGGCCGCTTCCTCGACCCGCTGGCCGACAAGATCCTGGTGACCTCGGCCCTGGTCGCCTTTGTCTGGGGGCGCATGGTCAATTTCTGGCTGGTGGCGCCGGTGGTGGTGCGCGACGTGCTCATCACTGGAGTGCGGCTCTACGGTCTGTACCACGGCCGGCAGATGGTCACCTCGCGCCTGGCCAAGTGGAAGACCGCGGTCCAGCTGATCAGCATCGTGGTGGTCCTCTCCCTCACCAGCGTGCAGGAATTCCTGGACCGCTTCGGCCAGGAAAGCGCCCTACCCCTGGAGGGGGAATGGATCCCCCTCCTGACCAACGGCCTGATGGGCGCGGTGCTGCTTTTGACCTTGTTGTCCGGAGTTCATTACCTCTTCCGCCCCCAGTTTTATCGCAAATCCTGACATGCCCTTCCCAGGGCAGGTGAACCGAGTGGACTTACTGAACAAAGCCCTGGGCACGGTGTTTTTTTCAGGGTACGCCCCCCTGGCCCCAGGGACCGCGGGGAGCGCCGTCGCCGCCCTTCTCTATTACTGTTTTGCTGCCCCGCTGGAGGCCGCCGGATGGGTCGCGGTCCTCGCCCTGGTCTTTGCGGTCGCCGTGTACACGGCGGGGGCGCTGGCCGGGGAATGGGGGGACGATCCGGGCCGGGTGGTCATCGACGAGGCGGTGGGGTTCCTGGTGACCGTGGCCTTTTTGCCCCACAGCTTCTGGATGGCAGTGGGCGGTTTTTTTATTTTCAGGGTTCTGGACATCCTCAAACCGCCGCCGGCCCGCCAGCTAGAAGCCCTGCCCGGCGGCTGGGGCATCGTGCTGGACGACGTGGCCGCGGGCATCTACGGGAACCTGCTGATCCGTCTGGGATTGGCAATTTATCAGGGAGGATTCGCGCATGGCTAAGGCCGATGAGGGCGAGCGGAAGGACCAGGAGAAGAAGAAGGTCCTCGAGTCTACCCTCGCGCAGATAGAAAAGCAGTACGGCAAGGGGGCCATCATGCGCCTGGGCGACCAGGGCGGGCAGGTGGAGGTGGAGGTGATCTCCACCGGTTCCCTGGCCCTGGACGCGGCGCTGGGCACCGGCGGTTTTCCCCGGGGGCGCATCGCGGAGATCTACGGGCCGGAGGGGGCCGGCAAGACCCTGCTCTCCCTGCACGTCATCCGCGAAGCCCAGAAGGGGGGAGGCAACGCGGCCTTCATCGACGCCGAGCACGCCCTGGACATCAACTTCGCCCGCCGCATCGGGGTGGACGTGCAGAACCTGATCGTCTCCCAGCCCGACAGCGGCGAGCAGGCCATGGAGATCGTCGACACCCTGGTGCGCAGCGGGGCCTTCGACATCATCGTGGTGGATTCGGTGGCGGCGCTGGTGCCCCAGGCCGAGCTGGAGGGCGAGATGGGGGATTCCCACATGGGCCTGCACGCCCGGCTCATGTCCCAGGCCCTGCGCAAGCTGACCGGCTCCATCAACCGCTCGCGCACCTGCCTGGTCTTCCTCAACCAGCTGCGCATGAAGATCGGGGTGATGTTCGGCAATCCGGAGACCACCACCGGGGGCCGCGCCCTGGCCTTCTACGCCTCGGTGCGCCTCGATATCCGGCGCACGGCGCGCGTCAAGGACGGGGAGGAGGACATCGGCAGCCGCACCCGGGTCAAGGTGATCAAGAACAAGCTGGCCCCCCCCTTCAGGGAGGCCGAGTTCGACATCCTCTTCACCGGCGATCACATCGGCATCTCCTACGAGGGGGATCTGGTGGACCTGGGAGTGGAGAAGGGCCTGGTGGAGAAGAGCGGCACCTGGCTGTCCTACAAGGGGGAACGGTTGGGCCAGGGCCGTGACAATGCCAAGGAGTTCCTGGTCCAGCACCCCGAGGTGGCCGCTGGCCTGGCCCAGAAGCTGCGTGCCCAACTGGGTCTCAACCACCAGGGCAAGGACGCCTGAGCGCCTGAGTGCCGGCCGTCGTGGAAGACGAACTGCAAAAGGCCCGCCAGCTCGGCATGCAGTACCTGAGCCAGGCCGACCGCTCTGCCTATCAGATTCGCCAGCGGCTGGAGCGGGCCTCCTTCCCGGAGGCGGTGATCGCACAGGTACTGGCCGAGTTTGAGCAGCGGCGCTGGCTCGACGACGAGCAGTTCGCCCGCCGCTGGGTGGAAGGGCGTCTGGGGAAGCGGGCGCTCAGTCCGCGCCGCCTGGCCAGCGACCTGGAGCAGCGGGGCCTGGCCCCCGAGACGGTAGCGCGGGTCCTGGAGGAGTTCTCCGGGGCCCTGGACAACCAGGACGCCATGGCGGAGCTGCTGCGCCGGCAGCAGGGCCATTACGCCGGCCTGGACCAGCAGAAGGCCCAAAGGCGGATGCTGGATTTTTTGCGCCGCCGCGGCTACGCCGAAGAGGGCGCGTGGCAGGCGGTGAATCAGGTCTGGAAAGAGATGCAGAAGGATGAAATCCAGGGAGATTAGAGAGGACTTCCAGCGCTTCTTCGAGGAGCATGGACACCAGCGGGTGCCCAGCGCCCCGGTGGTGCCCAGGGACGATCCCACGCTCTATTTCACCAACGCGGGGATGAACCAGTTCAAGGACGTGTTCCTGGGCCTGGGCCGGCGCGAGTACACCCGGGCGGTGGACACCCAGAAATGCCTCCGCGTCTCGGGCAAGCACAACGACCTGGAGGAGGTGGGGCCCAGTCCGCGGCACCACACCTTCTTCGAGATGCTGGGCAACTGGTCCTTCGGCGATTACTTCAAGCGGGAAGCGATCAGTTGGGCCTGGGAGTTGCTGACCAGGCGGTGGAAGATCGATAAGGGGCGGCTGTGGGCCACGGTCTTCGAGGGCGATCCGGGCAGCGGCCTGGAGCCGGACGAGGAGGCCGAGGGCCTGTGGGGCGAGTGCGCTGACCTGCTGCCGGGCCGGCTGGTGCGCCTGCCGGCTGAGGACAATTTCTGGGAGATGGGCGCCAGCGGCCCCTGCGGCCCCTGCTCCGAAGTCCACTACTACCTGGGGGACGACCCGGCGCAGCAGAGCCTGGAAGGGTTGCTGGCCGGGGGAGAGGACTATACGGAGATCTGGAACCTGGTCTTTATCCAATACAACCGGGACGAGACGGGCGCGCTCCACCTGCTGCCGGCCAAACACGTGGACACCGGCATGGGCCTGGAGCGCATGGCCAGCGTGCTGCAGGGGGCCAGGAACAACTACGACACCGACGTGTTCAAACCCCTCATCAGCCGCGTCGCCGAACTGTGCGGCAAGGAGCCCGAGGGCGAGGCCCGGATCGCCATGCGGGTGATCGCCGATCACGTCCGTTCCCTGACCTTTGCCATCGCCGACGGAGCCCTGCCCGCCAATGATGGCCGCGGGTACGTGCTGCGGCGCCTGTTGCGGCGGGCCGCCCGGTACGGCCGCCAGCTCGAATTGCACCAGCCCTTTCTCCACCGGCTGACCGGGGCGGTGGTGGACCAGCTGGGCGAGGCTTTCCCAGAGATCGCCGCCAAGCAATCCCACATCGCCCTGGTGCTGCGGGCCGAGGAGGAGAGCTTCGGCAAGACCCTGGACCGCGGTCTGGAGATCTTCGAGCGCCTCAGCCAGCAGGGGCAGCTCAGCGGCGAAGATGCCTTCCAGCTCTACGACACCTATGGCTTTCCGCTGGATCTGACCGAACTGATGGCCCGGGAGCGCGGCCTGAGCGTGGATAGGGCCGGCTTCGAGGCCGCCCTGGAAGAGCAGCGGCAGCGCGCCCGCCAGGCCGGCCGCGGCCAGTTCAAGGCCAGGGAGGGGGTGGAGGACGCCCTGCCCGGACCCCATTCGCTTTTTGTGGGCTACGCCGAGTTGGAGACCGATTCCCAGGTGGTGCGCGCCGAAGTGGACGAGGAGGGGCAGGTGCGCCTCTTCCTCGACCAGACCCCCTTCTACGCCGAATCGGGCGGCCAGGTGGGGGACCAGGGGCTGGTCGAAGGCGAGGGGTTCGCAGTCCAGGTGGAGGACACCATCAAGGCCCGGGGCGGGTACCTGCACCTGGGCCGGCTGCTGGCCGGCCAGCCGGCGGACCTGCAGGGCCGGGTGCGGGCGCGGGTGGACGCCCAGGCGCGGTTGGCTGCAGCCCGCAACCACACCACCACCCACCTGCTGCACGAGGCCCTGCGCCGGGTGCTGGGCGAGCACGTGGCCCAGATGGGCTCGCTGGTGACGCCCCAGCGGTTGCGCTTCGACTTCTCCCATTTTGCCGCCCTGGAGCCGGGCCAGTTGCGCGAGGTGTCTGGCATCGTCAACGAGCAGATCCGCGCCGACCTGGAGGTGAGCACCTTTGAGGAAGACCTGGCACAGGCCAAGAAGCTGGGGGCCCAGGCCCTTTTCGGCGAGAAGTACGAACAGCGGGTAAGGGTGGTGCGCATCGGGGATTTCAGCCTGGAATTGTGCGGGGGCACCCACGTGCGCTCCACCGGGCAGATCGGGGCCTTTGAGCTGCTGGCCGAGGGGGGCATCGCCGCCGGCACCCGCCGGGCCGAGGGCCTCACCGGCGCTGGCGCCGAAGCGGCCGGCTGGCAGCAGCGCCAGGTGCTGGAGCGCCTGGGCGAACTGCTGAACACCCCCTCCCCCCAACTGCCCGAAAAAGTGGAGGCCGTACTGGTCCGCCAGCGGGAGTTGGAGCGCGCCCTGGCCGAAATGCGGCAGCGCCTGGCCGCGGTGGAGGTGGTCGAATGGGTGGCCGCCGCCCAGGAAGTAGAGGGGATCAAGGTGGTGGTGCGCCGGGTGGAGAATGGCCAGGCCACGGCCCTGCAGGCCCTGGGCGACGGCCTGCGCGCCCGCCTGGGTTCGGGGGTGGGGGTGCTGGGCGCCGTGGCCCAGGGCAAGGTCTCCCTGCTGGCGGTGGTCACCGACGACCTGATCAAGGGCCGGGGCCTCAAGGCCGGCGACCTGGTCCGCCAGGTGGCGCAGTTGGCCGGCGGTTCAGGGGGGGGCAAGCCCCACATGGCCCAGGCCGGCGCCAAGGACCCCGGGCTGCTGGACCAGGCCCTGGCGGGGGTACCGGAGATTGTCCGGCGACAGTTGGACCGGTAGGGACACGGCGCGCCGTGTCCCTACCGGGAACGCTGAGGAGAGAGGATTGGCGGCTGTACTAGATTACCTGCTTGGAATAAAAGAGCGGCGCGGCGCCGGGTACCTGGTGCTGCTGGACCCGGACCGGCTCTCCCCCGAGGAGCTGGAGCAGCGGGCCCTGGCCGCTGCCGAGGCCGGGGCCGACGCCATTCTCATCGGCACCAGCCTGATGTTCAGCGCCGCCCGCAACGCCCAGGCCTTTGCCCGGCTCAAGGAGCGGGTGAAGATCCCGCTGATCGGTTTTCCCGGGGACGCCGGGCAGGTAGTGCCCAGTGCCGACGCCCTGCTCTTTCTCTCGCTGATCAGCGGCCGCAACCCCGAATTGCTCATCGGCCAGCAGGTGCGGGCCGCACCCCTGCTCAAGGAGGCGGGGATCGAGGTGATCTCCACCGGGTACATGCTCGTCGAGTCTGGGAGTCTGACCTCGGTGGAGTTCATGAGCGGCACCCGGCCTATCCCGCGCCACAAGTGCGACATCGCCATGGCCCACGCCCTGGCGGCCCGGTACCTGGGTATGAAGCTGCTCTACCTGGAGACCGGCAGCGGGGCAGGTGCCCCGGTGCCAGACGAGATGGTGCGGGCAGTGGCGGAGTACGCACAGTTGCCGGTAGTGGTGGGCGGGGGCATCCGCGACGGCCAGACCGCGAGAGCCAAGGTGGAGGCCGGCGCCGGTTTTGTCGTCACTGGCACCGTGGTGGAGGAGGACCAGGGCCGGTTGCGCGAGTTGAGCGCCGCAGTGCACGTCAGGGGTTAGGGAGGCGGGGGGTGGCCGGCATGGTCGATATCCACAACCACGTCCTGCCGCAAGTGGACGATGGGGCCGATTCGCTGGAGACCTCCCTGGAGATGCTGCGGCGCGGCCTGCAGGAGGGGATCGAGGCGGCGGTGCTGACGCCCCACTTCAAGCCCGAGGACGACCGGGAGAAGGCCGAATTGCACCAGCAGCGCTTCGCCCAGTTGCAGGAGGCCGTGGCTGGGGCCGGGATGCCGATCCAGCTCTTTCTGGGGGCTGAGGTGGGCTTTCGCTTCGGCCTGGCCGAGGTGGCCCGCTGGCCGGCCATTCCCCTGGCCGGGAGCCCCTATGTGCTGGTGGACCTGCCCTTCGGCCCCCTGCCCAGCGGGCTGGAGCAGGGAATGTTCGAGCTGCGCACCGCCGGTTTCCGGCCCATCCTGGGCCATCCAGAGCGCCACCGGCAGCTGACCCAGGACGAACGCCAGCTCGAACGGCTGCGCGAGCAGGAATTGCTCTTCCAGTTAGACGCGGGCAGCCTGACCGGGCGTTTCGGCCAGCGCACCCAGGAGGCGGCCCGCCTGCTGGCCCAGCGGGGCTGGGCCGAGTTCGTGGCCAGCGACGGCCACAATCTGGAAAAACGGCCCTTCACCCTCCAGGCGGCCCGCCAGTGGGTGGAGGAGGGGCTGGGCGCCGAGGAGGCGCAGCTGCTCTTTGCGGACAACCCCTGGCGCCTGGTCCGCGGCGAGTCCATCGCCTGCAGAGAGGGACAGGCGCGGCGCGCCCGCAGGCGCCCTCCTCCCAGGCGGCAGGGGGGCTGGTTGAGCCGGTTGCTGGGAGCCTGGAACTAGGATGGCAGAAGGGATGAATTCCAAAGTCGCGACGGTGAAGAACCACCTGGGCATCCACGCCCGCCCCTCGGCGTTGGTGGTGCGCAGCGCCTCCAAATTCAAGGCGGAGATCTATTTCTCCAAAGGGGACGCCCAGCGCATCAACGGCAAGAGCATCATGGGGGTGATGATGCTGGCCGCCGAGCAGGGATCCCAGATCCTGGTCGAGGCCGAGGGCGAGGACGAGTCGGAGGCGGTGGAGACCCTGACCCGGCTGCTGGAGAGCAATTTCGAGGTCTAGCGTGGAGAGGACGCGGCAATACAGGAAGCTGGCGGGGGTCGCCGCCGCTCCGGGGGTGGCCATCGGCAGGGCCTTCATCCGCAACGAGGAGGTGCCCGAGATCCCCAAGCGCAAGATCTCCGCCCATCAGGTGGAGGGGGAGGTCGAGCGTTTCCTCAACACCCTGCACCAGGTGGGCGAGGAGATCCGCCGCACCCAGCACCTGGTCGAGGTGGAGCACGGCGCCGAGCTGGCGCTGATCTTCGAGGCCCAGCTCTTCATGCTCGACGATCCGGAGATCAAGAAGCAGACCCTGGCCCTGATCCGCGAACACCAGTGCGCCGCGGACCGGGCCTTCTCCGTGACCCTCAAGCAGGCCAGGAAGATGTTCGAGCGCGTCGAGAACGAGTACCTGCGCATGCGCCTGAGCGACGTGATGGACATCGAACAGCAAGTGCTGATCCGGCTGGCCGGGGGCGAACTGCGGGCCCTTCATGCCCTGCGCGCCAACACCGTGGTGGTGGCCCACGACCTGCCTCCCTCGGAGGCGGTGCAGCTGGGGCAGCGGCGGGTCAAGGGGCTGGTCACCGACGGAGGCGGGGCCACCTCCCATGCCAGTATCATCGCCCGCTCCCTGGGCCTGCCCACCGTGGTGGGCACCGAGCACGCCTCGCGCCAGATCGCCTCGGGGGACATGGTCATCGTCGACGGCGACCAGGGGGTGGTGCACCTTCACCCCACCGCCCAGATTCTGCGCTCCTACCGCGGCCAGGTGCAGCGCCAGGTGCAGCGCCAGCGCGACCTGAGCGCGCGCCGTTCCCTGCCGGCCCGCACCCGCGACGAGCACGAGATCGAGCTGCTGGCCAACATCGACGTGCCCGAAGAAGTCCAGCTGGCCCTGGACAACGGGGCGCGCGGGGTGGGGATGTACCGCACCGAACTGCTCTACCTGGGCTACCGCCTGCCCAGCGAGGAGGAGCAGGTGGAGATCTACACCCGCATCGTCGAGGCCCTGGCCCCCCTTCCGGTGGTCATCCGCACCGTGGACCTGGGGGGCGACAAGCTCTCCCACGTGATCGAAAGCGTCCCGGAGGCCAACCCCTTCCTGGGCTGGCGCGGCATCCGCATCTGCCTGGATACCCCCTCCCTGTTCAAGACCCAGTTGCGGGCCGTGCTGCGGGCCGGGGTCAAGGGAGAGGTCCAGCTGCTCCTGCCCATGGTCTCCAGCCTTGGAGAGGTGCGCCGGGCCAGGGCAGCGCTGGACGAGGTCCAGGAGGAACTGCGCCTGGCCGGCGTGCCCTTCAAGGAATCGTGCAAGCTGGGAGTCATGGTCGAAGTGCCCTCGGTAGCGCTGCAGGCCGACATCTTTGCCAGGGAGGTGGATTTCTTCAGCCTGGGGACCAACGACCTGACCCAGTACACCCTGGCGGTGGACCGGGGCACGGCCAAGGTGGCCGAACTCTACGACCCCTTTCACCCGGCGGTGCTGCGCCTGATCGCCCTGACTGTGGACAGCGGCCGGCGGCAGGGCATCCCGGTGAGCATCTGCGGCGAACTGGCCGGCGATCCCCTGGCCGTACCCCTGCTGGTGGGGCTGGGTCTGGAGAGCCTGAGCCTCAGCCCCGGGCTGATCCCCGAGGTCAAGGAAGTCATCCGCGCCATCAGCCAGAGCGAGGCCAGGGAACTGGCGGCCAGCTGCCTGGAACTCAAAACCGGGACCGAGGTGCGGCAGCGCCTGGAGGAAGCCGTGTCCCGGATCCCCAAATGAGTTAATATTTCAGGACGAGGAGAACTCACCATGAGCCGATACCTGTTTACTTCCGAATCTGTTTCCGCCGGCCACCCCGACAAGGTGGCCGACCAGATCTCCGACGCCATCCTCGACGCCATGATCGAGCAGGACCCCGCCTCGCGGGTGGCCTGCGAAACCCTGGTGACCACCGGGCAGGTGGTGGTGGCCGGCGAGGTCACCACCCACGCCTTTGTGGATATTCAGGAGGTGGTGCGCCACACGGTGCGCGACATTGGCTACACCGAGGCGGGGGTCGGTTTCGACGCCGATTCCTGCGGGGTGCTGGTGGCCATCCACAAGCAGTCCCCCGATATCGCCATGGGCGTGGACGAGAAGAAGGGCCACGAGCAGGGAGCCGGCGACCAGGGCCTGATGTTCGGTTTTGCCGTGGACGAGACCCCCCAGCTGATGCCCCTGCCCATCTTGCTGGCCCACCGCCTGATGGAGGAGCAGGAACGCCTGCGCCGGGCCGGCGCGCTCAAGTACCTGCGCCCCGACGCCAAGTCGCAGGTGACCGTCGAGTACGAGGACGACCGGCCGCTGCGGGTCCACACCGTGGTCGTCAGCACCCAGCACGCCCCCGAGGTGAAGATGGAGACCCTCCGCCGGGACATGATCGCCATGGCCAGGCGGGTGATCAACGCGGCCAGCGGCACCAAGGTCGACAAGGACACCATCTTCCACGTCAATCCCACCGGCCGTTTCGAGGTGGGCGGGCCGCACGGCGATTCTGGCCTGACCGGGCGCAAGATCATCGTCGATACCTACGGCGGCATGGGCCGCCACGGGGGGGGCGCCTTTTCGGGCAAGGACCCCAGCAAGGTGGACCGCAGCGCCGCGTACGCGGCGCGCTGGGCGGCCAAGAACGTGGTGGCCGCCGGCCTGGCCCGCCGCTGCGAACTCCAGGTGGCCTACGCCATCGGCGTGGCCAGGCCGGTGTCGGTGAAGGTAGACACCTTCGGCACCGGCGCCATCGACGACCGGAGGCTGGCCGCGGCCGTCGAGCAGGTCTTCGACCTGCGCCCCAAATCGATCATCAGCACCCTGGGTCTGCTCAAGCCCATCTACCGCCAGACCGCCTCTCACGGCCACTTTGGGCGCGAATTGCCCGCCTTCACCTGGGAGCGCACCGACAAGGTCGGGGCGCTGCGCCGGGCGGCAGGTCTCAAGCAGAAGTAGCTAAAAAGAGTTCCTATGGCCTGAGGGAGATTTATTATATTTAGCCCTCGGTTCTGCATGAGGGAGGACTCTGCTCCGCAGGTCAGGCGTATTGAAAAGGAGAGGGAACATGAAATGGCTGAAAGGCTTCGGGACTGACTGGAGAGGCAGGGGAGGCGGCAGGCTGGGTATGGCGCTGCTGGTTTTCGCCTGGGGGTGCGCAGTGGAGCCACCCTCGGCGCCGAACATTGTGGATTTCACCCTTAACATACCTGTGGCCAACGATACCACTCACATCGGCAAGATCATCGGAGACCGGGATTTTTTGCAGACTGCCCCGGGCGGGGGCATGGCGCTCAATTTTAGCAAGGAGGTGGGCCGGGCCGAAGTGGGAGATCGGTTGAGCCTGCGGCCCCAGGAACTCGAAGTCCACACCCCGGTGGGGGAGATAAAGGTGCCCGGGCAGTCTTTTGCTCTCCCCCCCATCCTCCTGAGCCAGTTGGTGGGCCAGAACCTGCCGGCGGGTAATGTGGCCTTGATTCCGGGCAGCCAGATCAGCACCACGGTGAGCGTGCCGCTGGAGAATATCCAGTCCATGGTGGTCCGCGAAGGGACCATTGCCATTTCGCTGCGCAACGAAACGCCCCTCACCCTGACGGACATGGTGCTGGTGCTGGTGGATCAGGGCCGGGGCGGCGCGGTGGTGGACCAGGCAGATCTGGGCACCCTGGCGCCGCGCGCTAGCGCCGCAGGGCAGTTCGTCCTGAGCGGCAAGGAGATCTCCGGCAACCTTCAGGTCGAGGTCACCGGGCGCAGCCAGGACGCCACCGACGTGACGGTCACTGACGACGATCGGCTAGAGGTCAGCGCCAGCCTGAGCGACCTGGTCCTGCTGTCGGTGAGCGGCCTTATCCCTCCCCAGGAGTTTTCAGCCAGCCAGGCTATGCCCTTCGCGGACGACCGGGTACAGGTAACCCGGGCGCGCATCAGTCAGGGCCGCATCATTTTGCGGGTGAGCAGCGGCATCGTCCTGCTCACCCAGATCGACCTGAGCCTCGATGATCTGAAAAAGCCGGACGGCAGCCCCAATGTGTGGTCCATCGACCTGGAGCAGGGGGAGTCCGAGGATGTGGTCTTCGACCTGACGGAGAACGATTTTGAGCCGATCAACCCCCTTGAGTTGCGGTTTTCCTACCAGGCCCATACGGTCGGCGCCCAGACGCCGGCCGCCCTCGAATCAGGGCAGGAGATCGCGGTTCAGGCGCTCACCGAGGAATTGGTCATGAGCCGGGTGGAGGGCAAACTCAATCAGCTCTCCCTGCCCATGCCCGAGGTAGAGCGCGAGATCGGGTTTCCCGACGGCCTGAATAATCTCTCCCTGGCAGGCGCCTCTCTGGACATCTACTTCACCAGCGGCATCGGTTTCCTGGCCGATGTGAATTTGGTCATCCGGGGGGTCAACAAGTTCGGCCAGGAGGGCAAGGTGGACGTGGTGGAGCGCTTCCCGCGCGGCAGCGCCGAGAACCCGGTCTCCACCCAGGTGACTGTCACCCGCGGCGAACTGACGCCTTTCATCAATCTGCTGCCCAGCCAGCTCTTCATCGAACCGGAGGTGAGGGTCGGCGATGGTCGGGAGGTGGAGGTGATCGAACCTGCCGACTGGGTCAGCATCGACAGCGTGGTCTTCCACACCGAACCGCGGTTGACCGTGGAGGACAGCACCTACATCGATGTGGAACCCAGAGACATCGGTTTCCGAGATCCGAGGACGCGCACGCGTATCGAGAGCGGGCTCGACAGCGCCGTGATTGCCACCTTTCTGGAGAACAGCATGCCCATCGGGGTGGGGGTGCGGCTATTCGTGGCCCCGCGCAAGGAAGAGGTGTTCACCAACCCCATAGTGACCATCCCCCGGCTGGAGCGCCGGCCTTTCAGGGTGGAGGCGGCCCCGGTGGATGCGCAGGGCCACTCCGCGGGAACCACCAAGCTCGCGCCGGACCCCTATATCCTGGAGAAGGAGCGGGTCGTGCAGTTCCTCCAGGATCCGCTCTACTCCGGCATCCGGATCTACCTGCCCAAGACCGACGGGGAGGTGGAGGTGCGCACCACGGATTTCGTCAATGTCCAGGCCACCCTGAGGCTCGACCTGAATCTCAACGAGGACGTGGTAAAAGGAGAGTAGAGGAAATGACTCGATGCTCTGCAATGAGAATAGGTGGTCTCCTGGCCGGCGTTTTTTTCTGGGTTAGCCCGGCCTCTGCCACAGGGTATGGGGATGCCCAGCCAAGGGCTATGGGCCTGGCCGGAACCTACACGGCCCTGGCCAGAGGGACCGAGTCGATCTATTGGAACCCGGCCAATCTGGCCCTGCGCGACAGCCCCAAGTACTCTTTTCCCCAGTTGTTCGGCGTCAACCTCATCGCCGAGAACAACAGCTTTTCCGTGTCTGACTACAACAAGTACAACGGCGAAGACATCGACGCTGAGGCCTCAAGTGACCTGTTGAGAAAGATCCCCAAGGAGGGGATGAAGCTCAATACCGATGTGGGGGTGGTCGTGCCGATACTCAACGGCATGGCCTTTCCCATGCCCTGGAACCTGAGCAGTGCCATCGCCTTCAACGTCCGCACCGGCTTTGAGGGTGAGATGCCCAAGGACATGTTTGCGCTGATGCTGCGGGGCAATGAGTTCGGCAAGGAATACGACATCGCCAAGTGGGACGGCTCCGGCTGGGGCCTGGTGGTCTTCAACTGGGCTGCTGCCAAACCCTGGAGGCCGGGGCGGCTCAAGCCCTACTTCGACGAGTTCACCGTGGGCGGCACCTTCAAGGTGCTGGGCGGGGCCTATACCGAAGTTCTGCGCTCAGAGGGGGGATTCGTGACTCTGCCTGACGGGGTAGACGTGAGTGCTTCGGCCACTGCCCGGGGCGGCGGGGGCTGGGGTCTGGGCCTCGACCTGGGTGCGGCCGGTGTGACCAAGGACCGCAAGACCACCTTCAGCGCCGCCCTGGTGAACTTCTTTGATTTCGTCTCCTGGAGCATAGAGCCCAAGCAGCACAAAGTCTTTGTGACCGCTGATAATCTGCGGGTGACCCGGTTCACGGGGACTGGGGACATCGAGGAGGTGCTGGACAATCCCAGGAACGAGAAGGGGGAGGTGGTCCTAGATGAGAAGGTTCCAATCGAGAGTTTCCGGAAGTCCCTTCCCGCCATGCTCCGCATCGGGGCGGCGCACCAGTACCAGCCCAAGCTGATCGTGGCCGCCAACTACGACCAGGCCTTCAGTAGTGGGTTCGGGATTTCGGCGGTGCCCAAGGTTTCGGTAGGGCTAGAGTACACCCTGGTGGACTGGTTCCCGGTGCGCTTCGGCCTGTCGGCAGGGGGTCGCGGTGGCATGAGTTCGGCGATCGGCTTTGCCATTGGTCCATTTGCCCTGGGCCGGGTCCGCCTGACCGTACTGGAGTTTTCGACGGCGAATCGCGGCGGGTTCCTGCCTGGGCTGGCCAAAGGCACGGGGCTTTCCCTCAACCTGCTGCAGGTGCGGGTGATGAGGATATGAATGAAGAGAGGTCCTTTCCGAACAACTGGAGAAGCCGGCCCTGACCGGCTTCTTTTTTTGAGGGTTCCATGCCCGGATACCGGAGACGAAAATCAGCGAAGACCGGCCTGCCCCCAGGCAGCCTGGTGCACATCGGCCAGGAGCGGGCCGAAGCCGTGCAGGTCCGCCTGATGGACTACGACGGGGAGGGGCTGCGCGAACGGCGGCTGGCCGCCATCGAGGAAGCCTTTGCCCCCAGGCTGGCCTCCGGCGTGACCTGGATCGACATCGACGGCCTGCAGGAGGTGGAGGTGGTCCGCAAGATCGGAGAGGAATTCGGCATCCACCCCCTGGTCCAGGAGGATATCCTCAACACCACCCAGCGGCCCAAGGTGGAGGACCACGGATCTTACCTCTACATCGTGGCCAGGATGATCGGCTGCGGCCAGGACGGGCAGGTGGAGGCCGAGCAACTGAGCCTGGTGGTGGGCCCCAACTACGTGATCACCTTTCAGGAGAAGCCCGGCGGCGATGTCCTCGACTCGGTGCGGGAAAGGCTGCGCCACAACCGCGGCCGCATCCGCCAGCACGGGGCGGATTATCTGGTTTATGCCCTGCTCGACACCACGGTGGATCACTATTTCGTGGTGCTGGAGAAGCTGGGAGACCAGCTGGAAGAACTGGAGGACTTGCTGCTGGAGGCGCCCGAGGTGAATGTGCTGCAATCCATCCAGCAGGTGCGGCGGGAGGTGCTCTTCGTCCGCCAGGCCGCCTGGCCCCTGCGGGAGGTGGTGAACCATCTGCACCGCGAGGTCTCGCCCCTGGTGGCCCAGGAAACCCGGCTCTACCTGCGCGATATCTACGATCACCTGATCCAGATGATCGACATGATGGAGGTCTTCAGGGAGGTGGTGGTGGGTCTGCTGGACATCTACCTGTTCAACCTGAACAACCGTTTGAACGAGGTGATGAAGGTTCTGGCCCTCTTTACCGCCATCTTCATCCCCCTGACCTTCATCGCCGGGGTGTACGGGATGAACTTCCACCACATGCCCGAACTCGATATGCCCTGGGCGTACCCGGCGCTGTGGGCGGTGATGATCGCCATCGGGGTGGGGATGGTGCTCTTTTTCCGCAGGAAAAAATGGCTGTAAGGGCACGGCGCGCCGTGCCCTTACATACCCCTGGAGGTAACCACATGTTCAAATTGACCCCTACCAACAACCGCTTCTACGACCTTTTCGACCGGGCCGCCGAATTGCAGGTGCACGCCGCCGCCCAGTTTCTCGACCTGGTCGAGAACTTCGGCGACCTGGTGCGGCGGGCCGAGGAGATCAAGCGGATCGAGCACGAACTCGACCAGGTGGTCCACGACACCATGAAGCTGTTGCACAGCTCTTTCATCACCCCCATCGAGCGGGGCGACATCCGCCGGCTGGTCCAGGGGCTCGACAGCATCGCCGATGGCATCAACGCCGCTACCAGCCGCCTGGCTCTGTACGAAATCGAACAGGTCTTTCCGCCGATCGAGGCCCTGGCCAGGGGGCTCTTGGACGCCTGTCGTTCGGTGCAGGAGGCGGTGCGCCGGCTGCGCCACACCCCCAAGCTGGAAGAGGTGCTGCCCCTGTGCGTGGAGATCAACCGGCTGGAGGACCAGGCCGACCAGATCTACCGGGAGGCCCTGGCCTACCTTTTCAAGTCCGGGCTGGACCCGCTGATGGTCATCAAGTGGAAGGAGATCTGCGAATTCGTCGAGAGCGCCACCGACTGCTGCGAGGACGTGGCCGACATGGTCGAGGTCATCGTGCTCGAAAACGCCTGAGGGCGGCGCTGGGGCTTCCCGTCCTCGCGCTTATCCTTGGCGGGGGGTGTAGTAGATGTCCATGTGCGGGTAGCAGAAGTCCACCTTGCTGCTGCGGCCGAACTCGCGGATGACGACCCGGACGATGTCGCTGGAGATGCGCTGCCTTTCCTTGCCCAGGGTCTGGTAGCGCAGGCGCATGAGGATGCCGGACTCGAAGAGTTCGGCGCGGATGAAGGGCTCCTGCTTGGAATCCTTGATGATGTCGCCGGTGACCTGCCGCGCGGCGGCGATCAGGATCTTCTCGGCCTCGTCGAAATCAGACCCATAGGTGAGCCGCACCGGCACCTCGTCGAGGATATAGCTCGAGGCCACCTCCTCGGTCTCCGGGCCGCCGTCCAGGGTGTAGTTGTAGATGATCTGCTGGAAGAGGGTGGCGTTGGGGATGAGCACCCCGCGCCCCGACTTCTCCTCCCCGCCGATGGTCCCCCCCACCTGGTTGAGCAACACGTGGGTGAGGGTGATGTCCACCACGTCGCCGATGATGCCGGCGATGATCACCCGGTCGCCGATCTTGAAAGGCTGTTTGAGGATGATCATCAGCCAGGCGGCGATGCCGGTGACCGGGGCTTGCAGGGACCAGCCCAGCACCATGCCCAGGAAGGCCGCCGAGATCCCCAGGGTGGCCAGGGAACCGGAGAAGCTGATGATCCCGAAGATGGCGCCCAAGCCCAGCCAGATATAGCGCCAGATGAAGAGGAACTGCTGGACATTGTCGGCTTTGTATTCCCGACTGGAGAGATAGCGGCTCAGGCCCCGGCTGGAGAGCTTGTAGAGGACCCACAGGATCACCAGGGTGGCCACGCCCATGATGGGGCCCTGGTACCTGAGGTGTTCTACCGGTTCGACGATGGTTTCGAGCATGGTATCCTCTATAGCGAAAAGACCTCGCCTGGCTCCGGGACGTGGACCTCTGGGTAGCCCTGGCTGCGCAGGGCGTCCTTGAAGGGCAGGGCCTGGTCCGGCTCGCCGTGGACCAGGAAGATGCGCTGGAGTCTACCGGGCGGATTAAAGGCCAGGTAGTCGAGCAGTTCCCGCCGGTCGGCGTGGGCGCTGAAGGCGTCCATGACCTTCACTTTGCAGCGCACTGGATACTCCTCCCCGAAGATCCGCACCACCTTTTCCCCGTCCATCAGCCGGCGCGCCAGGGTGTCCCGGGCCGCGTACCCCACCAGCAGGACCAGGTTGCGGTGGTCGTCGAGGTTGTTCTTCAAATGGTGCAGGATTCGCCCGCCTTCGGCCATGCCCGAGGCCGAGATGATGATGTGGGGGTACTTCAGGCTGTTGAGCTTTTTGGATTCCTCCACGGTGCGCACGTACCTGAGCCGGTCAAAACCAAAGGGATCGCGGCCATCCTGCAGGAAGAGCCGGTAGGTCTGCCGGTCGAAGCACTCGGGGTGCAGGCGGAAGACCTCGGTGGCATTGGTGGCCAGGGGGCTGTCCACAAAGATGGGGATATCGGGAATGCGATCCTGGTCGAAGAGCTTGTGCAGTTCGTAGACCAGCGCCTGGGTGCGGCCCACGGCAAAGGCGGGGATGACGATCCGGCCGCCGGCGGCAGCAGTTTGGCGGATGGCCAGGGCCAGGGCCTCGGCCACGTCGCCTGCCGGGCTGTGCAGGCGGTCGCCGTAAGTGGACTCCATGAGCAGCACGTCCAAATCCTGTAAAGGCTGAGGGTCGCGCAGCACCGGCATGCCGGGCCGGCCGATATCGCCGCTGAAGCCCAGGCGCAGCTTGCCTTTAGAGGTGGTGAGTTCGAGCAGGATGCCGGCCGAGCCGAGGATATGGCCCGCGTCGCGGAAGGTGGCCTGCACCCCGGGGGCCACCTGCAGGCTGCGGTCGTACTGGGCGCCCACAAAGGAGCGCAGGGCCTCTTCGGCGTCCTCGATGCTGTAGAGCGGCTCGGCCAGGGGCTCGCCCCGGCGGCGCCGGATCTTGTTGACCCACTCGATGTCGCGCTCCTGCAGGTAGGCCGAATCGCGCAGCATGAGCTGGCACAGGGCCACCGTGGCCGAGGTGGCGTAGATGGGGCCGCGGTACCCCCGGGCCACCAGGCTGGGCAGGTTGCCGCTGTGGTCTATATGGGCGTGGGAGAGCAGGACCGCGTCGAGGGCGGCCGGGTCGTAGGCGAACTGCTGGTTTTTCTCGTAGGCTTCGGCCCGGCGGCCCTGGAAGAGCCCGCATTCGAGCAGGATTCGGTGGCCGTTCACCGAGAGCAGGTGCTGGGAACCGGTGACGGTGCGGGCACCGCCGCAGAATTTGAGTTGCATCTGCTGCTCCTAAAAGTGTTTAGCTGCGAGATAGTAATGATACCTAGGCGGGGCGGGGAGGGCAAGGTGCGGGGCCGGGCGAAAAAAACCCTCCAGAAAATGAAGTCTCCGCCGATAACTGTGAATGGGGGGATTCTTTTTTTATCAATCAGGAGGATGAATACATGGATGTCGAGCGGATCCAGAGCGGGCAGACCCTGATCGCCGCGATCAGGGGAGTGATCCAGGGCAAGGCCGCCTCGCCGGGGCAGTTGCTGGCCTCGGCCGGGGCCAGCGCAGGAAGCGATACGCTGGAACTGGGCGGCACTATCGACAACGACTACGCCCAGAAGGTGCTGAAAAATTCGCTGGCCGAGCGCCTCGACCAGGCCTTTGCCGAGGTCGGGGTGGAGATGGACACCAAGGAGTTGCTGGAGAGCGGCCTGGACACCTCGCCCGAGGCCACAGCCAAACGCATCGTGGATTTTTCCACCGGATTTTTCTCGGCGTTCAAGGGCAACAACAAGGATCTGAAGGACCAGGAGCAGGTGGACAGTTTCACGACTATGATCAAGGAGGCGGTTGAGAAGGGGTTCGAGGATGCCGGGCAGATACTCAAGGGCATAGGCGAACTCTCACAGGAGGTGCAGGGGGGCATCGACAAGACCTACAGTCTGGTGATGAAGGGGATCGACGACTTTGCGGAAAAGGAGAAACAATCCCTGGCCGAGCAGCAAGTCGCGACCCAGCCGCAAAACGGCAAGGCGAAGAAGGGGGATTTGGTGGGGGGGGTGTAGATATATCGGGAGCAGAGTCAAGTTTGTTTGTAAGAGGCCCACTTCGGTGGGCCTCTTTTTTTGTCAGAATGGCACTGGGTTGCCAGAATAATGCCACATCTTCAGCGAAAAGGGGATGGTACGGGATTTGCCTGGATGGGGAGATAGGTATTGATTCTCATCTGAGTGCAGAGGTGGGTATATGAACCTGAACAAATTCACCCAGAAATCCCAGGAAGCCCTCCAGGAAGCCCAATCCCTGGCCCTGCGCCGCAGCCACGAGCAGGTGGACGGCGAGCATTTGCTGGTGGTGCTGCTCGAACAGGAGAGCGGGCTTTTGCTCCGCCTGCTCCAGCGGCTGGAGGTGCCGGTCGAAGCCTTCCAGCGCGAAGTGGGGAAGGCCCTGGACAAGCGGCCCAAGGTCTCGGGCCCGGGGGCCCAGCTCTACCTGAGCCGCCGGCTGCAGGAAACCCTGGTGAAGGCCGAAGGCGAGGCCCAGCGCCTCAAGGACGAGTACGTCTCGGTGGAGCACCTGGCCCTGGCCCTGATCGAGGAGGGGGGGGCCACCGAGGCCGGCCGGATCTTCGCCCAGTTCGGGGTCAAGCGCGACCGCTTCCTCAGCGCCCTGATGGGGGTGCGGGGCAACCAGCGGGTGACCAGCGCCAACCCGGAGGAGGCATACGAGGCCCTGGAGAAGTACGGGGTGGAACTGGTGGCCCTGGCCAGGGCCAACAAGCTGGACCCGGTGATCGGCCGCGACGCCGAGATCCGCCGGGTGGTCCGCATCCTCTCGCGCAAGACCAAGAACAACCCGGTGCTCATCGGCGAGCCGGGAGTGGGCAAAACCGCCATCGTCGAGGGGCTGGCCCAGCGCATCGTGCAGGGCGACGTGCCCGAATGGCTCAAGGACCGGGCCATCTTCTCCCTGGACATGGGGGCGCTGATGGCCGGGGCCAAGTACCGGGGGGAGTTCGAGGAGCGGCTGAAGGCGGTGCTCAAGGAGATTGAGGAGAGCGAGGGGCGGGTGCTGCTCTTCATCGACGAGTTGCACACCATCGTCGGGGCCGGCCGCACCGAAGGGTCCACCGACGCGGGCAACATGCTCAAGCCCATGCTGGCCAGGGGCGAGTTGCACTGCATCGGAGCCACTACCCTCGACGAATACCGCAAGCACGTCGAGAAGGACGCGGCCCTGGAGCGGCGCTTCCAGCCGGTGCTGGTGGAGGCTCCCTCGGTGGAGGACACCGTCTCCATCCTGCGCGGTCTGCGCGAGCGCTTCGAGGTCCACCACGGGGTGCGCATCCAGGACAACGCCCTGGTGGGGGCGGCGGTGCTGTCCAACCGCTATATCGCCGACCGCTTCCTGCCCGACAAGGCCATCGACCTGGTGGACGAGGCCTGCGCCCTGATCCGCACCGAGATCGACTCCATGCCGGCCGAACTGGACGATCTGACCCGGCGGGTGATGCAGCTGGAGATCGAGGAGGCAGCGCTGCAAAAGGAGAAGGACAAACACAGTCAGGAGCGCCTGGAGGATCTGCGCCGGGAACTGGCCGACTTCAAGAGCCAGGCCACCTCCCTGCGCGCCCAGTGGGAGACCGAGAAGGAAGCCATCGCCCAGGTGCGAGCCCTGCGCGAGGAGCTGGAACAGGGGCGGCACCAGGCCGAGGAAGCCCAGCGCCGCTACGACCTGAACCGCGCCGCTGAATTGCGGCACGGCCGGCTGCCCGAACTGGAGCGACAGCTGCGCCAGGCCGAGGAGCGGATCAGCGGGGGCCAGAGCGGGCCGCGCCTGCTGCGCGAGGAGGTCACCGAGGAGGAGGTGGCCCAGATCGTCTCGCGCTGGACCGGCATTCCGGTGACCCGGCTGGTGGAGGGGGAGCGGGAGAAGCTTTTGCGCCTCGACCAGATCCTGCACCAGCGGGTGATCGGCCAGGACGAGGCCGTGCAGCTGGTGGCCGACGCGGTGATCCGGGCGCGGGCCGGGATCAAGGACCCGCGGCGCCCCATCGGTTCCTTCATCTTCCTGGGCCCCACCGGGGTGGGCAAGACCGAGTTGGCCAAGACCCTGGCCCAGGCCCTCTTCGACTCGGAGGAGAACGTGGTGCGCATCGACATGAGCGAGTACATGGAGAAGCACACCGTCTCGCGCCTGATCGGCGCGCCCCCCGGGTACGTGGGGTACGAGGAGGGTGGGCAATTGACCGAGGCGGTGCGGCGCAAGCCCTACGCGGTGGTCCTCTTCGACGAGATCGAGAAGGCCCACCCCGAGGTGTTCAACGCGCTTTTGCAGCTGCTCGACGACGGCCGGCTCACCGATGCCCAGGGCCGCACCGTGGACTTCAAGAACACGGTGGTGATCATGACCTCCAACATCGGTTCGCCCCAGCTGGTCGAAGGGGTGGACGAGCGGGGCGAGCTCCAGCCGGGGGCGCGGGAGCGGGTGATGCGGGAGCTGCGCGGTCACTTCCGCCCGGAGTTCCTCAACCGGGTGGACGACATCGTGCTCTTCAAGCCCCTCAAGCTGGAGGAGATCGAGCGCATCGTCGATCTGCTGGTCGAGGATCTGCGCCGGCGCCTGCGGGACCGGCGCCTGAGCCTGGAGTTGCGCGAGCCGGCGCGGGCCTTCATCGCCCGCGAAGGTTTCGATCCGGTCTATGGAGCCCGCCCGCTGAAGCGCTTCCTGCAGCGCGAATTGGAGACCCGCCTGGGCCGGGCCCTGGTGGCCGGCCAGATCGAGGACGGGGCGAAGATCACCGTCGATCTGGAGGGCGGGGAGCTGGTGGTGCGCCACGAGAACCTGGGGGCCTGAGCCGGACTGGGAACTTGAGGGCCCTCTCTTCGTCTTGTATTATTGCACCTACCCAACACTGAGAGGAAAGGAAGAGGATGCGGATATCGGCAGTACTCCTGGCGGCCTGCCTCGCCCTGAGGGGCGCGGCCTACGCCAATGTCGAGGAAAATCTGGCGCAGCTGCAGCAGTTCAGCGATGGCTTTGCCCTGGTGGCCTCCACCGTGACCCCGGGGGTGGTGGCCATCGAGAGCAGGCAGAACGCCAACGGGGACGAGAGGTCCCAGAATCCCTTTGAAGGCACGCCCTTCGAGGATTTCTTCCAGTACCGCCACCAGTTCGGGCCGCCGCAGCCCCGGGAAGGGCAGGGCTCCGGGGTGATCGTCAATCACAAGGGCAAGTACTATATCCTCACCAACTACCACGTGGTGCGGGGCGCCGACGAGTTGGAGGTGAGGCTGGAGGACGGGCGCGATTTCGAGGCCGAGATAGTGGGCACGGATTCGCTGAGCGACGTGGCGGTGCTGAAGGTTGACGCCCAGACCCTGCCGGCGGTGATCATGGGCGATTCGGATCGGCTGAGGGTGGGAGAATGGGTGCTGGCCATCGGCAATCCCTTCGGCTTCGAGCACTCGGTCACCACCGGGATCGTCAGCGCCTCGGGCCGCCAGCGCTTCGGCCAGGAGTACGGTTCCTTCATCCAGACCGACGCGGCCATCAATCCGGGCAACAGCGGGGGGGCGCTGGTCAATCTGCGCGGCGAACTGGTGGGCATCAATACGGCCATCATCTCGCGCAGCGGCGGGTACCAGGGCATCGGCTTCGCCATTCCGGTCAACCTGGTCAAGAACGTCATGCAGCAGTTGATCGAGCACGGCGAGGTGCGCAGGGGGCTGCTGGGGGTCGAGATCGACAATCTCGACCGGGTCAAAGCCGAGGCCCTGGGCCTGGACAAGACCCAGGGGGTGTTGATCACGGTGGTGCGGCCAGGTGGCGCCGCGGAAAAGGCCGGGGTGAAACGGGGGGACGTGGTGCTGGAAGTGGACGGCAAGCCCGTGCGCAATACCGTGGAGCTGAAAAGTCTGATCGGCGAGACCCCGCCGGGCACCCGGGTGGACCTGCTGGTGGCGCGCGATGGAGGGGAGCAGACCCTCGGCGTGGTGCTGGACCAGCTCACGGCCGAGGCCCTGGGCAGGGGAGGTGCAGCGCCGGCTGAAGAAGGATTACCCGCCGACCCGCTGGGGTTGGAGGTGCAGGATCTGACCCCGCAGGTCGCCGAGCACCTGGGGTACGAGGGGCAGAGCGGGGTGGTAGTGGTGAGGGTACAGCCCCACAGCGAGGCAGCCCGCCGCGGTCTGCAGCGGGGGGATCTGATCCAGGAGGTCAACCGCCGGCCCGTGGGCAGCGCCGAGGAGTACGGAGGCGCCCTGAGCGCGGCGGCCAAGAGGAGCAGGTCCGTGTTGTTGACGGTGCGACGGGGGGACACCGTCAACCTGAGAGGCCTGCGTCTGCCGGCCCAATGAGCGGCCAGTTCAAAACCCCTCTCCCGCGCGGAGAGGGGTTTTTGTATTTTAGGGCCATGCCGAAGAGAGAGTTCCACTACCGCTGGGAATGGGAATTGCGCTCCAGCCCCGAGGAGCTGTGGCCCCTGGCGACCGATACCAACCGCTTCAATCGGGACACCGGCCTGCCTCCGGTCGAAGAGCGCGGCATGGGCCTCAATGCCCGCCGCCGTCTGCGCTTTCGCAAGCTGGGGGTGGTGGTGGAGTGGGAGGAGGAGCCCTTCGAGTGGGTGCGTCCCCATCGCTTCGGGGTGGTGCGCCGCTACAGCAAGGGACCGGTGGCCCAGATGCGGGTGCTGGCCGAACTGGAAACCCGGCCAGAGGGGGGAACACGGCTGGTGTACCAGGCGTGGCTCTGGCCCCGCAACCTGCTCGGACTGCTGGCCATCCCCATCCAGGTGGGCCTGCTCAGCGCCCGGAGTTTCGGCAGGATCTTCCGCGCGTACGACCAGCTGGCCTCCAGCCCCCGAGCGCGGGCCGGCGTTCAGTTCTCCCTGGCGCTGGCGCCGCAGCCGGTGCGTCTGGCCGGCGGCGGGCAGCAACGCCTCCAGGCCCTGCGCCAGACCCTGCTGGCAGAGGACGCTCCCCCGGAACTGCTGGGGCGTCTGGTGGAGACCATCGAGCAGTCTGACGAATTGGGCGCCAGCCGGATGCGGCCCTACGAGCTGGCCGATGCCTGGGG
>JACPJE010000085.1 GCA_016187725.1 Candidatus Latescibacterota bacterium
CAGATCAACAGCCCCACCTACTCTGCCGGCGCCGGCCGTACCACAACGCGCTGGGCGTTCTCTGCCGGCAAGACGGTAACCTGCCCCTGGTGTCAGGAGGAGGTGACAGCAGTCCCTGTGAAGGCAAAGCCCGAGCGCAAGAAGGTGCCCCTATCCGTGGTCCTCTGTCCACATTGCGAAACGGTATGGCAGTGGCGCGGGGAGGTGCCCGAGGAGGTCTCCTGCCCGGTATGCCGCAAGGAATACAACCCTCACCAGGGCAATATCCCAGGAAATGGGAAGTTCCTCTGCGTTTCATGCGGCCATACCGACGCTATCATTCGTTCTGTTCGCCGGCTACCCGATGACCAACTCTTGCCCATACACCCCTACGCCCTGGAGGGATACTGTGCCCGGTGTGGGGGAGATGAGGATGAGGAGGAAGAGGAGAGCGAGGATTTGTTCGGGGAGAAGAGGAAGGGGCGCAAGGCTACGAAGGAGGTAGACCACCCCTGCCGGATCACCAAGAACGGGGGGAAATTCTACAAGCGGATGGAGCCGGCGGATCTTCGGCGGATCGAGGAGGCGGTGCAGACCTGGGAGCAGGAGAAGGAGCGGCTGCCGTATCCGAAGCAGGCGGTTCCCGATGGCCAGGAAACCCATCGACTACTCGAACACCACTACCACTACTGGCACCAGATGTTTTACCCCCGACAGTTGCTGGGTTTGGCGACATTGCTGGAAGGGATACGGGGGGAGGAGGAGCAATCTCTGAAGGAAATGCTGTTGAGTGCCTTTATCCTCGCCCTCAACAACAACAATGTGTTTTCTCGGTTCCACCGCTTCACCCACCGCGAAGGAAAGGTTGAAGGAATCTTCTCACGCCATGACTTCCAGCCTAAAGCAACCTGGTGTGAGGCCAATTTGTGGGGCGCAGAAGCAGTTGGTTACGGCTCCTTCAGCCAAGCCATAAAAAATATCCTCACAGGGAAAGCGTTTGCAGCGCGCCCATTCGACTGGCAAGGAAAGGAGAAACGGTTTTCTGACCCAATGATGCGCCCACCAACTGCCACACCCAATGAGGCCACCAGCAGCCGGATGGCATCCGCCAACTGCCGGTCTCTGGGTGCCATGCGCACCAGGTATACCAGGCACAGGGCCAGTCCTGCCAAAGCGCCGGCGATCAGCACCGGGTCAATGGCAAAGCGCCCCAGCTCAGACATGAGAACGGTTCAATCGGCGGCGCTCGACGTAGAACCCAAAGGTCAGACCCACGGCCAGGCCCCCCAAAGCCCACGGCATACCTCCCAGGGCGCCGGCAAGGACAGCCCATCCCACCCCCGATACCAGGGCGCTGTTCCACAGGGATCCAAAGCGATCCTGGTCCGGTGTCTTGGCTACTTTGTCCTGAGAATAGATCCTAGACTCCAGCGCCGCTACGCGCTGCTTGAGGGATTCCAGTTCCACATTCAGGCTCATGGTTTGCCTCGCTGGGCAACGACGATTTCGCTGAGGGAAGCCCCGGCCGTCTGTTTCAAGCTCTGGCGGACGGTTTCGAGGGAGACCCCAGGGATGATCCGGCGGCGCAGCTCCTCCCCCAGGGAGCGGAGCCGGCCTCTGGCCTGGAGCGCCTCGCGCACGGCCTCTGGCGAGGCCGTTTCCCTAGAGAGGGCTGATTCGAGGAGTTCACAGCCCCAAACCTGGGAATCTTTGCCCAGTTTCAGGGTCTTCTCGGCCAGCTTCTGGTAGATTTGCGGAGGGACGTCGATGGTCATGGCCTTTTCACGCAGTTTAGGTATCCGGTATCCGCATTGAATATACCGGCTTTTTCAGGCAGCGACAACGTTATTTCCCCCTTCTGAGGACCGCTGCTCATGCCTGGCTACCATCTGAGAGAACACGGCCCCCCCCTTCCCGAAGAGGCCGAGCCCATCGGTTTCCTCGACTTTTTGCGCGAACTGAGCGGAGAAGACCCTGCGATCCGCCGCTTCTGGAACGTCGCCGTTTCCGGGCTGGAGGAGGTGCTCTTTGCGGCTGGTGGAGAGGCCGATGAACTGGCACAGGAGATCTACCGCCGGCTAAACGCCGCGGCCCCTCTGCTGGAGAAACGCCTGGCCACGGTCCACCTGGTCTTCCAGGGCCGCCTGCAGCGGGGGGACAGTCTCTGGTCGGAGTACCGGGGCACTCGCCTGCCCATCGGGCTGATTTTCGGCTCCCCACCCCCGCAGACCGGACCTGGAGGCCAGCGGGTTTTCTTGGCCAGCTTCCACCTGAGCAGCTGAGGCTGACCCCCCTCGGTCCCCCCGTAAACGGGGGGAAGACTCCCTCCCTGCTTGTGGGGAGGGGTCGGTGAGGAAAGAGCATGATTACCGTCAGTAGCTATGTGCGGGTCATAGGCCGGCCCGAGCTGGGGGTTGGGGAAGTGCTGCGTATCAGTGAGAACGGCTTTGAGTACCGCGCGGACATTGCCTTCGAGGGTCCCGATGGCCGCCGCCTGGAGACGCTGCCCCTCAGCCGGCTGGAGCCGGCCCCAGATCTATGGCAGCGCCTCTCCCAGGGGGACTTCGACCACCCTCTCGACTTTGCCCTCAAACAACTCGCCTTCCTCCTTCCCCTGGCCAATACTGGCGGGGAACTCTCCTGCAGCCGCACCGACCTTCTGCCCCATCAGATCCTGCTGACCCACGATGTGGTGGCCTTGCCGCGCCGCCGGCTGCTCATCGCCGACGAGGTGGGCCTGGGCAAAACCATCGAGACCGGCATGGTGATCCGCGAGCTGGTGGCCCGTGGGGAGGCGGAGCGGGTGCTGGTCGTGGCCCCGGCGGGCCTCATCCGCAACTGGCAGCGCGAGTTGGAGGAGTGTTTTGGCCTGCACTTCGATATCCTGGGCCTCGATTTCACCGACACCAACCCCCAGGTCTGGGAGACCCATCCGCGGGTCATCGCCAGCATCGACCGGCTCAAGCAGCCCCGCCGCAAGGAGCGACTAGCAGCCACGCGCTGGGATCTGCTCGTCTTTGACGAGGCCCACCACCTGAGCCGGACCCGGACCGGCGGCAAGGTCAACACCACCCAGAACTACCGCCTGGCCGAGGAAATGCGCGGTCATACCCGGGATCTGCTCTTTCTCTCCGCCACCCCGCACCAGGGGGACCCCTTTCAGTTCTGGTCCCTGCTGCAATTGCTGGACGACAGCCTTTTTGACACCCCCGAAGCCCTGCTCGACCACCGGGGTCTGCTCAACCGGGTGATGATCCGCCGCATCAAACGGGAGGTCACCGACGCCCAGGGAACCCCCCTCTTCATGCGCCGGCAGGTCCACACCCAGGTTTTCAGCATGGCCCACCGAGAGCGGGTGTTCTACGATCGGCTGACCGAATACCTGCGGGAAGGCTATGGCGCTGCCGGCGTGGGTCAGGCCAGGACCACGGCCAACCAGCGGGCCATTGGTTTTGTGATGGCCAGTTTTCAGAAGATCATGGCCTCCAGCCCGCGCGCCATCCGCCAGGCCCTGCGCCGGCGGCTGCTGGTGCTGCTGGCCCGGCAGCAGATGGCCCTGGAGGAGCGGGCCATGCGCCGAGGAGAGGGCCTGGCTGAGAAGATCCAGGCCCTGGAGCAGGAAATGCGCCTGCTGGCCATACAGATCCTCGGGTTGCCGCCTGGTGGAGCGCAGTGGGCCGAGGCTGGGACCCACTGCGCGCAAATCAAGCAGCGACTGGCACGCCGGGAGGAAGAGACGTCCTGGTCCCTGGATGGCGACGAAGACGCTGAGGATGCCATCTATGCGGACACCGAGATCCCCGGCGAGGCGGCGCGGGTGCGGGATCTGATCGAACTCGTTCCCGAAGGCACGGACCGGAAGTTCGATACCCTGGTGCGGGCAATCGAGGAGCTGCGGCGCAGCAATCTGCGGGAGAAGTTCATCGCTTTCACCCAGTACCGGGAGACCCTGGAGTACCTGCGCGAGGAGTTGGCCAAGGCCTATGGCGCCGAGGCCATCGTGACCGTCAAGGGGGGGCCATTGGCGGACAAAATCGCGGCGGTGGAAGCGTTCTGGGAGCCGGAGGGGGCGCAATTCCTCCTCAGCACCTCAGCCGGCGGGGAGGGGATCAACCTGCAATGCGCCCGCATCCTCTTCAATTACGACCTGCCCTGGAACCCCATGGCCGTCGAGCAGCGGATCGGCCGCATTCATCGGTACGGCCAGCAGCACACCGCCCAGGTCTACACCCTGGTGGCCGAGGACACTGTGGAGCAGCATATCTACGCCCTTCTCGAACAGAAACTGCTGGAGATCGCCCGCACCATCGGCAAGGTGGACTCGCTGACCGGCCAGGCCACTGAGGATTTCCGCTCCGAAGTCCTCGGCGGCCTGGGCGCTTCACCCAATTACCAGGACCTCTACAAGAAGGCGCTCCTCGACCGCGACTACCAGCGCACCGAGCGAGAAATCGCCGAGGCCCTGGAGCGCGCCCGCCAGGCCAGCGAAGCCCTGCGCACCATGGCCCAGGACCTGGAGGGCTTCAATCTGGCCCACTACGCGACCCTGCGGGGGCAGTTCACCCTGGAGGATCTGCGCGATTTCTGCCAGGTGGCGCTGCCCCGGCTGGGTGGGTCCATATTGCCGGACGGGGAGTTCTACCGCATCGACACCCCTCCCCAGCTCCAGGAGTACCCGCGCATCGAGCACACCTACCACCACGCGACCTTTGACCGCAAGCTGGCCATGCGGCGCAAACAGGCCCGCCTCCTGGGCACCGGCCATCCCTTGATCGATGCCCTGTTCACCGA
>JACPJE010000226.1 GCA_016187725.1 Candidatus Latescibacterota bacterium
CGATCCCGGCGATTTCGGCCTGGTCAAAGGCGCGGTAGGCCTGCAGGTGGGCCCGCCCCATCCCCAGGCCGATCACCCCGACCTTCATACCTTCTCCATCAATTCGATCTTGACGTTGTCCGGGCCGCTGACAAAGGCGATGCGCATGCCGGTGTCGAGTTTGGTGGGCCCGAACCAGATATGGGCCCCCTCCTTCTGGATGGCGGCGATGGTGGCCTCGAAGTCGTCGGTCATCACCCCGAAATGGTCCAGGCCCTGGTACCGGCCCAGGGCGTTGTCGGTGCAGGGGCGGTTGGTGACCATGATGGCCACGTCCCCCAGGTGGACCCTGACCCAGGTGGCCCCTCCCCGCTCAAAGGGCGGCTCGCTAGCGGCGCCGAAGACCTTCTGGTAGAAGGCCACCGCGCTGTCTACGTCCCGGGTCTCGTGGTGGAGGTGGTTGAGGGTGTAGGTGGGCATGATGCTCTCCTCAGGTGAAGGTAGGGGCGCACGGCCGTGCGCCCCTCCCCGGGTTTTTTGCGGTAAGGGGCGTATTTGGGATGGTTGATCAGCTCGCCCAGCTCGACCTTCTCCCCGCCCAGCTGGTCCGAAACATTGGCCCCCAGCACCGCGCTGTGGCTGTTCATGCTGGAGGAGAAGGTGTTGAGCAGCCGGGAGGTATCGCCAGCCCGCGCCGCCTCCACGAAGGCCTGGCCGATGGCCAGGGTGGAGTCGCCGCGCGGCCCGGTCTGCAAAGGATGGCGCAGGGCGGCAGCCTCCACCCGCCCGGGAGGTGGATAGGGACCATCGTAATAATAAGCTACCGGACCCTCGGCCTCGATCTTGAGGTGGCCGTGGTCCCAGGAGATGTCCTGGTACCCGTCGCCCCAGAAGGTCTGGCGCAACCGGGTCAGGCTGAGGGTGGCCACTGCCCCCGATTCGAACCCGAAGGTCACCGCGTACCCGCAGGGGTTGTCGCCCCCGTCCACGATGTCCTCGGGGGCGCGGGGGACGTAGGTGGCCCGCACCCAGGCCACTTCGCCGCCCCAGAAACGCATCAGGTCCAGGGGATGGATGCCGGCCTCCACCACGGTGGAGCCGGACCAGGCGAAATTGGCGGCCCACACCCGGTTGGCCGGCCCGCCCAGTTCCTCGGTGCGGGTGTGTTTGACCGAATGGGATTCGAGGGCGCCGTTGGTCACCTGGGTGAGCATCACCAGGCGCTTGCCCCGGAGAAAGTCGCGGATGGCCAGGTGCCAGGCATCGTGCCGCTGCTGGAAGCCCACCGTGGCCACCACCCCGGCGCGTTGGATGGCCCGCTCCATCTCCAGGGCCTCGTCGAGAAAGAGGCTCACCGGCTTTTCGGCGAAGATGTGCAGCCCCCCCTCGGCGGCGCGGACCAATTCGCCCTGGTGCCGGCCGGGGGGGATGCAGAAGTACACCGCGTCCAGGCCGGCCTCTAACAACTGCTCAAAGCGGTTGCAGGTCCGCACCCTGGACAGCGAAAAACCGGCGGCAAAACGCCGCAATTTCTCCTCGGCCAGGTTCTCGGGAAAGGGATCGCAGAGGGCCACCACCTGGGCCTCGGAAATGCGGTGCAGGGCGCCCAGGTGCTGCAGGCCCCGCTGTCCCAGGCCGACGATGCCCACCCTCAGTTTGGCTGCCACCATTCCACCTCCGCGTGAGGACCAGGCTGAAAGTTCCAAAAAAAAAGTATTCTGTCAATAGAGGGCCTGCGCCGATATTTGCCATAAGAGGAGACGCTGTTTAAAATAGCGGCAGCAAATCCCCCGGAGACCGCTCATGCAAGCCCCCGCCGAAGAGTGGGAAGATCCCGAATGGGCCAACCTGTTCCGCCAGGAGGCCCAGGCTCATCTCCCCCTCGAAGAGATCCTGGTCCGCGTCCCGGTCTTCAGCACCCTCAGCCCCAGGGAACTGTGGATCCTGGCGCGCATCGTCCACCCGCGCCGTTTCGTGGCCGGCGAGACCATCATCCGCCGCGGGGTCGAACAGTCCGGCTTCTACCTGATCCGCTCGGGGAGCGTGCGGATCCTGCGCCCCGACGCCGAAGGCGAGGAGCAGGTGGTGGGCACCCTGGGACCGGGCGAGCTGCTGGGCGAATTCGCCCTGATGGACGGTTCCCCCCGCACCTCCACGGTGGTGGCGGCGGAACGCAGCGAACTGATCGGCTTCTTCAAGCCGGACCTGATGGACATCATGGTCACTGACCCCGGCCTGGGATGCAGAATTCTCCTGAACCTGGCCGGGCAGATGGGCCAGACCCTGAACAGAGATTACCAGACTCTCAAGGAATTGGGTTATGACTTCCTGCAGGACGAGGAAGGGCTGGCCGCCAGATGAAGCCAAAAAAGAAAAAAGCCAGATCTTCGCTGCTGGCCCGCCTCTTCGGCGCCAAGGGCAAGGCTGAGCCGGCTGCCAAAAAGGCCGCCAAGGCCAAGACCGCCAAAAAGGCCGCCCCAGAAAAGGTCGCCCCAAAACCCCCGCCCCCCACGCCCCTGGACCGCTCCATCGCCGAGATCAAGCAGATGGTCCGCATCGGCCAGAACAATCCGGCGCGCCTGGCCACCATCCTGGGCAATCTGATCAAGGCCGAGCAGGCGAAGAAGGCCCAGGCCGACGAAAAGTACCAGCAACTGATCCAGGACATCCTCGACCGCCAGCAGCAGAAAGAACAGCAGGAGCCCCCCCAGTAGCGTCGGGGAGATGATCCCGAAGACCTTTCCCCAGGGACGTGGGAGTGCCCCGAAGGCGGCTTCTGGGGGAGTGGCGGCGGGGCAGGACCGCAGGGCAGGGCAGGGGGAAGCGTAGTTTAAGGAGCGAGGGGGCAGGTCCGGGACTGCAGAAACGCCGGAGCGGGCACCCCACGGACCGGGCCGCAGCTGGTCATTTCCCCGACGCAGCTAGAGTAGCCTCAATGCCGCGCAGGTACGCCAGGCTCGCCGCGGCGATGGTGCGCGGATCGGGCTTGAAGTCGAAGACCTCCACCGAGACGTAGCGCTCGTACTTGAGTTCCTGCAAGGTCCTCATCACCCCGACAAAATCGCTCTGGCCGAAGCCCGGCCCCCGCTTGTTGGCGTCGTTGACGTGGACGTGGTACAGGTGTGGCCCCGAATCGCGCAGCAGCTGGGGCACCGGCAGCGCCTCGCTGGAACCGCTGCACACGTCCACCATGGTCTGGAAATGCGGGTGGTTGATCTGGGCCACCAGCTGACGGGCCTGGGCAGCGGTGGTGATGAAGTTGGTCTGGTCCGGGCTCAAAGGCTCGATGCACAGGTACACCCCGCACTCCTGTGCCGCCTTCAGGCAGGACTCGAACACCGCCCGGGTCCGCTCCCAGGTCTGCTGAAAGTCCCAGCCCTCCTGCACGTTGCGCTGCTTGGGCGAGCCGATGATCATCACCTGGCCCCCCA
>JACPJE010000227.1 GCA_016187725.1 Candidatus Latescibacterota bacterium
GCCGCCCTGGGCGCCCTGGAGGCCGGCCCCCAGTACTGCCGCACCTTCACCGCCACCCTGGCGAGGGTGCGCCGGGCCTGTCTCGAACGCCTGGCCGAATTGGGCGAGCGCTGCCAGGTGCCCCCGGCAGAGGGGGCCTTCTATCTGCTGGCTCGCCTGCGGACCGGGCTGCCGGCCATGCAGGTGGTGGAGCGGCTGATCCGCGAGCACCAGGTGGCGGTCATCCCGGGTACGGCCTTTGGGTTGCAGGGGCAGTGCCATCTGCGCATCGCCTACGGGGCCTTGCAGCCAGACACCGTGGCCCAGGGCATGGACCGGCTGGTCAGCGGCTTACAGGGGATGCTGGACTGAGGCGCAGAAGTCGACCTTGACAGAAGGGGTGGCACAGGGTATCTTGCTCAGTGGATTTAAGAGTGACCTGAACTCACAGACGAATGCCCAAGAGGAAGTTTTCCACTCCTTAGGGATGTGGAACTTCGACAAAATTATCTCGGCATTCGGGTGGTTGGTCACTCTTTTTTATTGGCCAGTTTTTCCCAGAGTGCCACCGCGGTACAGAGATCCTGCACCGCCAGGCCGGTGAAGTAGGCCAGCCGCGGCCTGGAGGCCCCGGCCGGCAGCCGGTGGCAGGCCGCGTCGCCGATGGTGAGCACCTGGCCGGCCTCCCCGCGCGCCAGGGCGATGCGTTCCGAGCGCCCGGTCTCCAGGGCGTGCCTGAACTCCCCCGATTTTTCGGCCTGCTCCGGGTGGTCCACCAGCACGACCAGCTCTTCCAGCACTTCGGGAGCCAGTTGGCGGGTGCGGCGGTCGCCGCCCAGGACCGAGAGCACGCGGGTTTTCCCCAGATCGGCCAGGGAGAGGATGGGCTGAGGGGTGGGGACGGCGGCCAGGATGGCGTCCGTCCCCTCGAGGCACTCGGCGGGCGAGGAGGCCATCTGCAGCGGGGCGCGCAGCAGGGGTGCCAGTTCGCGGGCAAAGGCCTGGCGGTTGGCCGGCTGGCGGCTGGTGGCGCGGATTTCGCGCAGGCCGAAGAGCTGGTCGGCGCAGCGGGCCAGGCAGCGGGCCACCCGGCCGGTGCCCAGCACGGCGATGCGGTCCACCGGCCCCTGGGCCAGGTACTTGAGGCCCAGGGCGCCGGCCGCGCCGGTGCGCATGTCCGTGGCATAGTCGGCCTCCAGCCGGATCCGGGTACCCCGCTCCAGGTCCTCCAACTCCACAAAGGCCCGGCGGGAACCCAAGCTGCCCGCTGTCCCCGGGCGTTCCTCGATGGTCTTGCGCGCCTGGTACCGGCCGGGCCACAAGGCCGGCATCTCCAGCCGGAAAAAATCCCGGTCCAGGGTCTCGCGGCGCGGGGGATTGAGCAGCACGCCCTGGCCGTAGAGGCGAAAGGCCTGGTCGCAGGCGGCCAGGAAATCGGCCGGTGAGAGATGGGTGCGAAAATCGTCGTCGCTGAAGGAGAAACCGGCCATCGCACCTCCAAAAAACCGATTGACGTACCTGGGGAATTCCCCTTGATTTAAAAGGAGATATGTCTCACTGGAAACCGGGGCCGGGCGAAGGCGCTGCCCTGCGCGAGATCTTCCCGCTGGCCATCGAGATGAGTTGACGTGCAGGAGCGAGTGCTGTGGCTCCTGGCTATCGCCGCAGGCGCCGTCCTTCTAGTGGCCGTGTTGCGGCCTTACTTTCCCGCAGAGGAAGAGCCTGGCCCCCTCTCTTCCCCGCCTTTGCCCTCCCCCCAGGTCAGTTCAGACTCAAGCGTCCGGGTGGCAGTGCTCAACGGCTGTGGCGAATCCCAGGTGGCCGGCCGTCTGACCAGGAAGATGCGCGCCCTGGGTTTCGATGTAATTTACGAGGGCAACGCGGAGAATTTCAACTTTCTGCAGAGCATGGTGGTGGACCGCCGGGGTGATCTGGACAAGGCCCGGCGGGTGGGGGCGGCCCTGGGCCTGCCCTACCTCCAGCAGGTGAGCGAGGACACCTTCCGCCTGGAAGAAGTGGCGATCATCATCGGCAGAGACTACCGGCAGGTGAGGTTATTGGATGAGTGAGAAAAAAGAGGCGGGCAGCGCCTTGCCCGCGGCTGGGGACGCCGAGGCCCGGGTGCGCCGGATCGCCGAGCTGCTCCAAGATAAAAAAGCCCTGGATATCGCGCTGCTGGACCTGCGCGCGGTGACCGATACGGCCGATTTCTTCGTCCTCTGCAGCGGCACCTCCGACCTGCACGTCAAGGCCCTGGCCGAGGACCTCTGCGACCAGCTGGAGGCGGCCGGACAGGGTCCCTGGCACGTGGAGGGTTTTGAGACCAGGCGCTGGGTGCTGCTGGACTTTGTGGATATCGTGGTCCACATCTTCCGCCAGGAGGTCAGGGAATTCTACGCCCTGGAACGCCTGTGGGGAGACGCGGCGCGCACCTCCTTTTCTTCCGGGTGGGAGGCCCTGGCAGGGGCAAAGGAGCGGGCAGTCCCCAAGCCATGAGCGCCTTTCAGACCCTCGCCTGGCGCGGCCAGGCCCTGGTCCTGCTCGATCAGACCCGCCTGCCCGGGGAGCTGGTCTACCTGGAATGCCGGGAGGTGGAGACGGCTGCCCGCGCCATCGAGGAACTCGTGGTGCGCGGCGCTCCGGCCATCGGCGTGGCCGCTGCCTACGGGGTGGTCCTGGGCGCCCTCCAGGCCCTGGACCTGGCGCCGGCCCTCTTCCGCCGGCGCCTGCAGGAAACCAGGGCGCGCCTGGCCCGCACCCGGCCCACGGCGGTGAATTTGTTCTGGGCCCTGGAGCAGATGGGCCAGGTGATCGCCGCTGGGACCGGGCTGGACAACCGCCAGCTCTGCGACCGCCTCCTGGCCAGGGCCGAAGAGTTGCGCGCCGAGGACGAGGCCATCTGCCGGCGCCTGGGTCAGCACGGGGCCGTGCTGCTGGAGGACGGCTTCAAGGTCCTCACCCACTGCAACGCCGGCAGCCTGGCCACCGCCGGGTACGGCACGGCCCTGGGGGTGATCTACGCGGCGCAGGAGCAGCACAAGCGGCTGAAGGTCTTTGCCGACGAGACCAGGCCCCTGCTCCAGGGATCGCGGCTGACCGCCTGGGAACTGCAGCAGCACGGGGTGGAGGTGACGGTGATCTGCGACAGCATGGCGGCCGTGGTCATGCGCCAGGCGCCCATCGACTGCGTGATCGTGGGGGCCGACCGCATCGCGGCCAACGGCGACGTGGCCAACAAGATCGGCACCTATGGGCTGGCGGTGCTGGCCAGGGCCCATAACATCCCCTTTTACGTGGCAGCGCCCGTTTCGACCCTGGACCTGAGCCTGGCGCAGGGGGCGCAGATCCCCATCGAGGAGCGCCGGCCCGAGGAGGTTTCCCAGGGGTTGGGCCGCACCACGGCGCCTGCCGGGGTGGGCGTGTACAATCCGGCCTTTGACGTGACGCCCTGCGCATTGGTGACGGCCATCATCTCGGAGCAGGGCATAGCCCGGCCCCCTTTTGCCGCGGCCCTGAGCCGGTGGGGGGGCAGGAGCGCTCCTGGCTGAGAATTTGCTCCCTTCCTGCCCAGCGCCCGCGACCCGGGCTTTGCCGGGGGTGGCGAATGCGGCGGATGGGTCACTATTTTTATATAGATCAACGGGTTGTGAAAAAAATACCAGCGCCTCACTCCCTGGCCTTTAGGGGAGGTAGAGAGGAAAAAAGTTACCGCCCCTGGTGGGCCGGGGTCCTGTTGGGGGCCTTGCTCCTGGGCGGCTGCGCCGGCAATCGGCAGTTCCAGCATCCGCCGGGAGGTGCGGCCCGGGGCGGGGACTTCGACCCGGCTTCGCTGCGCGAAGACCTGCTGCTGATCCAGCCCACCTTCGACCGGCCCCCGGTCTCGCCGGCAGACACGGCCGCCGCCGAGTTCCAGGACCTCCAGGCGGCCCTGTCCAGAGAAGCTTTGCCCCTGGTCTACCGCCTGCAGATCATCGCCTTCAAAACCGAAGACCTGGCCCGCCAGCGCGCCGCAACCCTACAGACTATGCTGGGGGTGCCGGTGCGGGTGGTGGCCGAGCGCGGCCTGTTCATGGTGCAGGCCGGCGAATATAAAACCGCGGAAGAGGCCGAAGCTCTGGGCGAGCGGCTGGCGGCCCTGAATCCGGACTACGCCGAGGCCTATGTCATCCCCCGCACCGGGCGTGGCAGGTCCCCGGCTGCAGGGGGAGTCTCCGAGACCTCCACCTCCTTTTCGGGGTGGCGGGTGCTGATCGACCAGTTCCTCACCTATGAGGAGGCGGAGCGGCTCCGCCAGGAGGCCGCGGACCGGCTGCAGCGGACGGATGTGGAGATCGACTTCAAGGCCCCCTGGTTCAAGGTGGAGGTGGGCCGCTTCCGCAGCGAGGCGACGGCGCAGGAACTGGTGGAACTGATCCAGAGCTGCGGGTACCGCAACGTCCTCAAGGTGCGCGAGAAGATCGAGGTAGGCAGGCCATGAGCCGGATGCAGGCCGCTTTCCTGCTGGCCCTGTCGCTGGCTTCCTGTGCCCCGCGTTGGCAGGGCGCCTCCCTGAGCGAGGAGGCCTCTGCAGCGGCCCAGGACTCCCTGAGCGGAGCACTGATCCCGGACAGCGAAATGGCGGAAGGCCTGCGGGCCGCCCGCTGGCACCTGCACCGCGCCCAGGAGGCCCAGTTGGGCCAGTCCTTTGACCAGGCCCAGGAAGACCTGGACCTGGTTTTCCAGTTGCTGGCCGCCCTCGAAGCCGGGGAGAGCGAAGACCCCCGGGCCCAGGCAGAGTTGGAGGCCCTCAGCGCCGCTGCCGAGCGGGCCTACCTGGACCTGCTGCCCAACCTGGACCGCTTCTCCGCCGACAGCCCGCTCACCCTGCTGCTGCGGGGGTTGCCTGAGGAAAAGCTGGAGGGCGCCGACGACGAGAACCGCCGGGCGCTCATCAGCAAGCTGATCCGTTCCTGCGACGTGCCCATCGACCTCAACGACCGGGTGATCGCCAGCATCCGCTTTTTTCAGACCCGGGGCAAGACCACCTATACCACCTGGCTGCGGCGGTCCGGCCGCTACGACGAGCTGATCCGGGAGACCTTCAGGGCCGAGGGGTTGCCCGAGGACCTGCTCTTTGTCTCCATGATCGAGAGCGGTTTCAACCCCCGTGCCCGTTCAAAGGCCCACGCCGTGGGCCTGTGGCAGTTCATCGAGAGCACCGGCCGGATGGAAGGGCTGAACAGCACCCGCTGGGTGGACGAGCGCCGGGACCCGGTCAAGTCGACCCGGGCCGCCGCCCACCACCTCAGAAGGCTCTACCAGGAGCTGGGCGACTGGCGGCTGGCCCTGGCCGCGTACAACGCCGGACCCCGGCGGGTGGCGCGGGCCATCGAGCAGGCCGGCACCCGCGACTACTGGAAGCTGGAGCTGCCCGAGGAGACCCGCAACTACGTGCCGCTCTTCATGGCCGCCGCCCTGCTCTCCAAGGACCCCAAACTCTTCGGCTTTGATCCGGAGAGCCCCGAGCCCGACCTGGTCTTTGCCGAGGTGGATTTGCCCCATCCGGTCTTTCTGGAAGAGGCGGCCCGCTGCATGCGCATCTCCCACGACTCCCTGCAGGATCTCAACCCCGAATTGCGGCTCAACGTCACCCCGCCCCAGTCAGCGCTGAACTACCGCCTGCGGGTGCCCCCCGGGACCGACCAGGACCTGCGCGCCTGCTTCTCCCAGCTGCCCGAAGCCTGGCAGCTCTACCAGGTGAAGCGCCGCGACACCATCTCCACCATCGCCCGGGCTTTCGGGGTCAGCCCCCAGGTGATCGCCCAGGTCAACCATCTCAAGAATCCCAACCGCATCGCCCCTGGCCAGAAACTCACCATTCCGGTGGGGGCGGCCGGCTCGCTCAAGTCCTCGCTGCGGGTGGCCCACATCGCCGATCTAGTCCCGGATCGCGAAGGTTCCAAACCAGCTGCCCGGGCTGCCAAGAAGGTCTACAAGGTGCGGCGGGGGGATTCCCTCAGCCGCATCGCCCAGCTCCACGGGGTGGAGATCGGCGACCTCAAGCGCTGGAACCGCCTCCGGGGAACCCAGATCCAGGCGGGCGAACAACTCACCATCTGGCCCTCGAGGCCGGCGCCTGCCGCGCACTCCGCAGCCCTGGAGCGCGCTCCGGCGGGGGCCAAGAGCCGCGACTACACGGTCAGGCGCGGCGAGAGCCTGTGGGATATCTCCCGCAAGTTCAAGGTCCCGGTGGCCGAGCTCAAGCGCTGGAACAAGCTGGACAACACGGTCATCCGCGCCGGCCAGCGCCTGGTGGTCGCCCCCGGGCCGGCGGCTTCAGGGTCCAAGGGGGCCACGGCGGGCAAAAAGGCCGCCCCGGCCGTGAAAAAGGGCGGGGGCGGCGTGCAGCTCTACACCGTGGTCAGGGGGGACACCCTGTTCGGCATCGCCCGCAAGTTCGGCCTGGAAGCCAGGGAATTGGCCCACCAGAACAACCTCAGCCCCTCCGCCAAGCTGGCCACGGGTATGACCCTGAAGGTCAAGCCGGTCAAGAAGGTCAGGTGAAGCCGGTGCAGGTGGTGCGCCATGTCCTGCTGCTGCTGGTGGCCTTTGTCCTGCAGACCACCTGGGGCTATTTCTTCGACGTCCTCGAACTGCGCCCCGACCTGATCCTGCTGGCCCTGATCTATATCGCCTTGCGGGTCGGACCCTTCGAGGCCACGGTCCTGGGCTTTGGCATCGGCCTGCTCCAGGACGCGTACATGCCGCAGAACCTGGGCCTCAACGCCCTGGTCAAATCCGTGGTCGGCTTCGGGGTGGGGTACGGCCGCACAGGGATCATGGCCGACGATATCCAGGTGCAGGCCTTGTTGGTCTTTGGGGTAGTGCTGGTCCACGATTTGATTTATTATCTAGGCTACAGCGGCGTGGGCCTTGCGGAGGCGCCCTTTCTCTGGCTGCGCTACGGGGTGGGCCGGGCCCTCTACACCAGTCTGATCGGTTTCTGCCTGGCCTATGTCTGGGGCCTGCGCCGGCGCCTTTTACCCGTTTAACAGACACGCGCCAGTATGGAATCCCTCGGCCCCAACGGCCACAGCCAGCGCCTGCGCGGCCTGCTGGTGGTCGCCGGCCTGCTCTTCGCCATCCTCTTTGCGCGCCTGTTCTACCTGCAGATCGCCAGTTCCGCCCACTACGCCCAGAAGTCGGAGGAGAACCGCATCGACCCGAAGCGCATCAAGGCGCGCCGCGGCCTGATCCTGGCCCGCGGCACTGAAGGGGTTTTCGAGATCCTGGCCCGCAGCCGGCCCACCTACACCGTCACCCTGACCCGCTCCAAGCCAGACAACGACGCCCGGGCCGTCGAGGCCTTGTGGCTGGCCACCGGCGGTCCCGAGATGCGCTACGCCCGCAATGCCCGGACCATCCGCCTCTTGCGCGACGTGGATTTCACCACCGTCTCCCTGGTCCAGGAGCGCCTGAGCGAAGACTGGCCCCTCGACGTGGAGGTGGACTCCGAGCGCGATTACCCCTATGGCCCGCTGGCCGCCCATCTGCTGGGCTATTTGGGAGAGGTGCAGGAGGACGAACTGCAGGTGCTGAAGGCCAGGAACTACACTCCGGGTGATTTCATCGGCAAGACCGGATTGGAGAAGGTCTACGAGGATCTGCTGCGGGGCGAGGACGGGGTGGCGTACATCGAGGTGGACGCCATGAACCGCCCCCAGAGAGAGTTTCCCGAGCGCGAACAGCCTCCCGAGCCCGGGCGAGATCTATTATTGACCCTCGACTTCAAAACCCAGCGGGCCGCCGAAAGGGCCCTGGCCGACACCCTCACCGGGGCGGTGGTGGCGCTCAACCCCCAGACCGGGGCGGTGCTGGCCATGGTCAGCAAGCCGGCCTTCGACCCCAATATCTTTGTCTCCTTCCAGTCCCAGGAGGAGCGCCGGCGCCTGCTGCAGAGCAACGCCAAGCCCCTGCTCAACCGGGCTACCCGCGAGCACTATCCGCCCGGCTCCACCATGAAGATGGTGGCGGCGGTGGCCGCCCTGGAAACCGGGGTCCTGGACACCCTGGGCACCTTTCCCGGCTGCGGCGGTTCGCTGCGGGTGGGCAGCACCATCTTCCACTGCGCCAAGAAGGGGGGCCACGGCGTCCTCACCCTTCAGGAAGCCATCGAAGCCTCCTGCAACGTCTACTTCTACCACCTGGGCCAGAACCTGGGTTTCAAGGCCTGGCGCGACTACGCCGACCGGCTCGGTTTTGGCCGGCCCACCGGTATCGACCTGCAGCCCGAGGAAGACCCTGGAAACCTGCCCACCCGCCAGTATTTCGAGGAGCACGGCGGCTGGGCCCTGGGGCACATGATGAACCTGGTCATCGGGCAGGGGCCCCTGCTGGCCACCCCGGTGCAGATGGCCCGCTACACCGCGGCCCTGTGCAACGGGGGCTACCTGGTCACCCCCTATTTCTACGGGGAGATGCCCAGGAGGGAGTACACCGGGATCTCGGCCAGCACCATGGAAAAGGTCAAGCGGGCCATGCGCCGCGTCGTCTACGGCGGGCGGGGCACCGGCCGCCGGGCGCAGATCGAAGGCATCGAGGTGGGCGGCAAAAGCGGCACCGCCCAGGCCCCCGGGCGCGACAACGACGCCTGGTTCGTGGCCTTTGCCCCCTACGACCATCCCGAGATCGCCGTGGCGGTGGTGGTCGAGGCGGGCGGGTACGGCGGGGTGATGGCCGGCCCCATCGCCCGCAAGGTGATGGAGGCCTATTTCGGCAGGGAATCCGAGGCAGAGGTAGCCGCCGATTCCACCGACTCGGCCAGGGAAGAAGGCCCCATGCTGAAGCTCTCCTCCATCAAGGCCGGGACATGAGGCTGCTGCGCGAAACCGACACCACCATCCTCTGGGCAGTAGGGACCATTGTCCTGCTGGGCATCACCATGATCTACAGCGCCTCCAGCGGGGCGGCCGAGTGGAAGAAGCAGGCCCTCTATGCGGTCCTGGCCGGGGGAGCGCTGGTGGCGGTCATCCACATTCCCAACCGGATGCTCTACGCCCTGGCCTATCCCTTTTACCTGGGGAGCCTGGTGAGCCTGGTGATCGTGCTCTTGTGGGGTTCGGGGGAGGACTCCAGCCGCTGGCTGACCATGGGGCCACTCAGCATCCAACCTTCCGAATTCGCCAAACTCGCCACCATCCTGACCCTGGCCCACTATCTGGGCGACCGCACCGCCGAGCAGATCGACCACTACAAGACCCTGCTCGGCACCCTGGTCATCGCGCTGCCCCCCATGGCCCTGATCGTCGAACAGCCCGATCTGGGCACGGCCCTGTCGCTGGGAGCCATCATCATCCCCATGCTCTACTGGGCCGGCATGAATCCCCTGCACCTCTTTGTGCTCATCGCTCCCTTGCTGAGCGTGGTGTGCTCCTTCGAGCCCCTGTGGCAGGGGGCGGCGCCCTTTGTCTTCGCTGTCTTTGTCATCCTCTGTTCCCTCGCCCTGCACCTGTTTTTCGCCCGCCTGTGGATCACCCTGGCCATGCTGGGGGTCAACCTGGGCGCCGGCCTGGTCAACGTGTACCTGTGGGAGCACCTGCTGCACGACTACCAGAAGGCCCGCATCCTCACCTTTCTCGACCCCGAGCGCGACCGCCTGGGCGCCGGGTGGAACATCATCCAGTCAAAGATCGCCATCGGCTCGGGCGCGCTGACCGGCAAGGGGTACCTGGAAGGCACCCAGGCCAAATTCGAGTTTCTGCCGGCCTCGCACACCGATTTCATCTTCTCGGTGATCGGCGAGGAACTCGGCTTCGTGGGCACGGTGCTGGTGCTCGCCCTTTTCGCCTTTGTCATCTGGCGGGCCCTGCACATCGCCGCCGGAGTGACCAACCGCTTCTACAGCCTGATGGCCATCGGCCTGGTCTCGCTGCTGACCTTCCACGTCTTTGTCAACATCGGCATGACCATCGGGGTCATGCCGGTGACCGGCATCCCTCTGCCCTTCATCAGTTACGGCGGCTCGGCCCTCTTGACCAACTGCACAGCCATCGGTCTGTTGCTGCACGCCCACACCTACCGCCATGAATAGGCAGCCCGCACTGCTCCTGGGGGCGCTGGCGCTCTTGGGCGTGTTCGTCATCGAGAACCCCCAGTGCGGCGTCAGCGCCGAGCACCGCCGGCTGGCCCTCTATTACCTGGACCAGGGTCACTACGAGCGCGCCCTGGTCGAGGCCGGGCGCGCGGTGCGGGAGGATGCCGGCGACGCGCCTTCCTACCTGGTCATGGCCATGGCCCAACTGGGGCTGGAGCGGCCAGCCGAGGCGGTGGCCGCCCTCGGGCAGGCCATCCTGGCCGATCCGGACAATCCTCAGTACTACGCCGCCCTGCGCCAGGTCTGCCAGGAAGAAGGGCGCTTCGACCTGGGGCGCCAGGCCCTGGCCCAGGTGCTGGCGGTGCAGCCCGAAAACCGCCTGGCCCAGTCCAGCCTGGGCTGGGCCTATGCCCAGCTCGACGACGAGGCGCAGGCGAGGCAGTGGCTGGAGCAGGCCGCCCAAGGCGACAGCACCGCCACCTTTTCCCAGGTCCAGCTGGGCCGGCTCTACATGCGCCACCACCGCTTTGCCGAGGCCGTCCAGGTCCTGGAACAGGCCCTGCGCCGGGTGCCCGGCGACCTGGCCGTGCTGCTGGCCCTGGGCGAGTGCCATCTGCGGCAGGGCGCGCCGGAGGAGGCCCAGCGCCGCTTTGCCGAAGCCCTGGAGCACAGCGGGGAGCCGGGAGCCCTTGCCGGTCAGATCGCCGCGCTCTGCTACGAGCAGGGACTGCGCCGCCTGGCCATCGACTACTACGAGCAGGCCCTGAGCCAGGGGCCCCAGCCGCCCTCCCCCGCCCTGCTCAACAATCTGGCCTGGACCTACGGGGAGGAGAATCTGCAACTGGACCGCGCCCTCGAACTCTCGCTGCAGGCGGTCAAGGGAGACGCCGACAACCCCGTGTACCTGGACACCTACGCCGAACTGTTCTACAAGAAGGGGCAGGGCGCCCGGGCCATCGCCCTGATGCGCCGGGCCCTGGAAGTGGAACCTGCCGACGGAGAGCAGCGCCAATACCTGGAGCGGCAGCTGCAGAAATTCCGCCAGGCTTTGGAGCTGCCCTACGCCTCCTCGCTGTGAGCCCCCCAAGGCCGGAAGCGGGCGTAATCGATCTTGAGGTGGTCCATCTTCGTGTACAAATTTTTCCGCGACATCTCGATGGCCTCGGCCACCTGGCTGATCACCCCCTGGTGCCGGCGCAGGGCGGCGCAGAGAAAGCGCCGCTCGAACAGGTCCTTGGCCTCCCGGTAGGAACAGGCGCCTAGCTCCTCCAGGTCTTCCTCCTCCCGCCACCGCAGAATCTCCGCAGGCAGATCGGCGATGCCCAGGCAGGGCCGCCGCGCCAGCACCACCATGCGCTCGATGGTGTTTTCCAGCTGGCGGATGTTGCCCGGCCAGGGGTAATCTTGTAACTGCGCCACGGCCACGGCCTCGATGCCACTGAGGGGGCGCCGGTTCTTGCAGGCCGCCACCTGGATGAAGTGCTCGACCAGCAGGGGGATGTCCTCGCGGCGCTCGCGCAGGGGCGGCAGCTGTACGGGCAGCACGTTGAGGCGGTAGAAGAGATCTTCGCGAAACCGGCCCAATCCCACCTCGCGCTTGAGTTCCACATTGGTGGCGGCGATCACCCGCACGTCTACCCTGATGGTCTGGGTGCCGCCGATGCGCTCGAATTCCTGCTCCTGGAGCACCCGCAGGAGGCGCACCTGCACCTGGGGCGGGGCAGCGCCGATCTCGTCGAGGAAGAGGGTGCCCCGGTGGGCCATTTCAAAGCGGCCGGCGTGCTGGCGCACCGCCCCGGTGAAGGCGCCCCGCTCGTGGCCGAACAACTCGCTCTCCAAAACCCCCTCCGGCAGGGCGGCGCAGTTGAGGCGCACGAAAGACCCCCGGCTGCGCGGGCTGCGCTGGTGGACGGCGTGGGCGAATACTTCCTTGCCCGTGCCGCTCTCTCCCTGGATGAGCACCGTGGCCCTGGCCTCGGCCAGCCGGCCCAGCTCTTCGAGCAGATGCTGCATGTAGGGATTGCGGGTGATCAGCCGCCGGGGTGCGGGGGTGCTGGCCTGGTAGAGGGGCTGGTCCTGTGCCTGGTGCATGGCGTCCTCCTCGGGAAAGGGTATGCCGGCCCCCAGGCAAGTCCCGTGCCGCCCGCTGGTCGCCACTCGGCGGCCTGTCCCTATGAGGCTGAAAGGCCGCCTCTTGCAGCGGTTTTGCAGGGCAGATCCACGCCAGGCGGGCCCCTGGTTTTTAGCGGATTTCCGCTATCGAGGAGTCAGTCCCGGCAGCCGGAAGCAAAAAAGAGGGCCGAAAAGCGGAAGAAGTGCGCGCCCGCGGCAGAGTTGCCGCTTGTAGACGCCCCGCCCAGTCGCCATACTAAGACCAAGCCATAACGAAGGAGGCGCAGCGATGGGGCAACTGGATCTCCGAGGAGAAGAGCGACTGCGGCAGATCGTCGGCAGCCAGGGGGGATTGGCGCCGGTGGTGGCCGACCTGAGGCGGGTGCTGGGCGTGAGGGTCAATGTCCTGGTCCTGGGGGAGAGCGGCACCGGCAAGGAGGTGATCGCGCGCGCCCTCCACGAGGCCGATCCCCGGCGGCGGCATCGCCCCTTTGTGCCGCTCAATTGCGCGGCCCTGCCCGAAGCCCTGCTGGAGGCCGAACTCTTCGGCTATCGCCAGGGGGCCTTTACCGGGGCGGCGGCGGCGCACGCCGGCGATTTTCTGCAGGCTGAGGGCGGCACCCTCTTCCTGGACGAGGTCGGGGAACTGCCCCTGGCCCTGCAGCCCAAACTGCTGCGTGTTTTACAGGAAAGGGCCGTGCGCCGGCTGGGGGAGACCCGCGAGGTGGGGGTGGACGTGCGGGTAGTGGCGGCCACCAGCCGCGAGCTGGGAGCGGCGGCCTGCAGGGGGGAGTTCCGGGCCGATCTCTACTACCGGCTGGCCGATTTTGTGATCCGCGTTCCGCCCCTGCGCCAGCGGCGCCAAGATCTGATACTCCTGGCCCTCCACTTCCTGCGGGCCTGTTGCCGGGATTTCGGCAGGGAGCCCTGCCGGCTCTCCCCGGCGGCAGTGGCCTGGCTGGAGGCCCGGGACTGGGCCCGGAACAATGTGCGGGAACTCCAGGTGGCGCTGAAGCGGGCCCTGCTGCTGTGCGAGGGGTCCTGCATCGAGCCGGAGCACCTGGAAGCGGCGCAACTGGAAGAGGTCTCCCCCGCAGGGGCGCTGCATCAGAAGCTGCGCGCCTACGAGCAGGTCCACCTGGAAGAAGCCCTGGCGCGCAGCCAGGGCAATATCTCGGCGGCGGCGCGCCTGCTGGAGATGAAGCGCTCCACCCTGTGCGACCGCCTGGCCAGGCTGGGGATCCGCCGGCAGGGACGGGAGCGAGATTAGAAGGCGGCCAGCGCCTGCTGGTGGTCCTCGCAGAGTTCCTCGGCCAGCTGGCGGTAGTTCTCGGTGCCGGTGGAGAGGGCGTCGTAGAGGAGGACGGGCTTGCCGAAACTGGGCGCTTCGGCCAGGCTGATATTGCGCCGGATGAAGGTGCGGTGGACCTTGCCGCCAAAGTAGGACCTGGCCTCGGCGACCACCCGGCGCGAGAGCTGGAGGCGGTCGTCGTACATGGTCATCAGCACCCCTTCGACGCCCAGGCCCGGGTTGAGATAGCGCTGCACCAGGCGCACGGAATTGAGCAGCTTGCTCAGGCCTTCGAGGGCGTAGTACTCGCACTGGACCGGGATGAGCACGGAGTCGGCGGCGGCCAGGGCATTGAGGGTGAGCAGGCCCAGGGAGGGAGGGCAGTCGATGACGATGAACTCGTATTCGGCGGCGACCTGGTCCAGGGCCTCGGCCAGCTTCTTTTCGCGCCCCAGCATCGCGGCCATGTCCAGTTCGGCGCCGGTCAGGTTGATATGGGAGGGAACCAGGTCGAAGAGGGGAATTTCCAGATGGCAGATGACCTCGGCCAAGCCGGCCCTGCCGATGAGCACTTCGTAGACCGAGCCCGCCAGACTGTCGACCCCGGCGCCGCAGCCGCTGGTGGCATTGGCCTGGGGGTCCATGTCGATGAGCAGGGTCTTGTGCTGGGCGGCCGCCAGGCAGGCGGAGAGATTGACAGCCGTGGTGGTTTTGCCAACCCCGCCTTTCTGGTTGGCAATGGCGATGACTTTGCCCATGAGGAGCGAATTCTCGAGGAGCGGCAGGCCCACTGCCCGGCGCACAGTCTCCGGGCAAAGCCTAGCTCGGTCCGGCGCCAAGGGGGGACACCGGATATTATCCAGGGTAATAGACCAAGGAGAATTACAGCAAAACCACCGCCTCGGGACAGCAATATAGGGGAAGGCAGGGGCGCCGTCAAGTATTTGTGACAAGCCGGCTCCCAGAGGACCGGGGAGGGGGAGAAAAACAGCGCGGTGCTGTCAATGGATTGTAACAGAACCTGCCAGCAGAGAAAAAGCGGGAGATGGGGGGAGGCGCCGGGAAGGGAGGAGCTTCAGACCCCCCCCAGAGAAGCCAGCAGCGCGCCCAGAAAAAGGCCGGTCAACACGAAGAACAAGGCGCCCACGCGGGCCAGCACCTGGCTTCGGGAAAGGTGCATTCTCTCTGAGGACATGCTCGGCTCTCCTGGTTTGGCATAGGTATTGGGATTATCGGCAGGAAATGCGCCCAGGCGCAGCAATTTTTTCCGCCCTCAGGACGGTGCTGCCCAGAGCCAGAATCCTGCTGCCGGGAGCCTTGCAAGATGCGTGCCGAGCTGAGAGCCGATCCGAAAACCCCATTGGCAGGTTCCCGGATCGGCTCTGAACTCAGTTGTCGGCGTAGCTGCGCAGGCGGGTGCAGTGGCGGGGGTGGCGGAGCTTGTTGAGGGCCAGTTCCTTGATCTGGCGCACCCGCTCGCGGGTGAGCTTGAAGCGCAGGCCGATCTGGTCCAGGGTCAGCGGGCGGTCCTGGCCCAGGCCGAAGTACAGGCGCAGGACCTCGGCCTCGCGGGCGTTCAGGCTGGTCAGCACCGCCTCGATATTCTCCCGCAGGGTGTATTCCATCACCTCCTGCTCGGGGTTGAGCTGGTCTTCGTCGGCCAGGTGGTCCAGCAGGCATTGGTCCTGGGCCTCGTCGAAGGGGGCGTCCAGGGAGCGGATCGGCTGGCCATTGACCAGGGTTTCCTCGATCTCCTGGGGGCTCAGGCCCAGGGCCTGGGCGATGCGCTCGGGCGTAGGGGGCGCCCCCTGCTGCTGGAGGGCGTCGCCGGTGCGGGCGATCTTGGCCAGCAGGTCGAGGCGGTTGACCGGCATGCGCACCGTGGACTGCTCGGTGAGGGCCTGGAGGATGGACTGGCGTATCCACCACACGGCGTAGGAAATGAACTTGAAGCCCCGGGTCTCATCGAAACGCTCGGCGGCGGTGATCAGGCCCACGTTGCCGGCGCTGATCAGTTCGGTCAGGGCCAGGCCGCGGTTCTGGTATTCCTTGGCCACCCTGACCACGAAGCGCAGGTTGGCCTCGACCAGGGTGTTGCGCGCTTCGCCGTCGCCCTGGCGGATGCGGCGGGCCAGGGTGGCCTCTTCCCTAGAAGAAAGCGGCGTGGAGCCGGCGATTTCATCCAGGTAGGCGGCCAGCAGCGGGTCTCCTTCGAGCGGGCGTTCCTTTTTTGCTTCTGGGGGGCGTTTCTTTTTTCTCATAGAGTTCAGGCCTCGTGCGCACAGGCAGGAATGCGTATATAAAATGCTTGAGTTGTTCTAGGGTTCCCCGGCCGGGCGGGCGTTGACAGGGCGGGGCGGATTCCGCTTTATTGTCCCAACCCGCAATCCAGGAGACCATAGCGTTGAGCCCACGGGAGCGGAGCAGTTTTGAGGAGCTGTTGGAATTGATGGCCCGGCTGCGCGGCGAGGGCGGCTGCCCCTGGGACCGCGAGCAGACCCACGCCTCGCTCAAGCCCTACCTGGTGGAGGAGGTCTACGAGGCGCTGGAGGCCATCGACCGGGGGGACGACGCCGAACTGCGCCGGGAGCTGGGGGACGTGCTGCTCCAGGTGGTCTTCCACGCCCAGATCGCCAGTGAGGAGGGGCGCTTCTCCATCGAGGAGGTGTGCCGCGCCATCGTCGACAAGCTGATCCGCCGCCATCCCCATGTCTTTGGCGAGACCCAGGTCGAGGGTGCAGACCAGGTGCTGACCAACTGGGAGCGCATCAAGCGGGTTGAGCGCCGGGAAGAGGACAAGCCGGACTCGGCTCTCGAGGGAGTGCCCAGACAGTTGCCCGCCCTGCTGCGGGCCCAGCGCATCCAGCACAAGGCGGCGCGGGTGGGCTTCGACTGGAAACAGCTCGGGGGACCGTTGGACAAGGTGGAGGAGGAGTGGGGGGAACTGCGCCAGGCCTGCCAGACCGGCACGCCGCAGGAACTGGAAGAGGAGTTCGGCGACTTGCTCTTCGCCCTGGTCAACACCAGCCGCTTTCTCAAGATCGACGCCGAAGACGCGCTGCGCCGGGCAGTGGACAAGTTCGAGCGCCGCTTCCGCGCGGTGGAGGCGGCCTTCCGCGCCCAGGGCCGCCAATTACAGGAAAGCACCCTGGAAGAGATGGATCAAGTGTGGAACCAGGTCAAGGAGGGCGAAGCGGGCCGGTAGAGGATAGGGCCATGAAGATCACCGGAAGCTGACGGCGTTTTCCCAGGGCCCCAGGTCGGGGTCCTGGCCGCGGTTGAAATTCCTGCCCAACAGGTAGCGGATCTCCATTTCCACGTCGCGCACCCGCACCTCGGGCAGGGCCTGGCGGTCGCCCTTGAGCAGGGTGATCTCCAACAGATTTTCGCCCTGGCGCGGCCAGCGGTTGCGGTCGAGCCGGAACACGAACCAGTACCCCGAGCCAGTGCGGTAGCGCGGCGCCTTCATCCGGTAGATCTCGTTGATCAGCCGCGCACTCTCCAGGGGCAGGATCTTGCGGTTGAGGCGAAAGCGCAGGCGATGGCGTTCGGTGAGGCCCATGACCCGCACCCGCAGCAGCACCTGGTGCACCCGGCCGACGCGCTGCCAGCGCGGCAGATCGTCGCTGATGTGCAGGGGCAACTGCACGGGCTGGTTCAGCGTCAGGGGGGCCGGCAGCACCATCTCCAGGCCCGGCTCCCGAATAGGAGTCGGATAGCGCCCGGTCTCGGTGGGGATGAAATAGGTCTTGTCCTTGGGCGCCATGACCTCGGGGTGGGGCAGCTCGCGCAGCTTCTCGTAGAAGGGCGCCTGGTACGGCCAGCTGCCGAACCAGTGGGCCAGGTAGAGTCCGTCCACCCCCTGGGCCCAGTAGTTGCAGGCCCCGGCGCGGATCATCTCGATGGAGGCATCGCCCAGCCGGTCCGAATCCACCAGGCTCTGGATGGCGGCCAGCACGCGGCAGCCGCTGTCTTTGGCCGCCGCCACCAAGGGGCGGAAGTCGGCCATCTGGTCCAGCAGTTCGGGACCGGAGAAGTTCTGGCCCACCAGCACATCGGCGATGCCCCGGCGCAACCACTCCCGCACATCGAGCCCCACCTCCAAGCAACCCTCGATGCTGGAGGGCACGCGGATCACCAGTTCGCGCTCCTTCCCGCTGCGCTTGACCGCGCGGTAGACCCGCTCGATCCAGGCGGTCATGAGTTTGCGGCCCTGCGCGAGGTTGGCGGGATGGAAATAGTGGGGCTGGTAGTTGAGCTGCAGCTCAAAGCCGTCCACCGGGTACTGGTCAAGCACCTCCTGGATCAGGGCGAAGCGCTCCTCGCGCACCTCCTCGTGGATGAAGTCCAGGCAGGTGGCCCCGGGAAAATCGGGAGGCAGGTCGCTGCGCGCGCCGATCTCCAGGTGCTGGCTGGCAAAGCGGAACTCGGAGCAGCGCACGTCCTGCTCGCGCGGCCCCCGGCCCTGCTGCACCAGCAGGGTGGGATAGAGCAGCATGCCCTTGGCCCGGGCCCGCTCGCAGACCACCCGCAGGGGATCGAGGCCCCGGCCGATCATACCGGCGGCATTGCGGTGGGCCCGCTGGAAGACCAGATGCGGCCAACGCTTCACATTGTGGCCCCACAATTCGCCCACCCGGGTGTCGTGCAGCACGGTGCGGCCGTCCCCCAGGCAGAACATCAGCGCCTCCACCGGGGTGCCGGCCAATTCGTCCACCGCTGCCTCCATCTCTTCCTTTTGCATGGGCGGCTCGTACATGTAGATGAGCGGGTGCCGGCTGTCGTGGAAGAACATGATGGGCGGTTTGGCCATGGTCGCCTCTTTTCTGATGGGGTTGAACCGGCTTGACAGTCGCCGAAAACGCGGTTTTATTGGGCCTATACTTTAACCGATGGGACTTCGCGATGGCCATACAAAACCCGCCCGACACCGCCAGCCCGGACACCCTCTCCGACCAGGAGGTGCTGACCGCCGGCCCGCAGTACAACGAACCGCTCAAGAAGACGCGCGTCAAGTGGTACCGCTGTTACGTCTCGCGCGAGGAGCTGGGCAGGCTCAACAGGCGCAGCGACTTGCTCGGCTTCGCCCAGACCCTCGGGTACCTGGGGGTGCTGGCCGGGGCCGCGGGAGCGGCCATCTACTCGTCGCTCCACTGGCCCTGGTACCTCACGGCCCTGCTGGTGTTCTTCAACGGCCACTTCTGGCATTTCCTGATCAACGGTTTCCACGAATTGATCCACGACACGGTTTTCAGGACCGTGTGGCTCAACGGTTTCTTCCTGCGCATCTTCTCCTTCCTGGGCTGGTACAACCACCATCACTTCTGGGCCAGCCACACCGAGCACCACAAGTACACGCTGCACCCGCCAGACGACCTGGAGGTGGTGCTGCCGGCCAAGGTCGATACCAAGGGCGTGTGGAAGTGGGGCATCGTCAACTACAAGCATCCCTACCATCTGCTCAAGGGGAAGTTCAAGAATTTCACCGGGTACCTCAACACCGAGGACAAGTGGACCGGCATGCTCTTCCCCGCCAGCGACCCGGAGCGCCGCCGCGCCTACACCCGTTGGGAGCGCATCGTGTTGACCGGGCATCTGCTGATCGCCGGGATGTCCCTGGCCTTCGGGCTGTGGGTGGTGCCCCTGGCGATCACCTTTCCGATGATGTTCGGCGGGTGGCTGCAGTTTTTCTGCAACGCCGCCCAGCACATCGGCCTGCAGGACAAGGTGCCCGACTTCCGCCTCTGCTGCCGGACCATCTACCTCAACCCCTTTGTCCAGTTCCTCTACTGGCATATGAACTACCACACCGAGCATCACATGTACGCGGCGGTGCCCTGCTACAAGCTCGGCCGGCTGCACCAACTCATCAAGCCCGAGATGCCGCCCTGCCCCAATGGCCTGCGCCAGACCTGGAAACACATCGACGAGATCCAGCGCCGGCAGGAGCGCGAGCCGACCTACCAGTACGCTCCCGCGCTGCCCACCCCCGGAATCCGCCGCGACGCGGACCGGTCGGCCTAGGCGCGCCGCGAACCACGGAGAAAATGACGCCCATGGAAAGCTGGATCTTTCTCCACCTCCCCATCGAGTACTGGCAGGAGCGCTGGATCTCCAACTACCGGCGCATCTTCGACGCCTGGGAAGACGGCGGCGTGCGCGGCCTGGCCGTGGGCCGGCTCCACTTCCGCCAGGAGGACGGCGCCTTTGTGCGGGCCTTCGCTCCCGATCCGGAGGTCTACGCGTCCTTCGGGGTCACCCCGCCGCCGGCGGAGCGGCGCGAGCCGGAGAAGGAGAAGAAGCTGCAGGAGATCCTGTACGATGCGGCGGCCCGCGGCTGGCCGATCCTGATCTTCGACGTGCCGCGCGGCGGGTACTGGCCGTCCGATTCCCGCAAGCCGGACGAGTACCTGCGCGAGGAGCGCAAGTAGGTATCCCGGCGAGCGGTCGCGACGATCCCCTGGATCAATCACCCCCCGGAGTTGGGCCCCAGAGGTCAAGACGTGTTTGCCCAACTCACGACACCACTCCGCGGACCTATCGCCGGGCCATAGCTGCTGATCCGGCCCTTGCCTTTGAAAGCCGGCGCACAAACAGCAAGCGCAACCTTCCGTAGCGGAGGGTTGCGCTTTTTTAATGGTGGAGGCGGCGGGACTCGAACCCGTTCCACCCTCATCGGCTGCTTGTGCAGAACCACCACAAGAAGTTGACAAACCTGCACAGAATCAAACGCTTGCCTCTAAAGCACTGCAAGCCCCGGAACAAAAGCCAGCACTTTCAGAACACGCTGAGGGCACATCTGCACCCCCTAGCAATGCCATATTCATGCCAGACGATCTTGCTCAAGTAGTAAATACCTGGGACCGGCTACCCGAGGCAGTGAAGGCGGGCATCCTGGCGATGGTGAACGCGGCGCGACCCAAAAAGATAAGCCCCCCATAGGGCAACAGAGACCGGTGGACTCCAAAGAAGAAGCGGTCATCCGCCAGTAGCCATCCCATCCAGCTTCTTCCAATCGATGGAGACCGACGGGCGTTGAACCAGACGGTCTGGGTGTTTCTGTTGTTCCTGCATCACGTACTCCCCCAAAGCGCGCAGAGTCCCCCCGTGTTGAGCGACGAGGTGTTCTCGCAGGGCGCGCAACTCTTTGAGGATCTCGTCATCCATCTTGGGCCTCCTGGGGTGAAATAAGCAGTTCTTCTGGGGTGGCGACCACAGGGATAGGCAACCCCCATTGGGTGTTCAGGTTCTGCAAGCGTCGGCGCACAATGGCGTTGGCCAGGTGCGTCAGATTCCAGGTCATCAAGTAGTCCAGGTCATGGACCACGGCACAGGCCAGGTGCAACAGATCCACGCGCGCATTATCAGCCAACCCCAGGTGCTTCAAATACCGCTCGCCCAACTCCAGAACCTGCGTTGTAATCGGTAGCAGCGAAAACCCCTCCAGCAACTCCAGCCGTCTGGCCGCCCTTTCGGGGTCACCGGTTCCGGCTTCCTGGAGCACGATCTCCGAGATGTAGATATCAAAAGCCGACTGGCTGCCAGACCACCACTGCCAGGTAAGATCCTGTTTGGCCCGGGTGATCAGGTTCGGGCTGGGCCTGGACGCCAGGTAGCTGGCGATACTCGTTTCGAGGTAGAGTGCCGGGGTTTCGGCCATAGAAACGACTCCTTCACTCAATATACTGATTCCATGCACAAGTAGAAATCTCCTCTGAATGCACTGGCACAGAGGATTATGAGATCCTGGGTCGTATCCCCTCACGGGATGCGGCCTTTTTTCGTTTCCACCCCCCATCCACAGGAGGAACCCATGCCCGAATCCCCTCGCTTCAAAGGGGGCCCCCTTTATGTCCGCGAGGCCTGCCCTCTTTCCTGGCCCAGGAAGATCCCTTCCAGCGCTTGTCCCGCTGTGGGGCCGAAGCCCTGCGCACCCCGGAACTGCTTTCTCTCTTGCTGGACGGCAAACAGGAGACGGCCAGCCGGCTGCTGGAAACGACCCCGCTGGAGGAGATGGCCGGCATGTCCCTGGAGCAGTGGAAAGGCCGGCTCACCCGCAAACAAGCCAGCCGGTTGGTAGCCGCCTTCGAGCTGGCTCGCCGTGGCCTACAGAGAGGACTGGGCCTGTTGCCCACCATCTCCTGCCCGGCAGAGGCGGTGCCCCTGCTGGGGGAGATCAAGGACCAACGGAAAGAGCACTTCCTCTGCCTCTACCTCAACGCCCGCAATCAGGTAGTCCACAAGGAAGTGATCTCCATCGGCAGCCTGTCGGCTTCTATTGTCCATCCCCGCGAGGTTTTCCGGGTGGCCTTGCACCACGCGGTGGCCAGTGTCATCCTGACCCACAACCACCCTTCCGGGGATGTGTCGCCTTCTCAGGATGATCTTGAACTGACCCGCCGACTGGTCAAGGCCGGCCAGTTGATGGGCATCGAGGTGCTGGACCACCTCATCATCGGCCCCCAGGATTTTCTGAGCCTGAAAGAACGGGGACTGATGTAGCCGGCCTGGAAAGGAGAAACCGATGCCCTGGCTTGCCCAGCCCAAAAGCCCACAGGAGGCCGAAGGGTATTCCCGACTCCGACAGGGCCCGCAGGCCTTGTTGATCGGCGATGCCCTCTCGGTGCAAGTGGTCTTCCACAACCTGACGGGCCGAAACTTCCAGTCCAGAGAAAAAGTATCAGGAGGGAACAGGGTTCCCTGGGAGACCCTGAGAGCGACCTGTGCCGCGTACCGCCAGTACCTCCAGTACATGGAGGAGGATCTGGAAGTAGCCCTCAACCCCGACAATCTGAGCATAGAAATCATCGAGAAGGAGCAACCCCACGTATGAGAACGACCGAGAAAGCACGCCCGGTCCTGCAAGAGACCGTCCCCTTGTTCGAGACCGGCGACCTCCCCGAAACCCTGGCCGGCCACGGCCCAGATACCCGGCTTGCCGACCTGCTGGCCTACCACGGCCACCGAAAACAGATCATGGAGCCCTCGTCAACCGCCGCCGCCGCTACCCGTTGCGCAGTGGAGTGAGCCGCCAGACCCGCGCGGAAGAACCGCACCGCGAAGACCATCCCCCCTTCCTACCGAAAGGAGAAAGACGCCCATGAATCACCTGTTGATTTCTGTCACCCTGGCCACCGCTCTTTGCAGCCCCACCCTGGCCCGCACCTGGTATGACCCGCCACCCCCTGACTGGGTGCAGCGCCTGCCCTCGGGGGATCAGTACCAGTACTTTCGCGGCGAGGGGGAAGACCCCTCCCAGGAGCGGGCCAAGACCAAGTCCCGCACTGATGCCCTCCGCAAAGCCGTGATGTGGCAAGAAGGCGTCACCACCACGGAAATGGTGGATCAGGTCAAGATCAACCAGATCGAAGCCATCGTCTCGGAACTGACCGCCACGACTCCGGGCACCCAGTTGTCCGGCCTGGAATGGGTGGACGATTACCACGAGGTGGACGAGTATCAGGAGCCCCGCCCCCTGGTGGACGCGCATGGCAACGTGGTACGCGATTCCTGGGGCCTGCCCGTCACCCAGGGCCTAACCACCCACCGCACCCATCACTCCTAAGTCCTGATCCGGCTGCCCAAAAAGGGGCCCGGAGTGGTAGGCCAGATGGCCCGGGGTACGACCAGGCGCCTCGATGCGGTGTTCCACTCGGCTCTCTATCCCGGTTGGGGGCAATTCCGCCAGCAACGGGAAAGCGAGGGGTCGATCTACATGATGGCGGGGACCGCCTTCCTGGGGTTGGCGGTCTATGCCCACCTCATGGCCGACCAATACCCCTATCCACCGCCCCCTGGGGAACAGCAGTGGGAGCGCCGGCAGGATTGGACGAAATACCGGAACGCCTCCCTGGGAGCCTTCGGCCTGGTCTATGGGGTGAATTTGGTGGATGCCCTGCTGTTTGGCCGGCAAGCGGAGGCGTATCGGGGGCTGCGTCTGAGGGCCGGGCCGCAGGGGGCGGTGCTGGCGGTGGCGATCGGGTTTTAGGCCCAGCACCAGCAGGGAGGGAGACCACGGGCCCTATCCCGCCAGGGGGTAGGGTCTTTGTCGTTTCCACCCTCCTCCACCGGAGGAACCTACGGCCCGGGCACGGCCCCAACGGCGGGAACCTCGTCCCCCTAGCGTCGCACCGTCTTTCCCCCTGCTGGAGAAAGGTTTTTCTCTGTTCACCCACATTTCAAGGAGGTTGTTGATGGACCCGAATCCTGTACCCACCCCCTGGAAGGAACGGCTCCGGCGGGGCTGGATCGTCCTGCCCCTGCTGCTGCTGGGCCTGGGACAGTTCCACCTCCACTTCCAACTGCACCAGCTAGGCCAGGAGACCCCCCTGAAGACCTTCCGGGTCGAGCGCCTGGAGGTCTTCAATGAGGCCGGCCACCCGGTGGTGATCCTCGGCGCGTACGAGGGCCACGGGATCATCGCCGTGGGCGACGCCCAGGCCAACCCCCGCATCGGCCTGGCCGGAGACCCGGAGGTGGGCCATATCCGGCTGATGCAGGCCAGCCAGGGCGAGGTGATTCACCTGGGGGCCGATACGGGCGGCAACGGCGGCATCGAAGTGCGCACCCGCAAGGGCATCGCCCATCTGGGCGCCAGCACCACCGACACCCCCGCCCTCAGTTTGGACAGCGGGGAGTCCTCGCTGTTTCTGGGCTATCGCAACGACAACGACCGGGAACCGGCCATCAATCTGTACCAAGGCCAGGAGACCCGGGTGCGCATCGAAGCCCTGGAGGGCCGGGGCGTGGTGCGGGTCTGGGGACCTGGCGAACGCTTCGGCAAGGTCTTCCTGCCCAGATACTGAAGCGTGGTTCACCCCAACCACGGACCCGCTCCGGGATACCGAAACCCCTCATCATCACCAACCCAGAAAGGAGCACCACCATGAACACCGCAACCCTGATGCTTCACTGCGGCGCCAAAACAGCCACCCTCGAACAACTCTCAACCATCCCCCTTCCCCAGGAGACCCCCTCCTACAAGCCGCTGCCCCACTATGACCTGGCCCTCAACACCCTGCGCATCGGCCAGGAAATGCTGGGGACGCGGGGCTTTCAGGTGGACAAAGCCCAGTTCGGGCTGGACCGGGAGGGGGCGCGGATGTTCGGCACGGTGTCCTTTGCCAATGGAGTCGAGGGCATGGGCCTGGCCGTGGGCTTCCGCAACAGCTACGACAAAACTATGAGCGCCGGGTTTGCCCTGGGTGGGCGGGTGGTCGTGTGCGACAACCTAGTCCTGGCCGGCGAACTGGTGGTAATGCGGAAACATACGGGGGGCATCATCGAGGAGCTGAGAGACAAGCTGGTGCTGACCTTCCACCAAGCGCATCAGACCTGGGACTCGCTGGTGGAGGATCGGCGGCAGATGCAGGCCCTCGAACTGACTGACGACCGAGCCCACGAGATCCTGGGCCGGGCCTTTGGCCAGGGGCTGATCGCCCCCAAGCAGTTTCTGCACGTCAGCCGGGAGTGGCGGCAGCCCCGCCATACAGAATTTGAGGAGCGCACCCTCTGGTCGCTCTACAACGCCGTCACCGAGGTCTACAAGGGCCTGCCGGTGCACCTCACCATGGAGCGGCACATCAACCTGCACCGCTTCGCGGTGCAGACCTGCCTGGGCAGACCGATCACTTCGCGCAACTGAACTCCTGCCTCTGTCTGCGCTGTCTGCCCAGACGA
>JACPJE010000228.1 GCA_016187725.1 Candidatus Latescibacterota bacterium
CCGGCTCTTTTTTGATGCGCTTCCTCTCCTCGCCCGCCCGCTTCCTGGCCCTGCTGCTGCTGGTGCTGCTGGGGGTCTACGCCGGCTCCTTTCACAATGGGTTCCACTACGACGATTTCCACTCCCTGGTCGAGAACCCCCACCTCCGGGATCTGAGGAATCTGGGGCGATTTTTCACCGAGCCTGAACTCTTCTCCTCGCTGCCCGAGCGGGCCATGTACCGGCCGCTCCTGCTGGTCAGCTATGCGGTCAACTACCAGCTCTCCGAGTACCAATTGCCTGGGTACCACCTGGTCAACTGGGGGTTGCACCTGGCCTGCGCCTTCCTCCTCTACATGCTGGGGCGCCTGCGGGGGGGCTCGGCCCTGGCGCCGGCCCTGGGAGCGCTGCTCTTCGCCCTGCACCCGCTGCAGGTGGAGGTGGTCAACTACATCAGCAGCCGTTCCGAAACCCTGGCGGGGTGTTGCTGTCTGGGCAGTCTGCTGGCCTATGCCCACTGGCGCCGGGGAGGCCCGGCCTGGCTCTACGGGGTCTCGCTGGGGGCCCTGGTCTGCGGGCTCCTGAGCAAGTCCACGGCCCTGGCCTGGCCCCTGGTCCTGGGTCTGTACGAGTGGTCCCAGCTGGCTGCCGGGCCGCGGCGGTGGCGGGCCCACTTGGGGTACTGGCTGGCATCAGGGCTCTACCTGCTCTTCACCCAGTCGGTGGTGGCCCAGGCCCTGGCGCAGCCGGTGCGGCCCCTGGGGGTGCAACTCCTCACCCAGCTCAAGGCCGGGGTTTACTATCTGTACCTGACTGCGGCGCCCCTGCACCTGAGCGTGGAGCACCCCTTTGCCGAAGCCCTTTCCCCCTTGAGCCTGCCGGTGGTCCTGTCGGCGCTGGTCCTGGCTTCACTGGGGGGGGTGCTGTGGCGTCTGGGGCAGGGGGGAGGGCTGGTCTGGCTGCTGTCCGGGGGCGCGGTGCTGGCGCTGCTGCCGGCCTCCCTGGTGCCCCTCAACGTGCTGGTGAACGAGCACCGGCTCTATGGGTCCCTGGCCTTTGTCTGCCTGGGGCTGGCCGCGGTGGGAGCCCAGCGCCGAGGATTGGCCTGGGCCGGGGGAGGGCTGCTGCTGGTGCTGGGGCTGCTGTCCCACCAGCGCAGCCAGGTGTGGCGCGACGAGTTGAGCCTGTGGCAGGATGCGGTGGCCAAGGCCCCGGGTATGTACCGGGCCCACCTGCACCTGGGAGGGGCGCTGGAGCAGGAGGGACGCCTGCCCGAGGCCCTGCGCAGTTATGAGCGGGCGGTGCAGCTGGCCCCCGAGGCCGTGGAGGCTCACTACAACCTGGGCAATGCCCTGCGCCAGGCCGGCCGGCCCGCCGAGGCGGCGGCGGCCTATGCCCGCACCCTGGAACTGAGCCCGGATTTCTTCCAGGCCCTGGTCAACCTGGCCGGCCTGTACCTGCAGGCCGGGAAAGCGGCTCAGGCCGAGCCCCTCCTTGTCCGCGCGGCCCAGTTGCGGCCGGATCTGGCGGAGGTCCACCTGCAGCTGGGGGTGCTCTGCCGGGCCCAGGGGCGGCTGGTCGAGGCCGAGGCCGAATACCTGCGGGCCGCGGACTTGCGTCCGGACCTGGCGGAGGTCTATTATAATTTGGCCAATCTGTATTTCGACACTGACAGATATCCCCAGGCGATCCAGGCCTATCAAAAAACCCTGGCCCTGATCCCGCACGAAGGGGCTTACTACAACCTGGGCGACCTGTACTTGCGCCAGGGGGAGTACCAGCGCGCCGCAGAGGTCTTTGCCCAGGGGCTGGCGCGCCTGCCAGGCGAAACCAGGTTCTACTATGGAATAGGGCGGGCTCAGGAGGGTCTGGGATTGGGCCGGGAGGCGGCAGCCAGCTACCGCACCTTCCTCCACGGCGGCCAGGTCCCCCCGGCGCTGGCGGCCCAGGTGAGCCAGCGCCTGCAGGTCCTCGAAACCACCGTTCCGCAGGAGATGAGATGAAGAAAGCCCGCAATGCCCTCGAACTCATCGGCGCCACGCCCCTGGTCCGCCTCAACCGGGTGGTGGGCCAGGGCGCCGCCGAGGTCTGGGCCAAGGTGGAGGGCGCCAATCCGGCCGGCAGCGTCAAGGACCGCATCGCCCTGGCCATGATCGAGGCGGCCGAAGCGGCCGGGCAGCTCGCCCCTGGCAGCACCATCATCGAGCCCACCAGCGGCAATACCGGCATCGGCCTGGCCCTGGTGGCGGCGGTCAAGGGGTACAAGCTGATCGTCACCATGTTCGACACGGCCAGCCGCGAGCGCCGCATGCAGATGCAGGCCTACGGGGCTGAGGTGGTCCTCACCCCGGCGGCCGAGGGGATGCGGGGAGCCATCCACAAGGCCCTCGAACTGAAGCAGCAGCACCCCGAGTACTTCCTGCCCCAGCAGTTTCTCAATCCGGCCAACCCGGAGATCCACCGGCGCACCACCGGCCCGGAAATCCTCGAGCAGATGGAGGGTCAGGTGGACGCCTTCGTGGCCGGGGTGGGCACCGGCGGTTCGATCACCGGGGTGGGGGAGGCGCTGAAGGCCGCCCTGCCCCGGGTGCGCATCATCGCCGTGGAGCCCCAGGGCTCGCCGGTGCTCTCGGGCGGCGAGCCGGGCTTCAGCTACATCGAAGGGCTGGGCGCCGGTTTCGTGCCCCAGGTGCTCAACCGCGCCGTCGTCGACGAGGTGCGCACCATCAGCGATGACGACGCCTATGATATGGCCCGCCGGCTGGCCAGGGAAGAGGGGCTGCTGGTGGGCATCTCCGCCGGGGCCAACGTCTACATGGCCGGGGTGGTGGCGCGGGAGCTGGGACCGGGCAAGAAGGTGGTCACCCTCCTGTGCGACGACGGCATGCGCTATCTGAGCACCCGGGTTTTCGAATAGCCCGCTCCGGCTATGGACCGAGGCGCTCCTTGAGGCTGGGGTCCAGTTGGATGGCCCGGCTCAGGGCCTGGAAGGCCTCTTCTCGGCGCCCGCTGTCGCGGCAGGCCAACCCCAGGTTGAGCCAGATCTCCGCCTGCTCGGGGGCGCGGGCCAGGGCCTGCTGGTACAGGGCGATGGCCCGTGCGTGCTGTCCCTGTCCCGCGTAGACCAGCCCCAGATTGTTGAGGGCTTCCACCATCCCCGGCTCGGCTGCCAGGGCCTGTTCAAAGGCCTTCGCCGCCTTATCCACTTCGCCGATTTCCCTGTAGATTGCCCCCAGATTGACCTGGGCCCGCACGTAGTCCGGGCTGAGGGCCACGGCCTTTTCGTACGCGCGGCGGGCGTGTTCCAGGTCACCCCGTTGGTGATAGGCGTGCCCTAGATTGTACTGGGCTTCGGCCATCAGGGGCGCCCGGCGCGCCGCATCCTGCCACAGGGTCACCTCGTCCTTCCATACCCCCGCCCGCATAAAGCACAGAGCGCCCAGCAGCAGGCACAGGACCCACAGCGGCCAGTGCGTCCGGCGGGGGGTCGCCCAGCGGGCGGCCAGCAGGGCCAGGCCAAAGAGGGCGAGGTACAGGCGGTGGTCGTTGACCAGGATATTGAGCGGGACCACCAGGGTGGGCAGCAGGCAGAGGAGGAACCAGCCCAGGGCAAAGGGGACCCAGGGGGAGCGGGCTCTCCAGGCCCACCAGGCCAGACTGCCACCGACCAGCAGGCCCAGCAGCGGCAGGGCGGAGAAGAGCGCCGGCGAAGCGAAGAACTGCTGCTGGATGTTGAGGTGCACTGGCATGAAACTCAGGAGCAGGTAGTGGACCAGGGCCTTGGCCTGGGTTGCCAGTTGAGAGGGGAGGTCGCGGACCTGGGCCGCCCGTTCGACCCCCTGGCCCGAGAGCGAAAAGTACAGGAGGAGGTACAGGACGCTGAGGACCCAGTAGGGCAGGTGGTCCCTCACCGATCGGCGGGGTTTGAAGAGGTAGTGGTGGAGCAAGAGCAGCAGGGGCAGGGCCAGGGCCGTGGACTTGCACAGCAGGGCCAGGAGCAGGGCCAGCCAGGAAAGGGGGGCCCAGAGACGGCGGGCAGGTGCGGCCAGGGCGCGCAGGTACGCCGAGAACGAAGCCAGACAGAAGAGCCCGGCCATGGACTCGGAGCGGCTGCTGATATAGTTGACCACCTCGCTCTGCGCCGGATGCAGGCCGAAGAGCAGGGCGCCTCCCAGGGCCGGCAACCGGGCAAAGCCCAACTGCCCGAGGAGGTGAAAGACCAGCAGGGTCGCCAGGCAGTGGATGCCCAGGTTGAGGACCAGGTACCCGCGCGGCTCATACCCGCCCAGGGCGTAGTTGAGGGCGTGGGCCGTGACGACCAGGGGCCGGTACATGGCGTAGGCGGGATTTTCGGAGAAGGTGCGGGCGTCGGCGAAGAAGGTGGGCAGAGCGCCCAGGCTGCGCAGGTGCGGGTTGTGCAGCAGGGAATGCTCGTCGTCGTAGTGAAAGCCATTGCCCAGGGAGCGGGCGTGGAAGCCCAGGAGGACGAGGAGCAGGAAGAGGTGGGGGACCGCGCCCTGCCGGAGGAACCCCAAAGACATAAAAAGACCCGCCCTCGCCAGGAGGGCAGGCGGTGGAAAAGACTAGGCCAGTTTTTTGACCAGCTTGGTCAGGCGGGACTTGTACCGGGAGGCGGTCTTCTTGTGGATCACACCTTTCTTGGCGCTTTTGTCGATCTGGGAGGCCGCCTTGACCAGGGCCTGCTGGGCAGCGGCCGGATTATCAGCGGTGCGCACCCCTTTGATGGCCGAGCGCATGGCAGTGCGGGTAGCGCGATTGCGGGCCTGGGCTTTGCGGCTCTGGGCCAGGCTTTTCCTGGAGGATTTGAGGGTAGGCACCTCTGTGCTCCTTTTCTGGGATTGCGGGCAAAAACTTCCAGTGGACGCGGGATTCCAGCGCGTGCGCTGCCGCGATTTATTGGTTGTAAAACAAAGAGATATTCGAGGGTTAGCGCAGAGGTACGGGAGCTTGGCACATCCCTTGCTTATCCCTGCTGCCAAGTCCATGTCCCTTCATCAGGGCCTCACCGCAGTGCGCCCTCCCTCAACCCTTGGGGGCACGGCGGTGAATATCCCCACCCAAAGGGACGCAACTCGGACTGAAAGCGGAAAAGAGCCGGTTCCCCCCTAGGAACCGGCTCGAATATTTGAATATAAACCGCCTCGCCAGAACAGGCAAGCCATGCCTGGTCTGGCCGGGGGTAGATAATAAGGGTTAAAAAAAAAGAAGGATCATCCGATAAAATAGTAGAGAAGCGACAGAAGCCCGGAGATCACCGCCGGCAGCGCAGCTGCTAAGAGCGTGTCCGGGCATGGGTTTTGAGGAAAACAGTTCTAGAAGGAAAATAGTTCTGAAGTTCGGGTTTTGACTGCCGATAAGTAGAAGTAAGGCCATACAATTGACCATGGGTATCACCCTGTGAGAAAACGCGTTCCCCAAGGCAGTATTCGACCGCAGATGAAAGAGCAATTGCCACATTCATCCACACCTGTATACCGCCAGTTGGCAAGGAGGTGTTATATAACCTTCGACAAACCAGACTCAACGACCCGTAGGGGCGGGTCCGATGGTCTTCTGCCACGAAGGGCCAGGCCCCCCGTCGATAGGGAAGTCGACGGTGGCCGGCTGCTAATTTCCGCTTTCAGTCATCCAAGTTGTGTCCATGGAAGGAGCGTAGAATTATGAGTCTAAGGCTTAAGAGTCTTCTCGCGGTTGCTCTCATCTTCGGGTTGGCGACCCTGGCGTCTGCCCAGCCTGTGTTTGAGAGCAAGACTCCGACGGGCTTCTCCCCCTCGGACAGCACCTCCAGCACGTCCTTTGTGACCGACAAGGACATCTCTGTCCTGGTCGATCTGAATGAGGCGGCCAACTCGACCAACCCGGTGATCGGGAACTTCCAGAAGGTCGAAAAGGCCATGCCCTATTTCAGCACGGCCTCGACCGCCGGGTACATGTCCCAGGCCGTGGCCGTGGACGCCAGCGGCGTGATCCACCGCGCCTGGATCCAGGCCCGGGGCAATGCAGTGATCGGCACCAGTATCTCTCCTGCCAGTTCCGCCACTACCCCGGCCTACGGCGTGGTCTATGCCAAGAGCTTCAACGGCGGCAAGACCTTCACCGACACTGTCTCGGTCTCGGGGTCTTTGCGCTTTGATCTGATCACCCCCAGCCTGTTCATGACCAGCGGTTTCTCCACCCTAGATCTGGTGCTGGACAGCAAGGGCAATCCGCGCGTGGTCTACGCGATGGACACATCGCCAGATGGCATCAGCGGGAACAGCACCAACCTGGCAAACCAGTTGGCGCATAAAGCTACTGCAGTTGCCAGCATCACCAACCACGCGTACAACAATATCTGGTTTAACTACTCCAACGACGGGGGCAGCACCTGGCTGCCGGCCAACAGCGCGGTGGTGATCAACGACACCGCCACCGTAGCGGGTGGCAATACCAACACTGGCTGGCCTGGCCGCAAGTGCGCGTTTCCGCGCATGGCCGTCACCTCCACGGACGATATCTTCATCGTGTACGAGCGGGCTATGCAAAGCTTGACGTTGAACGATGTCATGCTGGCCAAGATGGATGCGGACAGCCTGAAGTCCGGTTCAGCCCAGCAGGTGAGGGTGGGTTCCCTGGGCACGGTGGGCAGCGCCGGTGGGGTGCGCATCGATCCCGACGGCAATATCGGTGTGACCCCAGACATTGCGGTAGGGGATGACGATTTGCTCCACATCGTCTGGTTCGCGCCCACTGGCGTGGGCGCGCTGAGCGATCCCATCGTGCACAAGAATCTGGCTGCTGCTGACTGGACCAACGTGAACGGATCGGGATGGGCTCAGAGTGTCACTGGTGCCCAGGTGGGGACCTTCGATACCCGTACCGCTACCAATCTGGGGTTAGATTTGGGGTTATTCGCTAGTAATTTTGTCGGCAGCGCAGTTGGCAAAATCCACCTCTTCCCCACAGTGGTAGTGGACCGGGCGCGCACCCCGGATCGGGTCTACGCATTGTGGAAGCACACCGACGCGCTGGCCGCATCTCCGGGTGCGGATGAAAACATCGCGTACAACACCTATACCTACAATGGCTCGACGGGTGCCGGGGCGAGCTGGGGGACTGTGCAGTACGCCTTCCCCCAAGGCAGCGGCTCGGCTGTATACAACACCGGCGGCAGCGGTCTGTTCCAGCAGGTCAGCAACTACCAGATCGAAAACTTCTGGGGGTATGTGGATCGGGTGTCTGCCTGGGTGGACGACGCTGTGCCCAGCTCGCGCGGGGACCTGCACATCGTCTTCTCCGGCGGGCCGACCCAGGCAGCCGCAACGCTGAGTGCTGACCTTACCACCGTCGGCAAGGCCACCAGCCTTTATTACGCGCGCTATAACGGCACTGAGTGGGAGTTGCCCCAGGTAGTGGCCTCGGCGAAGTTGAATGCCAGTGATGGGGTAGCGGCCAAGTACCGCCAGCTCTTCTCTCCGGACATCGCCATGCGCTCCAGCGACGCGAATGTGTACCTCACCTTCGGCGATATCCAACCCCTGCCCTTCTTCAAGGTCATCGGCCGGGTGAGCACCTACTCGGATATTTCGGTACCCACCGGCGCCAACAAGTACCTGTTGACCTACAACCCGGTCAACCCGCAGAGCGCTGCAACCAAAAACCTGATCACAGTCACGGTGCCTGACAATGCCAATGGTTCAGGCATAGGCGGAACTACTCCCGGCACCTCGGGCGCGCCGGGCGGTTTCCTGACCGGCCAGTGGCGCCGGATCGGCCTGACCTCCCTGGGCGTGAGTTCGCTGTCCATCGGCACTTCTGGGGCAGTGTTCAAGGGCGCGACCAGTACCTCCGAAGCCACCAATGACAACGGGGTCTTCGAAGGCAAGGTGGACGACGATGGTTCCTCCGGATTCCCGGAATGGGGCGACGACGCCGACAAGGTAGGACTGTTGGTCAAACTCAATATCCTGGGCAGCGACTCGTCTGATAATCTGTTCGTCATCAACGCCAGCACCGCGACCAAGCTCGCCGGTGTGACCGGCGTCAATAACGCCGCCAACTTCTCCCAGAGTGTCTCCCTGGCTGGACGGACAATCACCACTTCCAGCTTTGCCAAGGGCGTTACCCTCAACGCCCTCGTTGACGTCACCACTGTTGCTACTGCTCCGGTGGCCCCGAGGGGCAGCTACTTCTGGATGGGCGCCAACATCAGCATCGTGGCGGCCAACAATGTTCCAGTGGTGCAGGTCACCGAGCCAAATGCCGCCACCATTGCCTCGGGCGTCTTTGGCAACGAGACGGCGGGCATCAAGTACATCCTCTTCGACTCGGACACCAATGTGCTCACCTCCTCGACCGAGTTGCAGATGGAGATGTACGCCTATCCCGACAAGGGGCTGCGGAACGTGCAGGATATCCGCACCTTCGGCACCCTGATCGTCGACGAGCAGGACAATACGACGGTCAATAGCGCCTCAGGCACCAACGACTTCGTCGAGGGCACCTCCTCGACCAACGAGCAGACCTACACCTGGGATGACCCAGGTACAGCCCTGCGCGCCCTGGGTTTTGCCGCCATTACCAAGAACCCGGATGGGAACTACTTCATCTATTTGGTGGCCGATGACCTGGTCAATCCGCCGGTCTTCGCGGTCAGCGCCGGGGCTTTGAAGGTGCGGCATATCCCGCTGGTCAAGAGCCTGGCCCCGGTGAGCAACGACACCGTGGACACCGGCGAGTTCTCCATCCTGAGCAAGACCAATCCGTACAAGATCAACTTCCAGGTCAAGGACTACGACGACAACGCGAAGATGCGGCTCTTCTTCTCCACCAATGCCAGCATCCCGCGCGACAGCGTCACGGTCAGCGGTATCTTCACTGACCCGACCTTTACCATGAACCTGGGCGGGGCACGTCCGATCCAGCTGTCGGATACCCTGCGCTCGGAAGAGGATGTCAGCTTCAGCTTCGATGTCACTGCCCAGGGCGCCAGCAAGGACTCGGTGCTGGTGCAGGGCAACTACACCATCTACACGGTGGTTTCCGACGGCGATACCACGGTGCTGAGTTCCTCATCCAAGCCCCTGGCCGTGCGGCATTCTCCGTCCTTCGAGTTCACCTCGCCGCTAGTGGGGACGGTCAACAAGCTGAATACCACCCAGCAGGACCGCTACACCCTGGAGTGGCAGCGGGGCCGGTCGGACAGGGATCTGGACGGCAATGCTATCATCTCGCTCTACTACATCGGCATCGATCCCAACCGGAAGAACTTCTCCGGCACGGACTCCACTGGGCTGGTTTCAGACAGCGGTGCGGTGCTGATCAAGGGCAATATCCGCGAGGATGCGGAAGGCAAGGAGGACCAATTCGTCTGGAATTTCCGCAATCCGCCCGGCGCCCTGCCCAAAACCTTCAGGCCGAAGTATTTCACTGGTACCTACCGGGTCGACCAGTATCAGGTCGGCAGATCCACGGATACGGCATGGGTGTATGCCGTGCTCCACGACACCCTGGGCAACACCCGGGTGGCCAACGGCGGCGCGGTTCTGCTGTTCGGCTCGCAACAGAGCGTCCTGACCAGCCCGGCACCCAAGGTGACCATGAAGACCCCGCCCTCCGGCGGCCAGACCATCGTTAACGGGGATGTGGTCCGCCTGGAGTGGGATGCCTTCCTGATCGACGACGGCACCGGCACCGATGATGCATATCTCCGTCTATATGCCGCGCCCAAGGGGCTGTACTCGACCCTGACCCAGCTGGAGGCTAACAATCGCGCTAATAGCGGGCAGGTGATCCTGGTCAACAGCCTCAAGGGCCGCGACGACGTGGCCGGCCAGATCCAGACCATCCGCGAGAGCGATTCCAAGTTCTTCATGTGGGATACCAAGACCCACTCCTTTGGCATCAGCGGCACGCCGATCGAGTACGATATCTTTGTCGCCGGCAGCGTGGACCCGCAGTTCGGTGACAACGTCTTTGTCAACAACCGCGTGGATTCGCTGGCCTCGGGCATCGGTTCCCAGGCGCAGCGGGCCGTGCTGTCCAAGGCGCCGGGGGCCCTCAAAGTGGTGGGCACGGACCCGATCTTCAGCATCGAGCTGGGGCCGGGTGCGGTGGCCGCCACCTCGGGTGACACCCTGACCCTGGACGTGCTGGTCAACTCCCAGGGCAGCAGTGTCAACCTGATGGATCTGCACCTGGATGTGCCGCGCCGGTATTTCGAGGTGATCGACCTGGACACCACTACGGCCGGGCTCCAACCCTTCAAGGATTCCACCGGCGCGTTCCAGGCGGCCAGCACCATCGCCCAGAACGACACCACCGCGGGCACTGCCCAGTTCCTCAAGCTCAACTTCGTGGAGAGCGTGATCCTGGGCGAGGCCATCGGCCGCACGGTTACACCTTTCGATTCCTCGCAGGTGGCCGCCCGCCTCAAGCTCAAGGTGAAGCGGTACACCGGCGGGGCGCCGCTGGATACCGTGCTCGACTGGTCCGCAGAGTCGGGGCGCAAGACGGCCCTCTACCAGAACAACCAGGCCATGGCCACCTCGGTGCGCTCTGGCCAGGTCAAGATCGTGCCGAGGGCGCGGATCATCGCCACGGTGCCGCTGGAGGGCCGCTCTGACTACGCAGATACGCTGGATGCACACCTGCGCCTGATCGGCAGCACCGCGGACCTCACCGACACCACCTACATCTCGTCCAATGACGTGAAGAAGGTCTACGTCAGCAACGTGTTGCAGGATTCGGTGAACGTGGTGAGCAATTCCTTCGGCACCTTCACCCTCACCGAGGTTCCGCCAGGGACTTACGAGCTGGCGGTGAAGGCCAAGGGATACATCTCGGGCCGCAGCGATACGCTCCGGTTGTTCAACGGCAGCACGGCGACCATCCAGCCGACCTTTGGGTCGGATGCGCTGGGCGCCTTGTCGCCGGCCACGGTGCTGAATGCGTTGCGCGGCGGGGACGCCACGGGTGACAATCAGGTGGACATCGCCGATGCCAACCTGATCTTCAGCCGCTGGAACCTGACGCCAGCCAGCGCCAGCTTTGTGCAGGATGCGGACGTCAACAACGACAACGTGATCAACTCGCTCGACCTGATCCTGGTGACCACCAACTTCGGCAACGATGGGTACGGGGCGCCGCCGGTCTTCAAGCGCAATGCAGTGGCCGGCGACAACTCCTCTGCCCTGGTGGAACTCCAGGGGGTCGACGAGGTCGAGAAGTGGTGGCCCGGCCGGACCTTTGAGGTCAAGGCCAAGGCCAGCGGGATGCAGGATGTGGCCGGGTACGGCTTCACCCTGAACTACGATCCCGAGAAGGTCAAACCCCTGGCCCAGGCTGTCTCCGAGGGCGAGATCTTCAAGGCCAATCCGCGTGGATCGCTCTTCTACCAGCAGGTACAGCCCGGCGTCGTTGACGTGACCGCCGGCCGCATCGGCCGCGAGTGGTCCGCCAGCGGCGACGCAGAACTGGCCGCCATCCGTTTCGTAGCCCTGGCGGATGATCCGGGCCAGATCGAGATCGTCTCGGGCGACCTGGTGAACAGCGATTTCCGCGGGGTGTCCATGCGGGTGAAGAAGGCGCAGCCGCTGCCGATGGTGGCCGCTCTGCACCAGAATTACCCGAACCCCTTCAACCCTTCAACCGAGATCCGCTTCGACCTGCCCACTGCGCGGGACGTGAAACTGACCATCTACAATCAGCTCGGTCAGTCGATCCGGACCCTGGTGGACCGGCGGATGAAGGCCGGGGCCTATGCCCTGAAGTGGGACGGCACCGACAATGCTGGACAGGGAGCCGCCTCTGGCGTCTACTTCTACAGCATCGAGGCCGGCGACTTCTCGCAGATCCTCAAGATGACCCTGGTCAAATAACACCAGATTCAGCCAGGCAAAAGTGCCACGGGGCTTTGGCTCCGTGGCACTTTTGTTTTTGCGGAAAAAAATTCCTCTTTGGCCGCGGAGGGCAGGTTGAAACCCCTTGGGAGGTTTGGGAGTTATATTATTGTGGAAAAACGAGATGGGGGTTAATTTCCCCACAGGGGCAGGGCAGGGCATGTATTTTGCATCCACCTGAGGGGATTCTCCATAGGAAGTGCTGATGAGACGATTGCTGCCCTTGCTGCTGCTCCTGCTGGCGTGGAGGGAAAGCCCGGGCCAAAGCGCCCAACTGCGGGTGGCCGGCTTCAGCGGTGACCGCTACACTGCGCGGGTGGGCCAGACCATCACCCTGGAGGTCTTCGCCGACCTTTCGGGGGTGACGGCCTCGGGCTTCTCCATCTATGTCACCATCCCCAGTGGCCCTTTTCAAGTCCTGGATGCCAGCGAAGCCCAGGTGGGGACCCAGCCCTTTGTGGCCGGCCCGCTCTTTGAGGGGGCTGGCGAGAACCNNGCGAGAACCGCAATACGCTCTTTTCCGAGAACGAATCGCCCGCCAATCAGATCGAGGGCCTGCAGATGCAGTACGCGGCGGTCTATGGCCAGGGCCAGAATCGCCAGCGCAACGGCAGCGGCATCGTCGCCACCTTCCAGGTGCGCTGCATCCAGCCCATTCTCAATGGCCGGCTCACCGTCGACAACAATCCGGTGCTGGAGACCTTCCTCACCTCGCCCGATGGGCTGACCACGGTACCATTCCTCACTATCCAGGGGATCGAGGTCACGGTGACCGGGATCTCGCTGGTGGATATCCCGGATGTGATCCTGTTGCCCGACCGGGCGGACAGCACCACCATCGGCTCGCTGGACAATTACCTGGAAAACATCCTCTCCCCGGTGGATTCCATCCGCTGGACCTTTGAGCCGGTCAGTTTCGACAGCTTGACGGTGGAAATCGATCCCCAGACCCGGGTGGTCAAGATCACCCCGGCGCCGGGCTGGAGAGGCCAGCGGCAGATCGTGTGGACCGCCACCGAGGCCCAGGGCTTTCTGCCAGGGGAGGCGCTGCTCTCAGCTTCGGAGGTTTCGCGCATCGTGGTCAACAACCCGCCCGAGTTCACCCCGCAGGTCACCGTCGGGGGGGATGGGGCCAAGCGGGACACGGTGCGCATGCACGAGGACCTGAATTCCTATGTGCCCGGGGTGTTCAACAACAACCGCATCCGGGCTTTCAGGGCCCTGGACCTGGACACCCTGATCGTGGACCCGGACATCATCGACCCCCAGACCGAACTGGATTTCACCGTGTTGCTGTACGATAACAGCAACCAGCCGCCCACCATCGGCGAAGACGACGAGGTCACCCACGAACTCTTGATCTGGTCGCGGCCCGATTTCTCCGGGGTCGATTCCTTCAAGGTGGTGGTCCGCGACCTGCTCAGGGGAGAGGATTCCCTGCGGGTGATCGTGCTGGTGGAGGAGGTGCCAGATGCCCCGCAGTTCCTCTTCCAGGATCAGACCCTGCGCATCAGCCAGGGAGGCCAGCGCCGCATCGCCCTCAGGGATTTCCTCGTCGATCCCGACACCCCCCTGGAGAATCTGCAGCTGGAATGGGACGACGACCCGGGCGGGCACTTCACCGCCCAGATCGTGGGGGACAGCCTGGTGTTCAACGGCGACCCGGATTATATCGGGGATGGGCGCTTTGTGTTCAGGGCCTTCGATCCTTTGGAGCCAGAGAGCCTCCACACCACCCTGGTGCTGAATATCAGCGCTGCCCAGGTGCTGCCGCCCAACCTCATACCGGATGATCTGCAGATCTGCCTCACCCCGCCGGGGGTCTCCCCGGCCCTGCCCGCCTTCTCGGTGGACCTGGACGATCTGCTGGACGACCCGGACAACCAGGACAGCCAGATCCGCTGGGAGCACCTCTTCACCACCCAGAGCGTCATCGAAATCGATGCAGAGCACGTGCTGAGGGTGTCCGAGCCCCTGCCCCTGGGTTTTGTGGGCTTTGAGAAGACCACCCTGGTCGCCACTGATCCGGGAGGGCAGACCGCCTTCCTCAACCTGCGCATCTATTCCTCGGACCGCAAGCCCATCGCCGGCGGCCTGCCGGACCTGCTCCTGCAGCGGGGAGAGATCCACAACTCCATAGACCTGGACGAGTACTACTGCGACAGCAACAACCTCGACGAGGAGATGAGCTGGACGGTGGACGTGGGGGGGCGGCGGGCCTTTGCCACCAGTTTCTCGGCCGACGACTTCCAGGTCAGCATCGACCCGCTCAACCACAAGGTGACCCTTGCCGTGGGCCCCACGGCCCGTTTCAGGACCGAGACCCTGGTCTTTCAGGTCACCTCCAACCCCGAGGGCATCTCCTCCCAGGACACCATGCTGGTCACCATCGGCGAGGAAGGGGGGGAAACCGGAGGCGGGTTCCAGGTCAAGCCCCTGGGCTCGCTGGAGGTGCTGGTCAACCAGATCTTCACCCTGGATCTGGACGACTATGTGCAGGTGGCCCCAGAGGTTTCCAAGGCCGACATCAACTGGACCATCAACACCAACAACGCCCCCCACACCATCACCCAGGTGGACACGGCCCACGTGCTGCAGATCTTCGGGCTGAGTTCGGGCACGGATACCCTGTCCATCGCCGCCCAGGACCAGGCCGGCAACAAGCAGTCCCTCAGCACCACGGTGCGGGTGCTGGGCGTGGATGAGGCGCTCAAGCTGCAGTCCATCCCCGACATCCAGTTCATCGCCAATGTGCCTTACACAGGGGTTCTGCACCTGAACGAGTTTGTCCAGGACCGCCAGGCCCATCCCGACTCAGTACTGGTGTGGAGTGCGCGCATGGTGGGCACCTCGCCCATCATCGTCCAGGTGACCGGCGATTCGGTGTTTGCCATCTCCACGGTGGTGGCCGAGGCCGAGGTGGTCTTCGAGGTGCTCGACGTGGTCCACAACTCGGTGGGCCGGGACACGGTGCGGGTCTTTTCCCTGGACCCCTCCACGGCCTCCAGACCCCTCAAGGATCTGCCGCCCATCACCTTTGCCACCACCCAGGAGGACAGTTCCCTCTTCCTGGACAACTTCCTGCCCGAGGGGGTCTCGCGGGCCAAGGTGCGCTGGTCCGTCTCGGGCCAGAGCATCAGCAGCCCCTTCATCGACCCCAGGGAACCGCACGAGTTGCACCTGAAGGCTGTGGGGAACAAGGTGGGCATCGACACCCTCCAATTTATCGCCGATCTGGGCGGGGGGTTCACCGCCACCGGCACCATGCTGGTGACCGTGACCGAACCGGTGGATTCGACCACCCTGCACCTGGAGTTGGTGCCCAACCCCTTCAATCCAGAGTTCATCGACGTCTTCATCGTGGCCCGGCGGGCCTTGGCCGGCACTCCCAACGTGGTGCGCTCCTTTGAGGGCAGCGACAGCACCGTGGCCGTGCGCCAGATCGAGGAGGACCTGCTCAAGCGCGGGGCCCTGATCTGGACCGGCAACGTGCGGCTGCGGCCCCAGGCCTCGGGGACCATCTTCTTCACCACCTCGGCAAAAACGGTCCTGGGCACGGCCTTGCTCGACACCGCCTCGGTGGCCATCGCCCCGGTGGTGGCCGGCAAGCCCGTGGTCCTGGAACACGGGGGCGTGGAATTGTGGCTGGCCCCCGGCGCTGCGGCCGGAGCGAGTACCGTGGCCCTGAGGACCAGCGGCCCCACCTCCGAGGAAGGGGCGGCCAAGATCGCCGGTGGCCAATCATTGGCACTGAGGCGGCACATCGATCTCTATCCAGTGAGCCTGGTCCTGCGGGATACCGGGGCTTTGCGGGTGGACCTGGCCAGCGACGAAGCGCTCTACTACCGGCAGGGAGGGACTTGGGTGCCCGCTGCCCAGGCCATCACCCGCCTGGGAAGCTATGCGGTGTTGGCCGGCCAGGCCGAAGAACTGGTGGCGGTGGGCGAAACCTTGCCCCAGGTCCCCTGGCTGGGCGCCAATTATCCCAACCCCTTCAATCCGGAGACCCTGATCCCCTTTGCCCTGGACCGGGAAGGCCGGGTGCGGGTGGGGATCTACAACCTTTCCGGACAGCGGGTGCGCCTGTTGGTGGACCAAGTGCGCGCTCCGGGGCAGTACGCAGTGCGCTGGGACGGCCGCACCCAGGCTGGGGAAAAAGTGGCGAGCGGGGTATATATCTACAGACTAGAGGTCGGGGGCAGGGCCCTCAGCCGCAGGATGAGTTTGCTCAAGTAGGAGGACTGACCATGAGAAGGCATTGCTGGTTGCTGTTGGGCATCGCCCTGTTGGGCGTCGCCTGCGGGGGCGGGAACGGGCTGGGTCCTGGGGAAGCCAGAAAAAGGGAGGACGCGCTCAAGGAGCGCCTGCCCCTGGACTGGAAGGCGTACCGGGAGGGCGACTTCCAGGGGGCCATCGCCACCTTCACCGAGACCCTGGAGAAAGCCGATCTGCTCGAAGGAGCGGAGGGGGTGAAGAACCAGGTCAAGTCCGAGGCCCAGAACGGCATCGGCTGGACCTTTTTCCGCATGCAGGATCTGGACAATGCCTACTCGGCCTTCAGGCAGGCCACCCAACTGGACCGGCGCAATGCCGACGCCTGGGTGGGGTGGGCTGGAATAGCGCTGGCGCAAAGGCGGTACAACGATGCGGTCCAGTACGCCAACCAGGCCCTGGAGGTGGATCCCGACTACACTACTGAAAACCGCCAGGACGAGAGAGGGCGCAACCTGGCACACGATGTCTACGACCAGCGGCACGTGCGCCTGGTGCTGGCCGAAGCCTACTTCCAGCTGGGGCGGTACAGCGCGGCGGACCGGCCCGATCCGAACAACGCCACTGCGCAGCTGCGCCTGGTCGACTCCAGCTACAGATTCCGGGACCCCGGCCAGCTGCTGGAGGGGATAGCCCAGAATGCCCTGCTGTTGCAGGATGAAAGCGCGCTTCCCTGAGATGAGTTTATTCGTATACCTAGCGGGGTTGGTCCTCGCCGGCCTGGCCAGCGGGGCAGTTGCCCAGCCGGACATCGCCCTGTTGCGGCGGCCCGCCAATGCGGCCATCTCCCTGCCGCTGGGCCAGGGATTGGACCTGATCCACGGCGCCGAGCCCCTGGGCAAGGGGCGTTTCCGCCTGCGCCTGGCCAACCGCACCAACTCGGTGGTGGTGCCAGACCTGGGACGGGGCAGCTCCTATACCGGACTGTATGGGATGGCCTATGGCCTGCGGCCCGACCTGGACCTGAGCATGCTGGTGCCCTTTCTGATGGATTCGGTGGGGGGGCTCGCCAAGTACGGGACCGGCGATCTGGTGATGGGGGCCAAGTGGGCGCGGCCAAGGCTGGTACCCGCCCGGACCTACACCTCGGTCCAACTGCTCTTGGGGCTTCCCCTGGGTTTCAAAGGGGAGACCGGCCTGGACCAGTTTGGGGGCGGAGCGCGCCCTTACAGCAGCCATGCCCTGGATCTGGGGTTGCAGCTGGAGATGGACCTGCATTTCCGCCACGGTTCGATGTATCTCAACGGCGGGTTCTACCGCTCGGGCAATCCGGATATCCTGCCCCAGCTGGTCTACGGGATAGGGGTGGAGAGCAGCCGGCGCCAGCGGCGGGTGCACCTCAACGCCGAATACCAGTCGCGCGTGGCCTTTTCCAGGCAGACCCAGGCTTCGGGGGTGCTCAAGACCGGGGTGCGGGTAGAAGTCTTCCGGGGGGTAGAACTGGAGCTGAACCGGGAATTCGGGTTTCTGGACTATCCCTATGGCACGGCCCTCACCTTTGGTCTGCGCTTCCACGGCGCCATGGCCGGGGGCCGGCGGCTGGAATCGCGCTACGCCCTGTACCAGCCCCAGCCCCGACCCAAGCCGGCGTACAGCCCCAGACGGGTGACGCGCCTGGCCGTGGTGGATTTTGCCGGCTTCGAGGAGTTCCAGGCCGGCCGGCGCCTGGTCGAGAAGATCAAGATCCGCCTGGAGCCCCACGACAGCCTGATGGTAGTGGACCTGGCCCGCTATGCCGATATTCCTAAGAAAGGGTCCCTGACCCCGGAGCAGGCCGCGGACCTGGCCCGCAAATTGGGGGTGGATGCCGTGGTGACCGGGAGCATCTCCGATTACAGGATAGACCGCTTTTCCGGGCGGCGCGTGCCGTACTTGTTCGAGGTGCCCCAGACCCAGGTGGAGGTGGATCTGCGGTACCGTGTGCTCTCCTTTTCGGGCGCAAATCCGGCCCAGATGGAGACCTTCACCCAGCAGGTGGGGGGCCAGGCACGGGTGCGCCAGCAGGTGCGCCTGCTGCCGGCGGACCAGCGCGACATCACGGTATCGGCCTCCTCGGGCGAACTGGAGGCCATCCAAGAGGCGGCGCTGGACGACTTGGCCGGCCAGGTGCTGGCCTCGATGGCGGCGCAGTTCCCCTGGATACCTCCGGATTTTCTGCCATGAGCGCGTGCAAAAGCCCTCAGTGGATCTCGATAGTCGGTGGTCTGTGCCTGGCTGGCTGCGCCTTCTCGGTGGCGCCCACCGAGCCAGAGGACAAGCAGATCAGCCTGGAACTGGCCGCTTTTCCAGAGCGTCTCTCCGCCGAGGACAGCCTGGCCACTGCCGAGGTCTGGGCCACGGTCAAACAGGGCAACCGTCCGATCAAGGACAGCACGGTGGTCGCCTTTGCCACCACCGTGGGCACCATCACCGCCACCAGCCTGACCCGCGATGGGTTGGCAGTGGCGCTGCTGACCGGGCCTGGGGACAACAGGCCGCGCACCGGAGAGGTGGTCGCCCAGGTGTTGACGGTCCGCGACACCCTTGAGGTCGATCTGGTCTTTTTTGAGCAGGAATGAGTCAGGGGGTGGTCCCCCTGCCGATGACTGCATAACTTCTTGACATAGCCCGCGCAAAATCAGTATATTGGCAAAACTTCCCTCCCCCGATTTTCCCGGGGCATTCCAGCCCCTGGACCTTTGCGCCCAGTTCCCCGCTTTTGCCGCCGGCAGGTCGGCTCCCCCATGTCCTCCCGTCGCGCCTCCACCGAGCAGTTGGGTCTCCCGCTTGGCGGACAGGATTCCAACACTGCTTCCCACCCTGAGCATAAAGCGTTTTGCAGCTTCTGCCACAATCAAATAGACCTCCCATCCTGGTGCGGGACTCAAGCGATATCCCTACATTTTTGCAGCCCTCAGTGCCGCCGGGCCTGGACCGAAGAGACCCCCTCCTTCGAGGTCAAACTAGAGGGTCGTCCGGGACGCCGGGGCGCCAACTGGGAAATCCAGGCTCGCCGGGCTCGCCAGCGCGATGGTTTCAGGTGCCAGGAATGCGGGGTGACCGAGGAGGAGTTGGGGCGGCAACTCGATGTGCACCACAAGATTCCCTACGCCAACTTCAAATCCAACCTAGAAGCCAACAAGCTCGAGCATCTGACCAGCGTGTGCCCAGCCTGTCACACCAAACTGGAAGCCCAGTTGCGGCGGGAACTTCCCCTCTTTCGCCAGTCTTAGGGAGGGCCCTTTCCCTGACTGAGGCCCGCGGAGGGGAGGCTTGAATGGATGCGCTCGAGTTGAGCATTGTCATTCCCGCGTACAATGAGGCCGGAGCCATCGGTGGAGTAGTGGAGCGCCTGGCGCAAAATCTGGAGCGCCAGGGCTATACCAGGTACGAGATCCTGGTGGTGGACGATGGCTCCAGGGACGGCACCGCAGACCGGGTCCGGGGACTTCGACATCAGATTCGGGTGGTGGAGCACCCGGACAACTTGGGGCCTGGCGCGGCGGTGAAGACCGGTATACGCCAGGCGCTGGGGGATCTGTTGGTCTTCATGGATGCGGACGGGCAGCACGATCCGGAAGACATCCCGCGCTTCGTGGAGGCCTGCCGGCGTTTCGACATGGTGGTGGGGGCCCGGGGCCGGGGTTCCCAGGCCGGCTGGCACCGCTGGCTGGCCAATACCCTCTACAATCACCTGGCCAGCTATGTCACTGGCCGGCAGGTGGCGGACCTGACCTCTGGTTTCAGGGCGATGAAGCGCGAGCTGGCCCGGCGGTACCTGGGGCTGCTGCCCAATGGCTTTTCCTACCCCACCACCATCACCCTCAGCCTGATGCGGGCCGGCTTCAGCGTCGCTTACATCCCCATCCAGGCTCCCCGCCGGCAGGGAAAGAGCAAGATCAAGCTGTTTTCGGACGGCGCCAAGTTCCTGCTGATCATCATGAAAATCTGCATGCTCTTCTCCCCCTTGAAGATCTTTCTGCCAGTCAGTGCCTATCTCTTTCTGATGGGCGTCGGCTACTACGGGTACACCTTTGTGACGGACCACCGCTTCACCAATATGTCCATGCTGCTCTTCACCACCTCGGTGATGGTATTCATGATGGGGCTGGTGGCCGAGCAGATCGCCCAGATGCGTTCGGAGCGGGCTGAAGCTGTTTGAGCCGGCCATGCGGATCTGCTTTTTTGGAACCTATACAATTGCCGAAGGATATCCAATTAATAGAGTCCTGCTCAAGGGGTTACAGAGAATTGGAATCGAGGTCGATGAATGTCGGGAGGAGTTGTGGGAGGGGTTCCTGCACGAGGCTTTCAGCCAGCGCCGCTGGCAGGGCTATGGTCGCCTCGGCTGGCGGCTGTTGGGGTGTTACGGGCGTCTGATCCGCCGTTACCAACACCTGCGGGAACACCAGTGGGTGATCGTGGGCTATGCCGGGTACCTGGATGTCCTGCTGGCGCGCCTGCTCAACTGGCGTCGGCGGCAGCGATACCTGGTGCTGGTGGCCTTCATTTCGCTTTACGATACCATCGTCATGGATCGGGGGCAGTTGCTTGCTGGTTCGTGGAAGGCCAAAGGAGTTAAGTGGTTCGAGCAGTTGGGGTTCAGGTGTGCGGATTTGATTCTGGTGGACACGGTGGAACACGGCAGATACCTGGCTGAGTTATACGGCCTTCCTCCCGAGAAATTCGCTCGCAGCTTTGTGGGGGAGGACGACGACCTTTTCCAGTTGCTCCCCCAGGCGGCGACGCCGGGGGTATTCAGGGTGCTCTTCTTCGGCACCTATGTGCCCTTGCACGGGGTCGAAGCGGTGCTGGAGGCCGCCCAGTGTCTGCGCGGCGAGTCTCAGGTGGAGTTGGTGCTCATCGGCAAGGGGCAGCTCTATCCCCAGACCCGCCGGGAAGCAGACCGGCTGCAATTGCCCAACCTGCGCTTCATCGACCAGTGGATCAGTCCGGCATCACTGCGGGAGCAGGTGGCCCAGGCCGATGTGTGCCTGGGGATCTTCGGCCAGACCGCCAAGGCTGCCCGGGTCATCCCGCTCAAGGTTTTCGATGCCCTGGCCTTGGGCAGGCCGGTCATCACCCGGGATTCGCCGGCCATCCGGGAGTTGCTCGAACACGAAAAGAATGCGTTACTCTGCCCTGCGGGGGATGGGGCGGCCCTAGCCGCGGCTATTTTGAGATTGCGGGATAACCCGGCCCTGGCCCGAGATCTGGCAGCAGCGGGTCACGCCTGTTTCAGGCAGCAGGCGGCACCCGAAGCCGTGGCGCGCAGCCTAGTTCGCCTGTTGGAGTGGGGTCTTGAAAGAAAAGAGTGAACAAATCAGGCCTATCCAATGGGGGGAGAGGGAGATAAGAGGCCCGGTCCACCTCTTCCGCGAAGGTTTGTTGATCCGCCTGTTCTCCGAGCTGCTCCCCGCTGGACGAGTGCTGGATGCCGGCTGCGGCAGCGGCAGCCTGGCCCTGGACCTGTGCCGAGCCGGGTACCGGGTGGATGCCTTTGAGTTTTCGCCGGATTTTTCTAAGCTGTTGCGCCAGAAAATTATGCGATTTGGTCTTGAGGGGAGATTGAGCATCTATCGGGGTTCGGCCACGGCTCTGGCCTATCCGGATGCCTGCTTTGAGGGCCTGGTCTGCGGCGAGGTGCTGGAGCACCTGCCTCCTGAGCTGGGCGGGGATGAGGCAGCGGTGCGCGAGTTCCACCGGGTGCTCAAACCCGGGGCTCCCTGTGTGGCCAGCGTTCCCCTCAACCCCGCGCTGTGGGACCACAGCGACGAATGGGCCGGCCATGTAAAGCGCTACACGCGCGAGGAGTTCGCCGCCCTTTTCACCCGTTGTGGATTCCGGGTGGAGCAGGTGCGGGTCTGGGGGTTTCCCCTGGGGCGGATCTACCACCGCCTGCTTTTCGCCCCCTGGCTGAAAAAGACGGCCGGTCAGGAAGAGGGGGTGCGCGAGGGCCGGCTGGACACCCGCGCCGCTGGCAGCGCGCGCCTGGCCGGTCTGGTGGCTGGATTGCTGCGGGTGGACGAGTTGTTCTGGCGCTGGCCCTGGGGGCGGGGCATGGTGCTGTGCGCCCGGCGCCTGTAATCGGAGAAAGGGTTGGCGGTGTACAGGAATAAGCGGGTCTCGCTGGTCATTCCGGCCCGAAACGAGGAGCGGCTCATCGGTCCCACCCTCGATGGGGTACCTGAACTCATCGACCGGGTAATCGTAGTGGATGACGGCAGTGCAGACCAGACCGCCCAGGTGGTGCGCCAGCGGGCCGAGCGCGATCCCCGCATCCAGCTCTTGCAGCACCAGGGCAACCAGGGGGTGGGCCAGGCCATCATCACCGGGTACTGGCGCTCAAGCGCGGAGGGGTACGACCTGTGCGTGGTGGTGGGAGGGGACAACCAGATGCCCTTGGACCAGGTGGAAGATCTGCTCAAGCCCCTCGTCGATGCCGGGGTGGACTACACCAAAGGCAACCGCTTCCTCATGCCCGAAGCTGGCCTGGAGGACATGCCCCTGTCGCGTTTTTTGGGCAATGCCCTGATCTCGATCATGACCAAGGTGGCCTCTGGGTATTACAAGCTTTTCGATGTGGTCGACGGGTACACCGCTATCACCAAGCGAGCCATCGACCTGGTCGACTGGGGCCAGGCCTGGAAAGGGTACGGGTACCCCATGGACTTCCTGGTGCGCCTCAATGCCTATGGCCTCAAGGCCAGAGACGTGCCGCGGCGCGCCATCTACCTGGAAGGGGAACGCCAGTCCCAGATCAAGGGTTTCTCCTATGCCTTGCGGGTGGCGCCCATGCTGGTGCGCGGCTTTTTCTGGCGGCTCTTCACCCGCTATCTGGTGCGGGATTTCCATCCGCTCTTCTTCTTCTATCTATTCGGGCTCATCCTCTTTCCGCTGGGGGTGGTCTACGGTCTGGTCCTGTCCTACCAGCAGTGGATAGGGGAAGGGGTCACTGGACCGCGTTCGGTGGTATGCGCCCTGATGATCATCATGGGCATCCAGTTCCTGCTCTTCGCCATGCTCTACGACATGCAGGAAAGCGAGTAATCCACTGTCCCCTGGGCGATCTCCACGCCGTGTTTTTTATGAAGGTATGCGTGCTGACCACCGGTTTTCCCCGCTTTGCCGGCGACTTGTTCGGCAGCTTTGTCCTGGAGTTGTGCCGGGAGTTGGCTGCCCAGGGGGTGGAACTGGAGGTGGTAGCTCCGCACGAGGGGGGGATACCGCGCCGAGAACTGGTGGACGGGGTGAGGATCTGGCGGTTTATCTATATGCTACCCACCTCATGGCAGCGGGTGGCCTACGGGGGAGGGATTCCCACCAACCTCAAACAGAGCTGGGCGGCCCGCCTCCAGGTGCCCTTTTTTCTGGCCAGCTTCTGGTGGCGGGCCTGGAGGAGCAGCCGGCGCGTTGACCTGGTCCACTGCCACTGGACCATCTGCGGCCTGGTGGGCTATCTGGCCACCAGGGGGCGGTGTCCCCTGGTGCTGAGTGTGCGTGGCAGCGACATCCATCTGCTGGAAGGGGGGATGATGGGCGGGCTCAACCGCTGGATCTACCGGCGGATGGACATGCTGATCGCCGTCAGCCAGGACATCGCTGCCAAACTGGGGCAGTCTGGGGTGCCGCGGGAGAAGATCCAGGTGGTGTACAACGGGGTGGACCGCCGTTTCAGGCCCCGGGACAGGCAGGAGGCAAGACAGGAGTTGGGACTGCCGGCTGCGGCCTTCATCCTCCTCTTTGTGGGCCTGCTGGTCCCGGTCAAGGGGGTGGAGGTGCTCTTGGAGGCGCTGGAGGCACTCGGTGATCGACAGATGTATTGTGTGCTGGTCGGCGGAGGTCCCCTGGAGACGGAACTGAAGGCGCAAGTGCAGGCTCGGAGTCTGGAGGCACCAGTGCTCTTTGCCGGACCCCGGCCCACGGCCCAGATCCCGGTCTGGATGAATGCGGCGGATGTGCTGGTCCTGCCCAGTTACTCCGAGGGACGTCCCAATGTGGTGCTCGAAGCCCAGGCCTGTGGCTTGCCGGTGATCGCCACCCGGGTGGGAGGCACCCCGGAACTGATCCGGGACGGGGAGACCGGTTTGTTGGTGGACAGCGGCGACGAGGCCCAACTGGCCCTGGCCCTGGCCGGCCTGAAGCAAAACTCCGAGTACCGGCGCCGACTCGGCCAGGCCGGGCGACAGAGCGTTCAGGGATGTACCTGGGAAGCCAGTGCCCTGCAGGTGCGGGCAATCTACGACCAGTTGCTGGGGGTGCGTTGCTGATGTGCGGAATCGCCGGCAAGGTATACGCCGATCGACAGC
>JACPJE010000092.1 GCA_016187725.1 Candidatus Latescibacterota bacterium
CCCATGGTGCCGGCGTTGAAGCCAGCGGTGTTCTCGCCGGGCAGGTCCTGCTCGAACATCTGGAAGTCTTCGCCCTTGAGCGGGGCGACGTGGTGGTTGTTGCCGACCAGGGCCTTGGGCTGGAGCTGGTGGATCAGGTCGTAGGTGCCGGCCAGGTCCCAGGAGCCCTTCTCGACGAAGTGGGGGCCGGGAGGTTCGTGGTTGGGCCAGTACCCGTCGAACCAGATCAGGGCGATCTCCCCGTAGCGGGTGCACAATTCGCGCACCTGACCCTGGTAGTACTTGACGTACGCCGGCCAGTCGCTGGTGTAAGCGGGGTGGTGCCAGTCGAGCAGGGAATAGTAGAAGCCCAGCTTGAGGCCGCGTTTGCCCAGGGCCGCGGCTAACTCGGCGATGGGGTCGCGGCCAAAGGGGGTGCGGGTGATCTTGTACTCGGTGAGGGTGCTGTCGAACATGCAGAACCCGTCGTGGTGCTTGCTGGTGATAACCATGTACTTCTGACCCGAAGCCAGCATCAAATCACCCCACTCGTCGGCGGAGAACTGGGCGGGGTTGAAGCGGGGGGGCAGCTTTTCGTACTCGGGCACGGGGATCTTTTCGGTGTGCATCACCCATTCGCCGTGGCCGATGAGGGCGTACACGCCCCAGTGGACAAAGAGGCCAAAACGCGAATCGCGGTAAATCTGCACGGCGGTGGGGTCGGCCTGCAGGCGGGCCTTGGAGGTGTCTTCGGTCGGTCGCATACGGGTTCTCCAGATGATGGTGGGACAGCGGGATGCTGGCCGCGGTGGGGCTGGGTTAAAATCTAGACAAAGTGGCTGAGCGGGGCCACGGGGTGCGGGTGAGGGTCAGGTCAGTGAGCAGGCCGGCGTCGAGAAAGGCCTGGATGGTCAGCCCGCCGTCGCTGCGGGCGATGTACCCGTCGAGGCTGGCGGCGATGAACACCGAGACTTTCATAGTGTCAACCGCTGGGTGGGCAGGGCGGCAGCAGGCGCGGGGCGCCGGTGAAGAGCGGTGTCTTGCCGGGAGCCGGAACGGTGCCGACCACCATATTGCCCAGCCAGGCAAAGCGCATTTTCAGTTCCGGGGCGGCCTTCGGCCACAGGCCCTTCACTTCGTGGTCGAAGCGCAGGAGGGGATAGGTGAGGGTCAGTTCCTGGCCGCGCTGCGCGGCGAAGGACACATGGTCGCCGGCCCAGACTACCGGCACCGGCTGGGTGCCGACAAAGGCGCGCACCTGCTCGCGCGGGGCCCAGTGTGGGGGGCGCAGGAAGAAGTCATTCTGCACACCGGCCTGCACGCTGAGGCGTCCCTGGCTCGGCATGAAGGAGATCACCCGGCCCCAGGGGGAGTCGCGGTTGAGGGAGAGATTCACATAGACCCCGGTTGGCCGCTGTTCGATGGTGTGGGCCCAGGCGGTGTGGATGGCGCGCATGCCCTCGGGGGCGCAGCAGCCGAACATCTCGAAGCCCGAAACCCCGCCCAAGAGTTCGTTCTCCCAGTCGTTGAGCCCAGAGCCGCCGATGATGCCGCCCTGGAACTTGCGCAACTCCTCCAGCCCGCGCTCAAGCTGCGCTTCCCCGGCCTCCTGGTTGAGCCGCCGGTAATACTCCTCGAACTGGGGGGTGACAATGAACTGCAGATTGCTGATGTAATTGCGCAGGTAGCGCTCCACGTAATCGTAGTAGGCCGGCTGCCCTCCCCGGCCCAGGCAGGCGGCGATGGAGATCATGTCCGAGACGCAGCAGGTCTCGTTGCAACTGTCGGGCATGGCCGGGAACCAGCCGGTCCCCGTGCCCCGACTGAGCATCCAGTTCCAGGCCCGGGCGGCGAAGTCGAGGTAACGCGCCTCGCCGGTGACCAGGCCTAGGTGGGCGACGCCCCACACCGCGTGCATGGTGGCGTGGCTGTGGCCCAGGGGCTCGGCAAAACTGCCGTCCGCGGCAAAACGGATGCCCCTCGGTTGCAGATTTTGGAGCATGCCCTCCGCATAGGCGCGGGCAAAATCCAGGGCCTCTGGGTCGCCGGTGGCCAGATGGTAGGTGACCAGGGGTTCGACCACCGGGGCGGGCTGCTGATTCCAGAAGTTGGGGATCACCTCGCCCTCGGGGCTGAGCGCCCCCATGCCGCAGCGGAACCAGCAGCGCCTTTCCTGGTCCCAGGTCGCCATTTGTTTCAGTTGCGCCATCACCTTTTGCGCCAGGTCCGCCGAGGCCGGATCGCGGGTGCGGGTGAAGTCCAAGGACAAACTCTGCAAGATCTTGGTCGCTCCCCAGGTGTGCAACACGTAGTCCTTGCGCTCGTACCGGGCGTGGATATCCCCCTCGTTGTAGCAGCCGGGCGCGGCCCAGACTCTGCCTTCGGCATCGACATAGCTGCGCAGGCGCTGGTGAAAGGCGGCCTCCACCTCGGCGCCCCGCGCTGAGCCGGCGACGTCGCGCATGTAGTACCACTCCCAGTCCATGCGGGCGTCGGTATCGCAGGCCACCACCGGGTCCTGGTCTACGGGGGTGGGCGGGCAGCGGAGGGGGTGGCACTGGAACACCGGCTGGTAGCCCAGCCCCGGCCGCGGGGTCCGGGTCAGGTAATTGAGCGCCCATTCGGCCATATTGCGCAGGTCGAGGTCGGCGGGGGCGGGCGCGGCTGCCAGCGGGGCGATCTGGTCGGCTGCCGCACAGGCCGTCTGGATCTGGGTCACGCGGCCGGTGAGGCCGTGGATCGGCGGGGTCTGGGGCTGATCCATCGTGGGTACTCCGTCGTTATGCCTCGCCCAGGCGCAGGGCGAAGAGGGAGGCGTCCTGAAGCGCGAAACGCAGGCGCACCCGGCGGCCGGCCAGATAGATCTCTCCGTACACCCCGGCCACCATCAGGCAGCAGCCCCAGTCCCAGCCAGCGTGGCACTGCACCTTGCGCACCAGATTGCGGTGGGGCGACTGCACCGGATAGTCGGAGCAGGGGACCTCGTAGGGCAGGGCCGCGGCCAGGCGGCGGGCCTCGTTTTCGGCGGAGCGCAGGTGGATCTCGATTTCGTTTTGGCCAGGGCGCAGCAGGGGGCGCACGGAGAAACGGTGGCGCACGAACATGTTGTTCGACTGGCCGGCCAATTGGCCGTTGAGGTACACCTCGGCGATGGTGTCGAGGGCATCGCAGTGGAGGTACACGTTTTCGGCGGCCAGCAGGGCGTCGTCGATCTCGAAGGTGCAGGAGAAGATCCAGTCCTGGCGGTTGAGGGGCTGGAGGTTGAGTTCGTTTTTTCCCCAGTACGGGTCGGGGGTGCGGCCGGCGGCCAGGAGGGCGCTGTAGGTGTCGCCGGGCACGAGAGCAGGGACGGGCTGGCTGCCGGGGCGGTCCTCGCGCAGTTGCCAGGTGCCTTTGAGGTCTAGGCGCGGGTTGTTCATGGCGGGTTCTTTCCGGTGAAACTATAGGTGGACTGCACGTACCCGGAGGGGTAGGC
>JACPJE010000093.1 GCA_016187725.1 Candidatus Latescibacterota bacterium
CGTTGCGCATGCCAGTGGCAAAGATGCGCCGGCCCGTGCCGTCCAGCTCAAATTCCAGGATCGCCCCCCACTCGGGATTGGGGGGCAAGGGTTCCAGGGCGTCGGCGTTGAAGGGCTTTTCGGAGCGGCACAGATCGCAGGGCGCACCGATGCCCACGTAGAGCTTCTCGCGGGCCCGGTCGATGGCGATGGTGCGGGTGGTGTGCCACCCATTCTCGCAGCAGGGTCCGGGCGAGGGCCATTCGGCCAGCACCTGCCGCTCCTCGTAGACCAGGTCGCCATCGGCGTCCCTCAGGCGCACTAGCTGGTGGGTGTCGCCCACGTACATATACCCTTTGTGAAAGGCCATGTTGTTGGCCTCGGCAAAACCCCGGGCTGCGACGATGACCTGGTCGGCCACCCCGTCCTGGTCCCGGTCCGGCAGGGCCAGGATCTGGCCGGCCCCCATATTGGCCAGGTGCAGCACCCCCTCGGGACTGAAGGCCAGGAAGCGGGGATTCCTCAGCCCTTCGGCGGCGAAGACGCTGACGGAGAATCCGGGTGGCAGGTTCAGCACGTGGGCGGGGATCTGGCTGAACTGGTCCGGTATGCCGACCTCCACCGGCTGGAGGTTCAGGTCCACGGTCGGGGTGAGCTGAAAGGTGCCCGGTGGATAGTCCTCCTCCTGGGCAGGGGCGCGACCCGCGGTGAGGAGCGCGCCCAAGAGCATACCCGCCAGCAGGGCGCAGCGGCTGAGCTGAGGGAGCTGGGAGGGCGGCGGGGGCTGCATACCTGGGCGCAAGGCCTAGACCGCCTGTGGCTGGGCCTGTACCCTTTCCCAGTGGCGCCGCGCCAGGGCCTCGAACTGGGCGTCGTCCAGCTTGTCCACCGGAACGCGCAGGTTTTCCGGAGTCTCCGGCAGGACGTAGAAGTTGGAATCGGCCACGTACGCAAAGATGATGGCCCAGCGCGACTGCGCGCTCAGATTGGGGTCAGAGGCGTGCAGGGTGTTGCCGTGGAAGTAGAGGGCCGATCCAGGGGCCATTTCGCAGTGGATCTCCTCCAGATGCTGGAGGGCGATCCCGACCCGCTGGGGATCGGCGGCCAGCTGGGAGCCCGAACGGACATGATCCAGCCGGCCCAGGCGGTTGGAGCCCCTGACCACCCGCAGGCAGCCGTTGGCCCGGGTGGCCGGGTCCAGGGCGAACATGACGCTGATAAAGCTGGGATAGAGGAATTCCCGGTGGTGGTACCCGTAGTCCTGGTGCCACTGCCAGCCGCCGGTGTTGGGATCCTTCAGGGTCTCCAACTGGTAGAAATTGCGCGCCTCTTCCCCGAACAACTGCTCCAGGGGCTCGACCAGGCGCCGGCTGCGGCCCACCGCGCTGTACACGTCGTCTGCAAAGCGGGGGCGGTAGGCGATGATGGTGTCCAGGCCCTGGCCCTCGTAGTTGTGGTTGGGCTTGAGGTCCGCGGCCAACTGGTGATCGGCGCGGGCGATATCCAGGATGCGCCCCACCTCCGCCGCCGAAAAGAGGTTTTCGACAATGGCGTACCCGTCCTCCTCAAACTGTTCGAGCTGCTGGGCGCTCAGGACGCGATGACTCATGGAGCCCCTCCGTTTTGAGGTTGTGCCTGACCTGGCAAAGGCGCAAATTCCAGACGGACCCAATCTTGAGCAATTTTGCCGATGAAGTCAAGGCGCTTATCAGCCGGGATCGCCCTGCTGGGACTGGTCCTGGGGTGTTCCCGTGGCCCTGAAAAAAGCCCCCACCTCATCCCCGGGCGCGGGGAGCACGCCGGGGTGCGCTTTGTGGAGGTGACGGCCCAGAGCGGGCTCGATTTCGTCCAGATCTCGGGCGGTCCACCGCAGCGCTACATCCTGGAGGCCATGACCGGCGGGGCCGCCTTTCTCGACTACGACAACGACGGGTACCTGGACGTGTTCCTGGTCAACGGCACCCGGCTGGAAGCGCCCCCCCCCGAGGCGAGCAACCGCCTCTATCGCAATGTGGAGGGAAAGGATGGGGAGCGGATCTTCCTCGATGCCACTGACCAGGCCGGATTGCGGCGCTCGGGCTGGGGCACAGGCTGCGCCACCGGCGACTACGACAACGACGGGGACGTGGACCTCTTTGTGGCCTGCTGGGGCCCTGATCTGCTCTACCGCAACGAGGGGGATGGCTCTTTCACCGACGTGACCCAAAGGGCGGGCGTGGGCCACCAGGGCTGGGGCACCAGCGCGGCCTTCGGGGATCTGGACTCGGATGGGTACCTGGATCTCTACGTGGCCAATTACCTGGTCTTCGACCCGGCAGCGTCGCCCAACAAGGGCGAGATGTGCCGGGGTTATAAGGGTTTGGAGACCTTCTGCGGCCCGCACGGGATGGCCGCTCAGGCCGACGTGCTCTACCGCAACCTGGGGGACGGCCGCTTCGCCGATATGAGCGCGGCCACCGGCATCGACCAGTACCGCTATCCGGGCCTGGGGGTGGTCTTCACCGATTGCGACGACGACGGCGACCTGGATATCTACGTGGCCGACGACTCGCAACCCAACCTGCTCTTCCGCAACGACGGGGACTGGCGCCTGTGGGAGACGGCGGCCTTTGCCGGGGTGGCGTACAGCGAGGAGGGCCGGTCCCAGGCCGGGATGGGCGTGGACGCCGGCGACTATGACAACGACGGCGATATGGACCTCTTCGCGACCAACTTTTCGGACGATGTGAACACCCTGTACCAGAACCAGGGTCATGGCTCCTTTGCCGACGCCACTGCGGCCGCAGGTCTGGGAGACAAGCCCCGGCCCTACCTGGGCTGGGGCACTGCCTTTTTCGACGCGGACAATGATGGCTGGCTGGACCTCTTCATCGCTGACGGCCACCTGTACCCGCAATTGAAAGACCATCCCTCAGGCCTGCGCTACACCCAGCCCAATCTATTTTATTGGAACGAACGCGGTGTTTTCCACCAGGCCAGCCCCGGACCTGGGCTGGAGATCGTCAGGGTGAGCCGGGCGACGGCCTTCGGGGATTACGACAACGACGGCGACGTGGATCTGTTGATCGTGAACCTGAACGATGCGCCGAATCTGCTGCGCAACGAGGGCGGGAACCGCCACAACTGGCTGGGCCTGCAGTTGGTGGGGACCCAGAGCAACCGGGACGGCATCGGCGCGCGGGTGACCCTCTTTTCCGGGCAGGGCAGGCAGGTGCGGGAGGTGAAGCGCGGGTACGGGTACCAGTCCCAGCACGACGGGCGCGTGCTCTTCGGCCTGGGGCAGGAGGAAGGGGCACAGCGGGTGGAGATCCGCTGGCCCTCGGGCCAGGTCCAGGTCCTTGAACGGCCTCCGCTGCGCGCTTATCTGGTGGTGCGGGAGGGACATTCTGAGCCCTTGGCCCAGTACGCAGCCCCCGCGCCTCCTGCCCCTGAGCCGGCTTCCCCCCAGGAAACTGCCGGCCCCGCCACTGCAGTTCCCTACTCAGGAGAGGAACACTGGACCGCAGAGGACCACTACCAGCGCGGCGTGGCGCTCTACAGGCAGGGCCGGTACGAAGAGGCCCTGGAAGCGTTCAGGGTTTCCCTCCAGGGCCGGCCAGACCACCTGCCCACCTATTATTCCCTGGGCGTGACCCTCTTTGCGGGATTGGGAAGGTCTGCAGAAGCCGCTGCCCTGCTGGAACAGGCCATGGCCAAGGATTCCTCGCGGGTCGAGATCTGCGAGTTGCTGGGCAGGGTCTACCTGAGCCTCAACCGCGCTGAGGAGGCCGTGGCCGCGCTGACGCGGGCCACGGTTCTAGACCCTTCCTCCTGGGAGAACCACCACCGCCTGGGGCTGGCCCACCTGCGCCGCACAGACCTGGAGGCGGCAAAAGCCGCCTTTCAGCGCGCTGCCCAGGCCGCTCCCTGGGCCCCCATACCCCAGCTGAGCCTGGCGCGGGTCTACGAGAACCTGGGAGACCGGCAGGCCGCCGCCGGCGCGCGCCTGGCCTTTGCCCGGCTCAGGCGCGCCCAGGAAGGAGAGGATACGTACCTGCAGCAACTCAGGGAAGACCCCGTAGACGCCGAAGCGCACGCCCGCCTCGGCCGGGAGTATCTGAAACAAAAGCGCTACCCCGAAGCCCAGGGACAGTTCCGCCGGGCCCTCGAACTGGATCCCCGCTGCGCCCTGGCCCACTACGGCATGGGCGCCATCTGCTACTACCAGGGCCGGCTGAAAGAGGCCATCGCTGCCTACACCGAAGCCTACCGATCCGACCCAACACTAGTCATGGCCCTCAGCGATCTGGGCCGGGCCTACCACCGGGCAGGGCGCCTGGAAGAGGCCGTCGCCACCTACAGGCAGGCCTTGCGCCTGCAGCCGGACCTGGCCCTGGCCAGCAGCAATCTGGGGGAAGTGTACGCAGCTCAAGGGAAAACCCAGGAGGCCATCGCCGCCTTCAGGGCCGCCCTGGAACTCGACTCGACCCTGGTGGATACCCGCGATGCCCTGGCCCGCCTCTACGCCTCCACCGGCCGCCTGGAAGAGGCAATCCGGGAGTGGGAGAAGGTGCTCTGGCTCTTCCCCGAGCACTCCACTGCGAGGGGTTGGATAGCTCAGGCCCGCCAGCGCCTTTCAACCCGGTAACGGAATCGCGGCGGGGAGCAAACCCCGGAGGGCCGGGAGTGCCCTGGAGGTGTTTCCCGGGGAGTGGCTGGGCAGGGAAGACCGCGTGGCGGGGGGGCCGGGTAGCGGAGCGAAGCGAGCGAGTGGGCAGGGCGCGCCTGGGGAAACACCGGAGGGGCATTCCCGGACCGACAGACCACCCCTTGTAAAAGGCCGCAGTGGGTCACTCCCCGACGCCACTAGCGCGCCTCGCTAGCCACGAGTTGTTTCACCACCTCTAGATCTACATCCTTTCCCGGTTCTGGGAATGGGTGCGGGATCAGCCACCAGTCCTCGGTGAAGGAGGCCGACTGGCCGGGCGCGAGGATCTCCTTGGGGCCGAAGGGTTCCAGTTCGCACATCTGGTCCTTGTTATACCACATCACCACCGTGTGCGCCGTCAGATCAGCGTGCATTCTCTCCGGAAAGGTCGGGAAGCGCTTGACGAAGAGCAGGTCGTTTCTCATCAGATAGCCGAACCACCCGGCGTAGGAATCGATGGCGATCCACGCCTCTATCGGGGTATCCACGATCTCCAGAAACCCCTCCCGCACCCGGATATTGGGGTCCACCGGCTGGTAGTTGATGATCGGACCCGGACCGTACACGATGTACTTGTTGGGGAAGCGGTTGAGATGGTCTGAAAGCGGCACCAGGCAGATACCCCTGCCCAAGCCAAAGGTCCGGCTCCAGTGGCAGCGTTCCTGGGTCTGGGAGGAGATGTTCTCGATGATCTGGGTGCAACTCAGGTGCGACGAAGACTCGTCAAGCTCAAACTCGCGGACGAGCTGGGTACCCGTAGGCCCGTCCTCCGCACTGACCAGCCGGGCCTTGCGGGGACCAGTGATCTCGCCCTTCCACTTGCCCAACCACAGGTCGGGATGAGCGGGGATCACCAATTCGGGGCCGATATCGAAGCGGCCCCCGCTCGGGTCTATTTCGGGCTTGCCTGGTTCGTACACCCAACCCCGGTGGGCAGGGTCCAGGTAGATGGCGTTCTCGCCCTTCCAGGCGTATTCCAGCACCCGGCCGCCGTGGAGCCCCAGAACCACGCGGGTGTGCTCATTTTCCAGTTTTATGCAATCCGCGTAGCCAAAATAGGCGACGACTCCCGTGCCGGTGGCCATTTTTTCTCCTCTGGCAGGCGCGCTGTGACAGATCAATGCGGTGGCCAATAGCGCTGGCAAAATCCTGTGAGTACTCATGCTCTCCCCTCTAGGTGAGCCCCAACTGATTTCCGACCATGCCAGTGAAGTGATCGATGATCAGCCAGATCCCGGCGACCACGAATTGGCCGGCGACCAGCCCCAGGAAGAAGGGGCGGCTCTTGGCGAAGAGCGCAGGGCCGCCGTACTTCAGAATGCACAACTTGAACAGCCAGGCCAGAAATACATTGAACCAGACCGTCAGTACCGGATACCCGATCACGCTGATCGGAAAACCGATCGGATGCAGGGGCCACCACAGGTAGTGCCTGCGGGCGACCATCAGCAGGGCCATCAAGCTGGCTCCCACCCCGGTGAAGATCCACCCCCCCGGATAGGAGTCGGCAGGGGTCTGGATGGCCTGGCCCACGTACTCAAAGGGGTATTGCGCCCCCCTGCCAAAGCTCCATCCCCCCTGGCCCACGAAGTTGATCCCTCCGTGCAGATAACTCTCCCTGGCGAGCACCCAGAAGGAAGAGGCGCAGGTCACCACAACCGAGAGCATCATCGCCCAGAACAGGAGCCGCTTCCGTCTGCCGATCCCCGTCTCGGTAGCCAGTTTCAACCCGTTGGCAGAGGAGGCCATGACAAAGGTGCTGATGTCCGCCGACCAGATATAGGTGAAGGCCAGCGATACCAGGGCTGCCGAGCCGAGCGCACTGCTGCCCACGCTGAGGATGACAAAATCCGAGGCGATCATCGGCGATCGCGCCACCTCCACCCCCCCCTGGACCACGATGCGCGTCAGGCCCAAGTACACCACCAAGGCGCCGAACAAAAAGAGCAGCACCATCCCCCCTGAAGACATCCCCGATTTCCAGAGCCAGATCCCCATGACTGCAAGCCCCCCCAGCAGCCCCAGGATCGCACTCCGGTAGGAGAGGATCTCCCCGCTGTCGTCCTCCCCACCCTCTTTTCCGAGGGCGGTCTGCCACAGCCCCTTCAGGTTCTTCCGCCCTGCCCACAGTCCAAAGAGCACGAGCACGATCATCGCCCCCATGCCCTGGTGGGCCAGATAGGAATTTTCGCCTACTCCGTAGACGCTGCTCTGCTCGGGGCTGATGAAGCCCAAAACATTGAAAATCCCTTTCTCCACTACGGACAGCAGGCTGAAAAACCAGAGCCCGAAGGCGATATCCAGGTTGATCAGATAGGAGAAGCCGATGGTCGGGAAGCTCAGGAAAAAGGGGATGGAAAGGGTATTCCGGAAGATGGGCATCTCATAGCTCAGCCTGAGGTTCGGCAGGTACGGATAGTAGCGGTGGAGCGCGATGATCGACTGGATCACAAAGGGGATGAGGAACCCCGCCCACATCAGTTTGCTCTTGAAAAAGAGATTGATGTAACCTGGCGTCTCCTCCCCCCTGATGATATCCAGAGGGACCTGGACCAGGGGGTAGATCAACCTTTCGTGATCCATCCACTGCTTGCGGAGGATCACCATCATGCAGATCATCACCACGTACAGGGCGAGCAGAAACACGCCCCAGGCCAGGAGCGGGTTGATCCATACCTCCCAGGGGATCGGGGCACCCTGGGGAAGCCCTTCAAAGAGCGCCTCGGCCGTGGAGGGATCGGGGATCAGCCAGGGCTGGATGTGCGGCTGGATGAGGTCCGCCCAGTCATTCTCCGGCGTCGCGTAGTAGAAGGGCGCCGCCAGCAGGGGGGGCAAATAACCTGTCAGCCCCACCGTGGGGATGGCGCAGGCGACCATCATCATCACGTAGATGGTCGCCAGCTCCCCGCGCCTGAAGGCAGCGGATCTCCTGACGATCCTCAAAAAGGTGTTCAGCCCTCCCACCAGAAAAAAGAAGAGAAAGAGCGCCGCCCCGGTGCTGAAGTTCGCGTCGAGCAGCGAGCCGCCGATGACATTGGAGCCATAGGAAATCCCGGCGCCGATGCAGGCGCACAGCAGCGCGCCCACCACCAAAGCCCGCAGGGTCAGGCCGTTTCCTTCCGACTCAGCCATGTCCGGCCTGCCCAGATTGAGCCTTTGCACCGCTAGCGGTCACGGATCAATAGGCTAGGGCAAAGGCGCCGACTTGGCGCTCTTCCTGCCCCCTGGCGAGGGTGAGTTCGTACAGATAGGTGCCCGGCGGCACCTGCCGGCCAGCCCCGTCCCGGCCATCCCAGCGATACTGGAAAGCCCCGCTTTTCACCTGCGCCGGGGGCAACTGGCGCACCAACCCCCCAGACAAGTCCCAGATCCGCAGCACCACCGGCCGCGCCAGGGCCACCTCCCGCACCTTGTAGGAGAGCACCAACTCGTCGTTGACCCCGTCCCCATTGGGGGTCAGCACCTTGGACTGCACCTCCACCTGGACCAGCAACGCCCCCCCCAGCGGGGTCTTCACCGCCAGCACGTCACCGGAAAACCGGTGGGTCGAATTGCCCGGCCGCAAGGGCTGGCGCACCTGATCGGGGTCCGCGCTGTTGAACACCCAGCCCGAAAACTCCGTGCCAAAACGCAACACCGAAGCGTCGAACACCACCTCGATCAGCTTGAAGCTGTCCTCCTCTTCGTCCTGCAACAGCGGAAACCCCACCACCAGCCGGTCGTCGCTGACCTGGGGCGGAAAAAGCCGGCGGTCCACCTCGCTGCCGTTCACCTTGACCGAGCGCACCGAGTCCGCCCGGCTGGGGGTGCGCACCTCGAGGCGGTCGAAACCCGCGTCCCCGGCCTGGAAAACCGGCCGCACCACGTAGGTGAAGGTGCTGGGGGCAAAGGTCTCCACCTCCACCGGCCAGATCTCCCCCACCACCTCCCTGGCCAGCGGCACCTCGGCAAGCTGCAGACTCAACTGCTCCAGCCGCGGCGCCGCCCCAAAGGTGGAAAACAGCTTGACCGAGAGTTGGAGGTAGCGGCTGGGGCTGGGCGACAAGGGCGCGGTGCCGTCCTCCCAGGCCACCGCCGGACGCGAGGGATCGCGCAGACCCGCCGCAAAATCATAAGGAGGAGACCAGAAACTCCAGTTGGCCAGGTCATACACCGGCGCCAGCCGGGCCCCCACGTCGATCTTGTTGTAGTCCTTGAGGCTGATCTGGGTCAGGTTGCCGTTGGTGTTGCGGGTGAAATACAAATTGGGGTCGGGGGTGTGGCCGGTGCGGGTGCGGATCTCGATGCGGGTGCCCAAAGGCGCCTGGCCGCTCCAGCGCAGCTTGCCCCAGTTCACCGCCTGGCCAAAATCGAGAATCTGGCTGGTGAACACCGTCTCCTCGACATAGCCTTCCCCATACACCTCCAACTCGGCGATCTCCCAGGTGCGCAGGGGAAAGGGCCGCAGATTCAGGTAGCGGATCGATTGGGTGGGAAAGCGCAGATCCACCACCACGCTCAGGTTTTCGGTGGTGGACTTGAGCACCTTGAGCCGGGAGTCGGAGGGCTCCGGCCAGTCCAGCCCCTGGCCAAAGCCGGCCACGTCGCAGGGTCCCTGGCTGAAGGCCAGTTCGTTGCCGCCGCTGCGCAACTCATACCAGGCCAGAAAGTTTTCCACAAAACTATCCTCCCCAAAGCTCGACAACACTGGCCGGGGGGCGCTGAACTCCTCGATCAGCAGCCGGTC
>JACPJE010000094.1 GCA_016187725.1 Candidatus Latescibacterota bacterium
GCGGTAGGAAAGGGTATTCGACATGGAACTACTCCTCAGGTAAAGGTGACGTAACACGCGCTGCAGTTGATGCTGAGTGAATTGTCACCATAATCCCCCCGCCGCGCAAGGGCGCACTCCCCGTCCCACTGGGCCATCCCTGTCACAGGTTTTCGGTACTAGAGACTCGGCTGCTAGGTGGAGGGGAGATGACCCCAGCCGGGCGGGCCGCCAGGGTTAGCGCAGCGGCAGGTGGGGGGCCTTTCCCGGGGAGTGGCTGGGCAGGGAAGTCTGCGTGGCGCAACGCCCCAACATATGGGGCGTTGCGGGGGAAGGGTCTTGGAGGGGTGCAGCGAGTGTTACGCCGCACCCCATACATTGGGGTGCGGCGGGACGCGCCTTGGGAAAGGCTGGAGCGGGCCATTCCCCGACACCCACCTCGGTGGCACAGCCATTGCTCTCCTATCACCATCCTGTCCTCCTCACCGGAGTGTGCCCATGTCCAGACCTTCCATGACCCCCAGAGAACGGGTGTGTGCCGTGCTCGACGGCCAGGTACCCGACCGAGTTCCCTTCCAGGACGCGTACTGGCAGAGCACCCTCCAGCGCTGGCGGGGCGAAGGCCTGCCTGACACCCCGGGGCCGGCCGATTACTTCGGCTTTGAGATCGCCCGCCTGGGCGGCGACTACACCCTGCAGCTGCCGGTGCGCCAACTCGAAGACAACCCCCGTTACCGGCTGTACGTGGATGCCAACGGCGCCACCCGCCGGGAGATGGCCACCGGCGACGACTGGACCCCCCAGTGGCTCGACTTCCAGATCAAGGGCCGCGAAGATTGGCAGCGGCTCAAGGAGCGGGCCGAATACAACCCCGAGCGCATCCCGCTCGGGGCGCTGGATGCCTACCGCGCCGAGCGGGCCCGCGGGCGTTTTATCTGCTACTCGGTGCACGCCTGTTTCCACCCCACCTGGCAGAAGATCGGCATGGAAACCCTGCTGATGTGGATGCTGGACGACCCCGAGTTGATCGCCGAGATGTTCGCGGCCCACACCCGGCTCATCCTCGGCCTGTACGACGCGCTCAAGGGCCTGGGCCTCGAATTCGACGGGGCCTGGCTCAGCGACGACCTGGGGTACCGCAGCGCCCCGCTCATCTCGCCGCAGCTCTACCGGGACCTGGTCTTCCCCTACCACCAGCAGATGTGCGCCCACTTTGCCCGCGACGACCTCAAGACCATCCTCCACTCCGACGGCAACGTGGGCCCCCTCATCCCCCATTTCCTCGATGCCGGCTTCTCTGCCCTCCACCCCCTCGAAGCCAAGGCCGGCCTGGACGTGCGCCAACTCAAGGCGCACTACGGCAAAGCACTGACCCTCTTCGGCAACATCGACGTGCGCCAGTTGGCCGCCGGCCCGGAGGAAGCCGCCGAGGAAGTGCGTCTCAAGGTGGAGGCCGCCAAACCAGGGGGCGGGTATCTCTTCCACTCGGATCACTCGGTCCCCTCGGACGTACCCCTGGCCAACTACCGCGCCGCCCTGGCGGCCCTGGAGAGATACGGCCGCTATGACTGAACCGACCCTCACCCCCCGCCAGCGCTTCATCCACGCCCTGGAACGCCAGCCGCCCCTGCCCGGCATGCGGGTGCCCCATTTCGAGCTGGTCTTCTTTCTGACCATGGAGGCCTTCGGCAAGGTCCATCCCTCCCACCGCAACTACCACCAGTGGGACCAGATGGAGGAGCGGGAGCGCCAGCTCCACCGCCGCGACCTGGCCGACCTCTTCATCGCCACGGCCCGCCGCTTTGAGCACGACGCCATCTTCCTCCACCCCAACCCGGGGCACGAGGAGGAGGTGCTGCGCCTGATCGACCTGGTGCGCGAAATGAGCGGCGACACCTATTTCCTGATGCTGCACGGCGACGCCACCTACAGCATCCCCTCGGGCACCGCCATGGAAGCCTGGTGCGCCCGGCTGGTGGAGGAGCCGCAAAAGGTCAAGAGCGAAGCGGCGCGCATGGTGGACCAGGCCCTGGAACGGGGGGTGCGCCTCAAGGCCCACGGCGGCCTGGATGGCTTTGCCCTGTGCGCTGACTACTGCTTCAACACCGGCCCCTTCCTCAGGCCCGAGTGGTTCGAGGAATTTGTCACCCCCTACCTGGCCCGGCTGATCCGGGGCTACCGCGAGCAGGGCCACTACGTGATCAAACACACCGACGGCAATATCATGCCCATCCTCGACCAGTTACTGGAGGGCAAGCCCCACGCCCTCCACTCCCTCGACCCCCAGGGCGCGGTAGATCTGGCCCTGGTCAAGCGCCAGGTGGGCGACCGGGTGTGCCTGATCGGCAACGTCAACTGCGGCCTGCTCGATTCAGGGACGGACGAGGAGTGCCTGGCCTCGGCCCGCTACGCCCTGCACAGCGGCATGCCCGGCGGCGGGTACATCTTCTCCACCAGCAACTGCGTGTACACCGGCATGGCCCTGCGCCGCTACGAGCTGATCCTCGATGTGTGGCGGCGCGAGGGCTATTACTGAGCGCGGATTTCCCGCAGAAAAAGACCTCACAACTGCGCGCCCTGCGCCTGTGGTGACGGGCCGGCAGGGCCGGAGGGGAAAGGCTTTGAGAACCAGCCCGGCAGGCAGCGGCACTGGTCCCGGACTTGTTCCGAACTGGAGAAGAGGGTTTATTTGGGGGGTCCTCTCCTCCGAGATACCCTATGCGCGCCACTGCTGTACTGCTGCTCTCCCTGTTCCTGACCGGGATCCTGAACGCCCAGGAGAGGACTCCCGCGACCCGGCTCTACGCCGCCATCGGGCTGGGGTTCGTCAACTTGGAAGAAAGAGGGCTGGGCCTGGACGTGCCCCTGGGCTTTCATCTGATCCTCGTCCGCTACCGGCTGGTCGCTGCGGTCCAGGCCCTGGACCTGGCGCTCCTGCAAAAACAGGATCAGGTCGGCGCGCGTTTCGTGCGCGCCTTCACCAGCTATGGCGAGCCGGCCTGCTTCGACACCCAGACCGGGTACCTGGTCTCCTCCTTCCGCTGCGGGGGCGACACCAAGGCGCTGTTTTCCCTGGGGGCGGACCTGAGTTTCACCCCGGTGGAGACCTCCTTCTTCGGCGGCAAGCCAGGCAAACTGGCCGTGGGCGTGGGGTACCGCGGCCTCAAGCCCCGCACGGTCTACGGCACCCTGGGCCTGCTCTTCAACGAAGCCAACGGGGCGGGCGGCGGCATCCGGGTGGCCCTGGGGCGGCGCTACGTGTATCTGGGTGCCCACTGGGCCTTCCTTCCCAAAAGGCTGCTGGGCCGGCGCTGAACCCAGAGCGCCGTCCCTTCTTCCACCAGCCGGACTACTATCTCATCCTCAAAAGCTACTCGCAGGAGGTCCGCGAATATCTCGCCTACAGCGGCGAACGCGGCCTGCCCTGGCGCCCGAGGGCTCGGACCGGCGCTGGGGAAACCCGCGCGGCGAGCGGCGCTTCACGGCATCCCTCAACTGAGGTGCACCCATGCCTGCGGTGATGAGCAAACGCGAGCGCGTGGAGAAAACCATGGCCGGTCAGGAGACCGACCGGGTCCCCCTCTACGACCTTTTGCGCAACGATGCGGCCTTCGCCCATTTCAGCGGCGAAGCCCTGCCGCCCCTGGCCGGCGACGAGGCCACCCTGGCCCGGCTCAATCGCCTCGCCGGCCGGGCGGTGAATGCCTTCCTCGACATGACCCGCAGCGTGGGCTTTGGGCCGGTTGTCGAATGCGAGACCACCGACGAGTTCGGCTTTGTCCACCACCACGCCCCCTTCGAGAAGACCAGTTGGATCGCCCGCCGGCCCTTTGACGGCGAGGCCGGGGCGATTCGCTTCCTGAAGGGCTGGATAGTCCGCATGCAGGGGCAGGCCCGGACCATCACCGCCAATCCCTGGGCCCACCGCGAACAGTACCATCGCACCTTTCTCCAGACCCAGGCCCTGATCGGCGACACCGTAAATCTGCTGGCCCAGCACGGCCTGGGCCTGGACGATATCCGCCACCGCCTGGGCTTCGAGTACTTCGCCTTCATCGCCGCCGAGGACCCGGGCTTGATCTCCGAGGCCCTCGAAGCGGGCACCGCGCGCAACATCGCCGAATGCCACGCAATAGCCGACCGGCACCTGTCGCCGGCCGTGCTCACCTACGGAGACATCGCCGGCAAGAACAAACTGCTGCACTCCCCCGCCTTCCTGCGCGCCGAGTTCTTCCCCCGGCTCAAGCGGCTCAACGAGGCCTGGCACGAACACGGGATCAAGTGCCTCTTCCACTCCGATGGGTACCTGATGGAGGTCATGGACGATCTGCTGGCCACCGGCATCGACGGGCTGAACCCCATCGAGACCGTGGCCGGCATGAGCCTGAAGGAGGTGCGGGAAAAGTGCGGGCCCAGACTCTTCCTGGCCGGCGGCATCGACATGAGCCAGTTGCTGTCCAACGGCACCCCAGACCAGGTGCGCGTTGCCTGCCGCCAGGCCATCGCCGACGCCGGCCCCGGGTTTTTCATGGGCTCCACCACCGAGGCGGACAACAGCTGCACCCTGGAAAACCTCCTGGCCATGTACCAGGTGGCCCATGAGGCCCGCTAGAAAGGACCTGCCATGAACAGCCGCGAGCGCTTCCTGCGCGTGATGAACTTTGAGCAACCCGACCACGTCCCCAATTACGAACTGGGCCTGTGGGGCCAGACCGTGGATCGCTGGTACGGGGAGGGCATGCCCCAGGATACCCTGTACCATACCTGGTTCGAGGGCGAACCGTACTTCCGCATCGAGCGGCGCGCCTTTGCCACCCTCAACACCACCCTGCTACCCCCCTATGAGATAGAGACCCTGGAGGAGGACGAGCGCTATATCGTGTACCGCCACGCCGACGGCATTGTCAGCCGGGCCCTCAAGGAGGGAACCGCGCGCGGCACCCGCTCCTCCATGGACCAGTACCTCTCCTTTCCGGTGACCGACCGCCAGAGTTTCCAGCAGATGAAGAAGCGTTTCGATGCCGCTTCGCCGGCCCGCTACCCCCTGTGGTGGGACGAGATGGTCAAACGCTGGCAGCAACGCGATTACCCGCTGTGCCTGCTGGGCAACGGCACCATCGGGCTCTATGCCCAGTTGCGGCGCTGGGTGGGCACCGAAGCCGTCTCCTACCTGTTCTACGACGACCCGGCCTTTGTGGAGGAGATGCTCGACTTCACCGTGGACTTCGCCCTGGCCCTCACCCAGCGGGCGCGCAGCGAACTCCGCTTCGACTACTTCAACTTCTTCGAGGACTTCGCCGGCAAGGGCGGCCCGCTCATCTCCCCCGCGCTGTTCCGCAAGTTCCTGTTGCCCCGGTACCGGCGCCTCACCGACGCTTTCAACCACAGCGGCATCGAGCACATCTGGCTCGACTCGGACGGGGATACCCGGGTGCTCCTCCCCCTGCTCATCGAGGCGGGCATCACCTGCCACTGGCCCCTGGAGCAGGCCTCGGACATGGACCCCCGTCCCCTGCGCCAGGAGTACGGCCGGGACCTGGTCTTCTGCGGCGGCATCGACAAACGGGAACTGACCAAGGGCAAGAAGGAGGTGTACGCCGAGGTCTACGCCAAGATCCCCCCCATGCTCGACAGCGGCGGCTTCATCCCCCACCTCGACCACACCTTTCCCCACGACATCCCGTACGAAAATTTCCTCTACTACCTGGAACTCAAGGAGAAGCTGCTGTGAGCACGCCCGCAGATTTGGTCCTGGAGACCGCGGCCGACACCCTGCGCTTCGACACACGCACCGGAGCCCTGTGTTCCCTGCGCCCCCAGAGCGCCCCGGATCAGGAGTTCATCGCCGGCCCGCAACTGCCGGCCCTGGTGATCCAGTACCTGGACGACCGGCAATGTTTCAGACAGTGGCGTTCCACCCAGGCCGAGCATACCCAAGTAGAGTTGATCGGCGACGAGGTGCAGATGCATTTCAACAAGATCGCCGGCCGCGACCTCGAAGCAGTGCTGCGGGTGCGCGGCGGCCCGGACCAGCGCTTCAGCCACTGGGTCCTCTGGTTGCGCAACCATACCGGCCTGCAGATCACCGATGTGCAGTTTCCCCTGGTGGTGGCCCCGTACCAGCTGGCCGGCGCCCCGGGCACTGAGGCGGTATTGTGGCCCCTCAACGCCGGCACCCTGATCCAGGCGCCCAAGCCCCAGGATCTGGCCCCTGACTGCCCGCACACCTGGCAACTGCGCCCCGAAAACAGCGACGTGATCCACTATCCGGGCCTGGTCTTCGCCCAGTTCCTGGCCTATTACAACGACCGGGCCGGGATCTACCTGAGCTGCCAGGACAACACGGGCCGGATCAAGCTGATCCGCCCGGTGCACTGCGAGCCGGGCCTGCGCCTGGGCCTGGCCCACGTGGGGGACTGGCCCAGCCAGGGCGAGCGCCAGCTCGAATACGAGGTGGTGCTGGGCAGCTTCACCGGCGACTGGCACGCTGCCGCCGAACTCTACCGCGACTGGAGCCACCAGCAGCCCTGGGCCCGCCAACCCCTGCACCAGCGCCGGGACGTGCCCGGCTGGCTGCTCGACTCGCCGCCCCACATCATCCTGCGCATCCAGGGGGAACTGGATATAGGGCCCACCCTGCCTAACGAGGAGTTCCTCCCCTATCCCAAAATGATCCCGCTCCTGGAGAAGCTCGCCGGCCGGATCGAAGCCCCGCTGGTGCCGGTGATCATGTCCTGGGAGCGGCCCGGCCCCTGGATCTACCCCGACTGTTTCCCCCCGGCCGGCGGCGAGGCCGCGCTGAAGCAGTTCTGCGCCCAGGCCCGGGAACGCGGCTGGCACGTGGGCACCTTCTGCAACGGCACCCGCTGGGTGGTGGGCCACTACTGGAGCGGGTACGATGGGCGCGACTTCTTCGCCGCCCGGGGCGGGGAGCGCAGCGTGTGCCGCACCCACGAGGGGGAGCGCTGGAAAGAACACTGGGACGCCTCCTGGCGACCCAGCTACGCCTGCTGCCTGGGCGTTGCCCAGACCCTGGACCTGGCTGACGACTTTGTGCGCCGGGTGGCGGGCATGGGCCTGGATTGGATCCAGTTCCTCGACCAGAACGTGGGCTGCGCCACCTTCCCCTGTTTTGCCGCTGACCACGGCCACCCGCCCGTGCCGGGGCAGTGGATGACCCGACAGATGCAGCGCCTGGTCGCGGACTTCCACACCCTGCGCGACGCGGAGTTGGCCCGCCCTGAAAACCCCCGCCACCTGGCCTTCTCGGTGGAGTGCCCGGTCAACGAGTTCTTCCTGCCCGACTTCCAGGTCTGCGACGTGCGCGTGATTCCGCCTGGACACCGGGGACACGGATCGGGTTTTGTCCCGCTCTACCATTTCCTCTATCACGAGTTCATCCTGATCCAGGGCGGTTTCGGCAGCGCCCCCGAGCCCTACCATCTGCCCATCCGCAATGCCTACAACCTGGTGATCGGCCAGATCCCCGGCGCGGTGATGAAGGGCGATGGACAACTGCTCAACCTCGACACCATGAATTGGGCCCCCTGGGACCCGCAGGTGGGCAGCGACGAGGACGCGGTGGAGCTGCTGCGCCGGACCATTGCCCTGCGCCGGGGGCCGGCCCACGACTTTCTGGTCTACGGCCGCATGCTGGCCCCGGCCACTGTCAACGGCATCCAGACCCTGCGCTGGCAGCACGGCGGCCACGACCACCAGTTGCCCGCCCTCTTTCACGCCGCCTGGCAGGCCCCCGACGGCCGCTTCGGCCTGGTGCTGGCCA
>JACPJE010000041.1 GCA_016187725.1 Candidatus Latescibacterota bacterium
GTGCCGGGACCTGGGCATCGAGGCGAATTTCTACCTGCTCCACCGGGATGGGAAGCCCCTGGCCAATATCGCCACCTTCACCCACCGCGGCGTTGGGCATTTCGGCCATGTGTGGACCGTGCCAGAAGACCGGCGCCAGGGGGCAGCCTCGCAGTTGATGGGGGTGCAGATGGCCCACTTCAGGCAGGAGGGGGGGTGGGCGCTTTTCCTGGGCACGGGGTACGACAGCCCTCCGTACCACATCTACGCCTCACACGGGTTTGCCGGCCTGGAGCCCAAGAGCGGATACATGGAATACTACGTGCAGAGCAAAGCGCAGTTCGAGGCGGAGTACTTTGCCAGGGGCGCGGTGCAGGTGGAGGAGGTGCAGTGGCGCCACTGGCCGGCCTCGGCGGCGCTCTTTCTGGGAGATTTCCCCGGGGCGGTGCGCTGCGCTCCGCTCAAGTTGCTGGGGCGCTCCTCAACCGAGGGGCCTTTCCTCGACCTGATCCAGGGAGAGGAGCAGCGGCGGGAAAAGGGCGAGCTGTCCCGTGCCCAGGTGCTGTGCCAGACCGCTTCACAGGCGGTGGTGGGCCTGGCGGCGTGGGACTGGGACCCACTGTGGCCATCCACTTGCGTGGTGGAGGTGTACTGCCATCCCAGCTTCTGGGAGGAAGGCTGGGGGCTGCTGGGGGCGTTGCCGCTGCCCGAGGCGGAGCGGTACATGGCGTACAGCGATACGGATTGTCTGGAGAAGGGCGAGGTGCTGCGCGCTGCCGGCTTCAGGCCCGTGGGCCGGCATGCCCGGCGGGTTGCGCTGGACCGGGTGCGGACGAGGCTGGTGGATGTGAATGTGTGGGAGAGGTTTCGTCCGGTACCCCAGGGTTTCCAACAGTCCCCTGATTTCTTCCCAGGTAAGCCCAAAAGCAGCGACATCGCTCACCCCCAGTCGGGCAATCGTGTCGCGCACCAGCGCAAAATCCCGCTCGGCGATTTCTCCCTCTTCCATGACCTCCTCTGCCCAGGAGACGACTTCGTCAAGAGTGCAGGCGCCCCGCAGGTACTCTTTCAGGTGATCAGCCACCATCTCGCGTGTCACGGTCATGGTTCTTGCTCCGTCCTCTGATGCCCAGTATCCATGGGGAATTTCCGGTGTACTTCGACCAGCTTCCCCTCAGCGTTGTAGATCTCCTGGTAGAAGCTGACCGTTTCTTCTTGGGCGTTCACTTCCTTGATATATCGGGCCTTCCACCCTCTGCGTCCGGAAACTTCATAGAGATAGCGCCTGCCTCCCTCGGTGAGGGACTGCCATTGACCGAACTTCTTTTCGTTCTGACGGTGCTTGTCCTCGTCCATAATATACTACGCCACCGGCACTCCGTAGAACCCCAATATCGGCATAAACCTCTCCATATCCGCCGGCACGGTGGCCGGGTTGAAGCCCCAGGCCCCGTGGACCAGGACTTTCCCGGACAGGGGTCGGCCCAGCTTGAGCTGCACCCGCGCGTCTTGGGAGAAGATCACCTGGGCCACCGGCACCTCGCCGGTGGCGCCCTCTACCCTGAAGCTGTGGCTGGTCAGGTCGATGCTGTCCATGCGGCTGGTCACTGGCGCGAAGTGCAGTTCGATGGTCTGGACGTCCACGCGGGCAGCGGATTGCAGATCCGGGGCGCGGTATTCGGTGGATTTGCCGTGGACCAGGCCCAGGGCGGCCCGGGCCAGACGTTCGCCCAGGAGCAGATTGCCGGACGGGCTGGTGTGGATCAGGTCGGAGAGAGGCAGGTCCAGGGCCGGGATCACAGCCACCCGTTTATCCGTGCGGGCCACTTGGCGCTGGGCTTCGCGCACCTGGGTCCAGCGGCGGTGCGAGCCTTCGTCGGCCACCTGGAACACCCGGTTGAGCTGCACGGTGAGCACCGGCAAACCCGGATCTCCCAAGGCCTGACGCCAGGCAGCCACGGCCTGGGCGAAGCGCTGCGCATAGCTGGTGGCGTCGGCATCGGTGCCGGTGTCGCTCTCGCCCTGGTACCACAATACCCCACGCACCTTACCCCCCACCTTTTTGGCGCACTGGATCATGTTCTCGTAGAGCACTGCCTGCCCCTGGGCCGGGTTCCACGCCGAGAGAGGAGAGCCGCCCAGAGCGGTCTGCACCAGGCCGACGGGATGGCCCAGTTCCTGCAAGAGGATGCGCCCGAAATGCAGGTACGGGGAGTGGCCGGGATTGGCGGTTTCGCGGTTCACCGGGTGCCTGGTGTCGGTGGCGTCGTTCATCGGGTGGGTGGCCAGGGCCCATTGCTCGCTGTTGCGGAAGAGGTGTACACCTAGCTCAGGCGGGTCGCAGTACGGGCCGCGGCCGTACCCGGCCGAGTTGCTCTGGCCGGCGATGATCCACAGATCGCCCACCCCGATGAAATGGCGGGTGTCGCCGCGCAGGGACCATTCCCCGGCCAGATTGCCCTGGTGGTTGAGGCGGGTCTCCAGCCGGTACAGGCCGCCGGCGGGGATCTGGTGTATTTCGGCGGACCAGGTGTGGTCGGCCTGGGTGAGCGCCGGCTGCCAGTCGCGCACCGCGATGCCGGTGTCCTCACGCACCAGGCGCACCTCGACCCGGCCCGCTTCGGTGTGGACCCAGCGGCCCTTGAGGGAGATGGTCCCGAAGCCCGAGGCGTCCTGCTGGATGATCTGCCAGTCGCTGGGGCCCTGGTCGATGATGGCGCCGGTATTCTCGGCCATGCGGGTCTCCTCTCACAGAATTACTTTCGACCCTTGAAATGTCATACATGGGGTATGAATTTTCAAGGAATACTACAGGCGGGGGATAAGGATTTGCCAGAGATCACTAGTCGGGGAACAATCCTTCCATGCCCTCAGCGATGGCCTCCAGAGGCACCGCCTGGACGGTGTCAGCCACGGGGTAGGGTTTCGTGCCCGGATATACTACGGCGATGCGCTCCAGTTGCAAATCTTCCAGGGCGATACGCATGGAGGGAGTGAACCGCGGCGCATCCACCCACTTGCACTCTACACCCAGCATACGGCCATCCTTCACCAGCACTAGGTCGATCTCAGCCCCATTATACGTAGCCCAAAAGTAGACCTGGTCCGGTTCCACTGCTTTGAGGACTTCCTCAATCACATAGCCCTCCCACGAGGCACCGCACTTGGGATGACTGAGCAGGTCCTTTTCTGACTGGATGCCCAACAACTGATGTAGCAGCCCGGTATCGCGGAGGTAGACCTTGGGTGCCTTGACCTGTCGTTTTTTCAGATTCGCGTACCAGGGCTGCAACTGGCGGACCATGAACAAACCGGTCAGGATATCGAGGTAGCGGCGCGTGGTCGGCTCGCTCACGCCCAGGGAACGGGCCGGTTCTGCCGCGTTCCACGTCTGTCCATGGTAATGCGCCAGCATGGTCCAGAAACGCAGGAGGGCGGTGGCTGGCGCGGCGATGCCCCACTGTGGCAGATCGCGTTCCAGAAAAGTCTGGATAAAGTTCTTCCGCCAGGCCAGGCTATCTGTTTCCCTGGGAGCGAGGAATGAAGGCGGGAATCCGCCGCGCCGCCAGTGGCGCGCCCCAGCGGCGCTGCCGACTTCGGAGAGGCTGAAACCGCCCATGGGAACCACCTCGAGCCGGCCGGCTAGGGACTCGGAGGACTGGCGCAGCAGATCAGGAGCAGCGCTGCCGAGGATGAGGTATCGGGCGGGCAGTGGTCTGCGGTCGGCTAGGACGCGCAGCACCGGAAAAAGCTCAGGTCGCCGCTGCACTTCATCGATGACCACCAGGCCCTTCAGATCGTGCAGCGCCGTGACCGGCTCTTCCAGACGGGCGAGACTGACCGGATCTTCTAGGTCGAAATAATTGGGGGAATCGGCTGATACCAATTCCCTGGCGAGGGTAGTCTTGCCGCATTGGCGCGGACCGATGAGCGCCACGACCTGGCTGCGCCCCAGGGCCGTACGCACCCGGCGGAGCAATTCAGCACGGTTGAGCATGATATACAAATATATCATGAAAATCGAAAATATCAATTGGGATTTTCATGGTATATGCTTTTTGAAAGAAGATGGCGCTCCTCCGCTGGCGCGCCTGTCCAAAAGCGGGGTGTAATGGTCCTTGCATCCTGTAATGATCCTTACATTGCTGTCAAAATCGAGGTGGGTCGCATGAAATTGCACCCAGTGGACTTTGACCTCCACGAGCTGTTGGAGAGTTTGGGGGTGATGTTCCAAGTGCGCTGCCAGGAGAAGGGCTTGCAGTGGAGACTGGAAGGACTCGATTCCTCTCCCCTGTCGGTGCACGGGGACAAGGCCAAGCTCAACCAGGTGCTGATGAATCTGCTGGGCAATGCGGTGAAGTTCACTCAGGAAGGCGAGGTGGTGTTGAAAGTCACCGCTCAGCCTGAGGATGGCTACTGTTTTGAGATGATGGACACGGGAATGGGGATTCCCCTGGCGGAGATCCAGACCCTGTTCCATCCCTTTCAGCAGGGGCAGGCCGGGGTGCAGACGGGGGGCACGGGCCTGGGCCTGGCCATCGCCCGGAGGCAGGTGGAGTTGCTGGGTGGGCAACTGGAGGTGGAGTCGGCGTTGGGACAGGGTTCGCGCTTCTTCTTTGAGCTGCGGCTGCCGCCGGCCCTGGGGGCAGGGCAGAAAGTGGCTGCGCCGCCGTGGGAGAAGGTGGAGCGCCTGGCCTTTTCGAAAAAGATGAACCTGGGGATGGTGGTCTACAACCCGCTGGCCGGCGGGCTGTTGACCGGCAAACACCGCCAGGAACGGGGCCCGGAGGCGGGAACCCGTTTCGAGATGAAAAAGAACTACTACGACCGCTACTGGAGTCCGGGGCATTTCGCCGCGGTCGAGGACCTAGCCGCGGTCGCTGCCAAAGCCGGCAAGTCCCTGACCCAGTTGTTCCTGCAGTGGCTGCTCTCGCAGAACCACGTGGATTCGGTGATCATCGGGGTGAGCAAGGAAGCGCAGCTGGAGGAGAATCTGCGCTTTGCTGAGGGGAGGCTGGACGAGGAGGCGCTGAAGGGGTGTGATGCGGTGTGGCAGGGCCTGCGGGGTGACCACTTCGCCTACAACCGCTGATGCCCGTGCAGTTACCGCGTCGGGGAGTGACCCACTCCAGCCTTTCCCAAGGCGCGTCCTTCACCCTCGCTCGCTCTGGCTCCGCTACCCCGCACCCCTGCCACGCGGACTTCCCTGCCCAGCCACTCCCCGGGAAAGGCTTTCGGGGTCATCTCCCCGCCGTGGTCAGCCAAATATTTACCGCCCGCCGCCGCCCCCGCCTGGTCCACCGCGCCCGCCGCCCCCGCCAAAGCCGCCGCGCCGTTCCTCCACGAGGGATTCGAACCGCGCCACCTGCTCCTTGGAGAGGATGGTGCGGTACTTCTCGGCCAGTTCCTCCTGGAGCTTCTGCAGCTTGGGGGCCATCTCCTCCCAATCGCCGCTTCCGGCTGAGCGCATTTGCTCCATCAGGTCCCGGCGCTTGACCCAGGCTTCCTGGTACACAACCCGCAGTTTGGTGAACTGCTCGCCATCGATCTTCATCTCAAAACAGATGACCGCCCACTCCCCCTCCAGTCCCATGCCAGGGCCGCCTCTGCGGCCCTGGCCGCGACCTCCCCCCCCTCCTCCAGGTTGGGCCTGGATGAGGGCCGCCGCGCCCAGCAACAGTGCCGCACACACAAAGGCAATGGTTTTCATCGCTGTCCTCCAGCATGAAGGGTAGGATTCACTCGCCGGTGAGCCGGCGCCACTCTATCAGGGCTTTGTTGTAATCGATCAGGGCCTGGAGCCGGCTGAGGCGGGCCTGGGCTAAGTCGTCCTGCGCGTCCAGGACCTGGCGCACCGTGGTCAGTCCCAGGTTCAGCCGCTCCTCAAGTTCGTCGAGATTCTGCACCGAGAGCCTTTCGGTCCAGCGGGCGGCTTCCTCGCGTTGCCGGCTGGTCTCCACCTGGCGGTGCTGGTTGCGCACCTGCTGGGCTAGTTGCAGGCGCAAACGCTCCAGTTCCACCTGGCGCTGCTCCTTTTGGATCAGCTGCTGCTGGAGCCGGATCTCGGCGCCGTTCTCCCCCAGGGGGAAGTCGAGGTTGACGCTGCCCTGCCAGGAACGGCCGTCCCAGGCCTTGAGCCCCTTGATATCGTCGCTGTACGAGCCGCCGATGCCGCTCAGGCCGACCTGGGTGCTGAGGGCGACGGAGGGCCGGGTCTGGTCGCGGGCCAGGGCGATCTGCAGTTCGGTGCTCTTGAGGTCGAGTTGGGCCCGGCGGTAAGAGGGATTGAATGCCAGGGTCCTGGCCAGTCCGCTGTCCGGATCGCCCTCAAAGGCCGCCACCGCAGGGGTGTCGATGGCCTGCAGGGGCAGTTGCCAGCGTTGCGGGTCCTGGTCCAGACCCAGCAGGGTTTTGAGTTGGTCCTCTGCCTGGCGCAGGCTGGCCTGGGCGCTGACAATGTCCTGCTGGCGCTGGGCCACCCCCACCTCGGCCTGGAGGATGTTGCTGGCCGGATCAGATCCCACCGCGGCCCGCACCTTGGCCGTCTCCAGGACCCGTTGAGCCGCGGCCAGGAACTGCTCGCGCAGCTGGAGGTTCTGGACCGCCATGGACAAATCCCAGTAGGTCCGGCTCACCTCGGCGCGCAGGTCCTGGATCTGCCCCTGGACGACCAGTTCGGAAGCGGTCAGGCTGTTGCGGGCCACCCGCAGCCCGATGCGGTTGACCCAGCCCCGGCCCTGGAGCAGGGGCTGGTTGAAGCTGAGGCTCAGGCCGGAGCGGTACACCGGGTCGATGGTGTTGAAGGCGGCATTATTCGACGAGCGGTTATTGCTGAAGTTCAGGCTGAATCGCCCGCCGGTGGCCAGGTCCTGGGACAGACCGAGTCCCAGGCCGATGGAGTTGCTGGTGGAGGTCTGGACGCCCTCCAGGCGCGAGATGGAGGGAGATCGGTTGCTCTGGTTGGTGAGGCTGGCGGTCAGGGTGCGGCCGAAACGCGCCTGTTCCTGGGCCACCGACCCTTCCTGGAGCTTTTGGCTCAAGCGGGCGCTGCGCAGCCCCAGGTGGTAGTCCACGGCCAGGGCGATAGCCTGGCCCAGGGTAAGTCGAAGGGTATCCTGCTGGGCCCGGGCCGGAACCCCGGCCAGCAGTGCAGAGAGGATGCAGAGGGAGAGGTGGCGTCTAAGGCTCATAGGTTCTCACTCGTAGCGCAAGGCATCGATGGGATTGAGGGAGGCCGCCTTTCTGGCGGGATAAAACCCGAAGAAGATGCCGACCGCTCCGGAGAAGCAGAAGGCCAGGATCACGGTGGGGATGGAGATCACCGGGGTCATGCCGCTCAGGGCGTCCACCAGGTAGCGGGCGACGAAGCCGATGGCGATGCCGATCAGGCCCCCGGACAGGCTCAGGGCCACTGCCTCGACCAGGAACTGGACCAGGATGTCACCGCTGCGGGCGCCGATGGCCATGCGGATGCCGATCTCGCGGGTGCGTTCGGTCACCGAGACCAGCATGATGTTCATGATGCCGATGCCGCCCACCACCAGCGAGACGCTGGCGATGGCTGCCAGCAGCATGGTCATGGTGCGGGTGGCCTCCTGGGCGGTGCTGGCCAGGTCAGTCTGATTGCGGATGGTGAAGTCGTCGTCCTCACCCTCCTGCAGCTTGTGGTTCTCGCGCAACAGGATGCGGATCTGCTCCTGCGCGGCGGCGAGCTGGTCGGCGGAGACCGCGCTGCAGAGGATCTGTTGGATAAAACGCCAGCCACTGAGGCGGTACATGGCGGTGGTGTAGGGGACCAGGATGGCGTCGTCCTGGTCCACGCCGCCGGCACTCTGGCCTTTGCCGGTGAGCACCCCGATGATCTTGAAGGGCACGTTGCGCAGGCGCAGCTGCTGGCCCACCGGGTCCTGGTCGGGGAAGAGGTTGGTGACCACGGTCTGGCCGATCACGCAGACCTTGGCCTGGCCGCGCACCTCGCTGCTGGTGAAGAATTCGCCCGAGGCCAGGAGCCACTGGCGGATCTCGAGGTAGTCAACCGACACCCCCTGGACCGCGGTATTCCAGTTGCCGATGCCGCCCACGGCCTGGACCCCGGCCCGCACCATGGGGGATACGCCGGTGAGCAGTTCGGCCTCCCTATCCAGTTTCTCCACGTCCTCCAAGCTCAGCCGGGTGCCGCTGCCGCCGCCCATGCTCACTCCGCCCTGGCGGCTGGCCCCGGGGAAGACGACCAGGAGATTGGTGCCCAGGCTGTTGATCTGCTGCTCGATCTGGGCCTGGGCGCCTTCGCCGATGGCGACCATGGTGATCACCGAGCCCACGCCGATGATGATCCCCAGCATGGTCAACAGACTGCGCATCTTGTTCCTGGCGATGGCCTTGAAGGCCACGCGCAGCAAATTCTGCCATTTCATCTGCCCTGCTCCTCGGCCGGGCTGCCGGCGGCGGGGTGGTCGCTGACGATCTCGCCGTCCCGCATCTCGATGATGCGCCTGGTAGATTCGGCGATGTCGCGCTCATGGGTGATCAGCACGATGGTCATACCCTGCTGGTTCAGCTCCGCGAAGAGGTGCATGATCTCCAGGCTGGTGCGGGTGTCCAGGTTGCCCGTCGGTTCGTCGGCCAGGAGCAGGGCCGGCTGGTTGACCAGGGCCCGGGCAATGGCTACCCGCTGCTGCTGGCCGCCGGAGAGCTGGTTGGGATGGTGGTGTATGCGGTCGCCCAATCCCACCCGCTCCAGGGCGGTCCGGGCCAACTCCCGCGGTGATTGCTCCTTGTGGTTCCGGCTGTAGAGCATGGGCAGTTCGACGTTTTCGAGGGCCGAGGTGCGGGTGAGCAGGTTGAAGCCCTGGAAGACGAAGCCGATCTTCTGGTTGCGGATGCCGGCCAGCTGGTTGCGGTCCAGGGTATTGACCTGCACCCCGTCGAGAAGGTACTCGCCGCTAGTGGGGTAGTCTAGGCAGCCGATGATGTTCATCAGGGTGGATTTGCCCGACCCCGAGGCCCCGACGATGGCCGAGAACTCCCCCCGCTCCACCTTCAGGTCCACCCCTCTGAGGGCCTGCACCTGCACCTCGCCGGTGATGTAGACCTTGGTCAGGCCGGCGGTGCGGATGACGGTCTCCATCAGAAGGGACCTCCGCCGCGCCGGCCACCGCCGCCTGGAGGGGCGGCCGGGGTCGTCCCGGGGAAGAGCCCGGTGGGCCTGGGGGTACCGGCGGTCAGCAGGCCGCTGATCACCTCCTGACCGGCGGCCAATTCGTCGGTTTTGATCTCAGTCATCTGCCCGTCGGTGATGCCGGTCCTGACCCGGATTACTTTCAATTTGCCGTTTTCGTCCAGGCACCAGAGCCGGCTGAGGTCGCGGGCGCGGCCACTGCCGCCTTCCCCGCCGCCAAAACCGCCAAAGCCGCCGCCGCCCGCGCCCCCACCGGTCCCGGCCCAGTTGCGGTTGCCCCCTCCCTGTTCGCCGCCCCCGCCCCGGTCGCCTCCTCTTGGTTCGCCCCCGCCCCGGTTGCTGCTCCGACTGCTGTCGCCCTGTTCGCCGCCAGACGCTCCATCCCGGCCCTGGCCCCAGGCCCGGCCGCCCTCGCCACCCTGCTGCTCCATCTGCTTGCGGAACTCGGCCATCATCTCGGTGGTGGGCCGGAAGCGCAGCGCCGCGTTGGGCACCTTGAGCACATCCTGGGCCCGCTGGATGAGGAAATCGACCGTGGTGGTCATGCCCGGCAGCAGCAGGCCTTCCTCGTTGGTCACCGAGACGACCACGGTGTAGTTGACCACGTTCTGGATGGTGGTGGGCTGGAGGCGCACCTGTCTGACCTGGCCCTCGAAGGTCTTGCCTGGATAGGCCTGCACGGTGAAGCGGGCCCGCTGTCCCTCCTCAATTTGGCCGATGTCGCCTTCGTCCACATTGGCCAGGATCTGCATTTGGGAGAGGTCGTTGGCGATCAGGAAGAGGGTGGGGGCGGAGAAACTGGCGGCCACGGTCTGGCCGGCGTCCACGGGCCGGGAGATGACCGTGCCGTCGATGGGGGCGTAGATGGAGGCGTAGCGCAGGTTGATGCGCGCCCGGTCCAGGGCGGCCTGGGCTGACTTGAGCCCGGCCTTGGCAAGATTCAGATTGTACTGGGCCTGTTCGAGGTCGCTGGTCGAGGCCATTTTCCTGTCGTAGAGGGCTTTGATGCGGCGCTGCTCGCGGGCGGCGTGATCGAGCTGGGCTTTGGCCCGTTCCATGTTGCTATCCGAATCGCGCACCGAGGCGGCCAGGAAGGTGGTGTCGATGACGGCGATGAGGTCGCCTTGCTGCACCTTCTGGTTGAAGTCGACGAAGATCTTCGAAATCGTGCCGGAAACCTGGGTGCCCACCTGCACCGTGCTCACCGCACTGAGGGTTCCGGTGCTGGAGACGATGGCTTCGAGGTCGCCGGCCTCCACTTTTACAAAGCGGTACTGGGCACTGGGGGTTTTCGCGTCCGAATAGGCGTACCAACCCCCGGCGCCGGCCAGTGCGAGGGTTGAGACGATGAGGGCGATCTTCTTCATGGCATCACCGGAAGATTGAGGGTGAATTTGATCACTATATTAAAGACCCTGGGGCAGGGAGGAAAGTTTTACCTGCCCGGAGGTAGCGGTAAAAAGAAAAGGCCTGATCCGATCTGCCTGCTCGTGCGGAGGGGAGGCTCCTGGCCGGCAGATTGACTAGAGCGGGAAGGCGATGCGGCGGCCCTCGGCGGCGGCCCGGTACGCGCCGAGCACCATCTCCACCGAGACCCTGCCTTCCTCGGGGCTGATGGTCTGGTCGCCCAGGCCGCGCAGGTAGTCGATGAAGGGCCGGGGCACCGCGGCGATGCGCTCGCCCTGGGAGGCGGGGATGGGGAGGCGGAATTCGGTCCAGTGTTTTTCGTCCTTGCGGATCAGGCGCAGAGGCACGGCGTCGGCGTGCCGCGGGGCGGCGGTGGAAGGGGCGTCGCCGTAATCCTGGACGATGGTGCCCTGGTCGCCGTAGATCTCGGTGGTGTTGACCCCGGACACGGTGGTGGAGGAGTTGAGCAGCACCCCGATCTCGCCCTGGGAGAAACGGTAGAGGGCCACCCCATTGTCATCGGGGGCGTTGCTGCCTAGGATATTGGCTATCTCCGCGGTCACGCTGCGGGGGGCGCCCAGCATCCAGTAGAACCAGTCAGCCGCGTGGGTGGCGTCGTCGAAGAACATCCCCACGTTGGCCAGCGGGTCCACGTGCCAGCGGGTGGCGCCGGTGCCGAAGGTGGGGTTGAGGAGCACGTTGATGGTGTGGCGCCGGCGCACCAGGAAGGCCCGGCCCACCGCGCCTTCGGCTAGCAACTGCTTCATCTTGCGGTTGACCGGGTCCTGGCGCATCTGGAAGGCCATGCTGAACTTCACCCCGGCGCGGCGGACCGCGGCGACGATGCGATCGCAGTCCTCCAGGGTGGTGGCCATGGGCTTCTGGCAGAGGAGGTGCTTGCCGGCGGCCGCGGCCCTTTCGATGTATTCGGCGTGGCGGTTGGTCTCACAGGCGATAATGAGGGCGTCGATGCGGGGGTCTTTGATGAGGGCGTCGGCGTCGGGGCGGAATTCGAGGCCGTAGGCCTGGGCCGCCTGCCTGCCCCGGGCCTGGTCATCGTCCCACGATGCCACCAGTCTGACATCGGGGAAATCCCGCATCACCTGGCAATAGGTGTTGGCGTGTCCGTGGGCGTGGCTGAGCACCCCGATCCTGACGCGGTCCATGGAAACCCCCTTGAGCGCCCCGGGCGCCTGGTCATTGGCAACTTCTATTAATATCCTAAACCTGAGCGAGGAGAGAAAGAGATGGCCGAGACCCGCTACGATCAGCGCACCGACGGGGTAGAGGAGAAGCTGCAGCTGTTGAGGGGGGCGTACGCGGGAGGGAGGCTGGATCTGGCTATGTCCCTGGCCGCCTCCATCAAAGATACCCTGCGCTGCGAAAGGCAATGGCAGACAGGTGCGGTGGTGGGCGGTCCCGAGGCCAGTGGCCGGGTCGCCGAACTGCCGGCCCCCTGGGCGGCCTGGGCGCGGGGTTGGTCCTGCTACCAGGTGCTGGAGGTAGCCGAGGAGGCGGGCATGGAGCGCCCCGAGGAACCAGTGGAGGTGCGGCTGGCCTTTGGTGAGGACCAGATGCAGGACCTGCGGCGCGAGGTGCGGGTGGCGCGGGTGGAAAAGGGGGAATTGCGCGAGGTGAAGAGCCAGGTGGACGCCGAGGTCTGTAGAGGTGGGGTGTGGCAGTGTAGGCTGGTGTTCATGGCCCAGGTGCCGGCGGGCGGGCAGGTGCAGTACCTGGTATTCTACGGCAATCCCTGGGCCGAGTTGCCCGAGTACCCCTCCGACCTGAAAGTGACCGGGGAAGGGTACGAACTGCAGATCGAAAACAACCACTACCAAGCCCAGCTCTCCGGGCAGACCGGGCAACTGGAGCGCTTGGTCTACCGGCGCCCTCCGGGCCTAGAGCTGTTTGCCGGCGGGGAAGGCCACGGCGAGCCGCCCCACATCGACTGGGCCCACGATTACCTGGCCGACCAGAAGTTCCAGAAGTTCCGGGTGACCAATTGGGGGGCTTGCCCCAACTGGGAGGTGAGTCGGGGTCCCTTGTGCGTCAAGGTGCGGCGCTGGGGCTTCCCCCACAGCCCGGCGCATCCACTCTTCACCCCCAGCCGCATGCACATCGATGTGGAGTACACCTTCTATGCCCGGCAACCATTCTTCCTCAAGGACGGCAGCATGGAGATGGTGAAGGACTTCGACATCGACTACCTGCGCGACGACGAGTGGGTCTTCTCAGGGTATTCCTTCACGGACGCGCTGTGGATGGACCGGGAGGGCCGGCTGCACGAGGGGGAGGTGGCGGCGGGGCACAGCGACGAGCTGTGGGGGGTGGGCTTCTTCAACCGCCACAGCAAGGACGCTTTCATCGCCCTGTGGCTGGAGCACAGCGCCAGCGGCTTCGAGGGCCTGCACCACACCGGGGTTCCGCAGCTCAATTACCAGGGGCACGGGCAGTTGTGGAGCAGGTGGGCGGCCCACAGCGGGCCAGAGTTCAAGGCCGGGGCCGTGCTCAGGCAGCGCAATGCCTATCTGGTGTCCCCGTACGAGGGGCCGGGGCCGGTGGAGGAGGCCCGGCAGTGTTTTCTCCGGCCCCTGCAGGTCAGGGTCGGCCAGTTGCCGGAGGGCCGCGCTGCCCAGGGGAGCCTGGCCCGTCCCGGCGAGGCCGAAGCCGGGCTGAAACCGGCCCTGTGGGCGGCCCTGCGCCAGGTGCCCGACGACATGTTCTACACCGCGGATGCGAACCTGGTGGACATGGGCTATATTTACGATCTCCGGGTGCGCGGGGGAGTGGTCGAGGTGCTGATGACCATGCCCCACCGGGGGCGGCCCTGCTACCGGTACCTGGGCGAGCCCCTGCGCCGGCGGCTCCTGCAAGTGGAGGGGGTGGGCGAGGTGCTGGTGGACTTCACCTGGGAGCCGGCCTGGTCCCTGGCGCGACTGACGAGGAAGGGCCGGGAGATGATGGGACTGGAGAGCTGAAGGAGAGACCAGAGGTGCCCAAGATCAACAAGTACTACGACGAGGTGAATAGAGCCGTATGAAAATCACCGGGGTGAAGAGCACCCTGTACGCGCACCGGCTCAACCGGCGCATGGGCGACGCCAATTCGCCCTCGGGCCGGGTGAAGGGCGCCAACTGTGTGGTCGAATTGGAGACCGACGAGGGCCTGACCGGGATCGGCCTGGGCGGGGGCGGGGTGCGGCCCCAGATTCAGGCCCTGGTCGAAGGGCTGCTCAAGGGCCAGGACCCCCGGCGGGGCTACGGGCTGTGGCAGCGCATGGTGGACAAACATTTCAAGGGCGGCCACGACGGGCTGATCAACGACGCGATTTCGGTGCTGGATATGGCCCTGTGGGATCTGAAGGCCAAGGCCAAGGATGAGCCGTTGTGGAAGACCCTGGGGGGCAGCCGCGACCGGGCCCTGTGCTATGCCAGCGGCATTGAGGCGCCCCTCTCGGACCAGCAAGTACACGACTGGTACGCGCAGATGGCCACCCAGTACGGGTTCAAGGGCGGCAAGCTCAAGGTGGGGCTGGACCAGGACGCGGATCTGCGGCGGTTGGGGCTGATGGACCAGGCCCTGCGCCAGGTTGCGGATCGGCCCATGCTGCTGATCGACGCCAACGAGTACTGGTCTCCCAAGCAGGCCATCCGCAAGGTGCGCCAGATGGAGGAGCGCTTCGATTTGACCTGGGTGGAGGAGCCGGCCCGACGCTGGGATTTCCTGGGCCTCAAGCGGGTCTCGGACAGCGTGCGCAGCCCGGTCTGCGCCGGGGAAAACCTCGACACCCTGGGGGACTTTCTGCCCTACTTCCACCACCGCTGCGCCGACGTGATCCAGGTCAGCTATGGCATGACCGGCATCACCTGTGCCCTGCAGTTGGCCGATGCGGCGTACGGGTACGAGCTGCCGGTCACCTTGGGCGGGTCGCCGGGGAATATCCACGCCCACCTGGCCACGGTGATGCCCAATTTCATGTGCATGGAAGTGGTGGACCCCGAGCCGGGGGACGGGGTGTTCAACAGCGATATCAAGATCGTGGATGGCTGGGCTATTCCGGATGAGCGGCCGGGCTTAGGGATTGAGATCGACCGCGAGGCCCTGGCCCGGCAGGCAGTGGACCGGGTGCCGCCGGGGGCGGGGCCCAGTCCCTTTGGCCGGCGCCAGGGGGCGGGCCTGTACGAGGTCCCGCCCAGCGCCGCCGAACAGGCCGAGGCCGCCAAGGGAGGGGAGGACTGAGATGAAGATCACCGGATACCGCGTCGAATCCTACGTGATGCAGATGGACCGGCCCATCGCCGACGCCAACTATCCCCAGGGCGAGGATCTGATGCCGGCCAGCCTCTTGTGGATCGAGACCGACGAGGGGATCTCGGGCCTGGCTCCGGGGGGTGGTGACGTGGAGCGCTTCTTCCATTTGCTCGAAGGGCAGGACCCGCGCGAGGTGATCGGGATCTGGCGGCGCATGGTGGATTTTGTCCACAAGGGCGGGGTGGTGGCCGCAGGCGGGCCGATCAGCAGCATCGACGTGGCCCTGTGGGATCTGAAGGCCAAGATCGCCGGTGAACCGCTCTGGCAGACCTTCGGGGCGCTGGAGGGTCGGGCCAAGGCCTATGCCAGCGGCATCGACTACTGCCTGGGGGACGAGGACCTCTTCGCCTTTTACCGGCGCATGGCTGAGCGGGGAGTGGATGGGGGCAAGCTGAAGCTGGGCCTCGATATGGAGGCGGACCTGCGGCGGTTGGGCATCATGCGCGAAGCCCTGAGCCCGGCCAGCGCGCGGCCCCGGCTGATGATCGATGTCAACGAGTACTGGTCGCCCAAGCAGGCAGTGCGTTATGTGCAGGAGATCGAGCGCCATTTTGATATCAGTTGGGTGGAGGAGCCGGCGCGGCGCTGGGACTACGAGGGGCTGCGCCAGGTCTCGCAGCAGGTGAAGGCTGCGGTGGCCACCTGCGAGAATCTGCGCCATATCAGCGAGGTGTACCCGCTGGTACACCACCAGGCCGTGGACATCCTCAATATCTCGGCTGGGCAGACCGGATTCACCGGCTGCCGGCAGATCGCCCATCTGGCCCACGCGTACGAACTGCCGGTTTCGATGATGAACTGCCAGGCCAATTACATGGCCCACCTGGCCGCGGCCCTGCCCAACCACCTGTCCATGGAGGTGGTGGACCCTGGGCGGGAGCACTGCCTGCGCTTCAGCCATCATCTGGAGGACGGCTTCATCGTGTTGGGGGAGGAGCCGGGGCTGGGCATCGAGGTGGATGCGGGCCGGGAGAGGTAAAGTGGAAGTGAAAAGGAGACCTATGAATAATCGGATCAGATCTCTCCTGAACAAGATCAGGGCTGGTCTGAGGGGGATCTACGGAGAAAGTCTGCGCGGGGTCTACCTGTACGGTTCGTACGCCCGCGGCGAGGAGGATGACGAATCTGATGTCGATGTGCTGGTGGTTCTGGAATACTTCGATTCCTATGGAACTGAGGTGGAACGGACTGGGGAACTGGCGGCCCATCTCTCTCTAGAATACGGTCTGAGTATCAGCACCGTGTTCGTACAGGAGTTTGAGTGGCATGAAAAGGAAACCCCGTTTCTGACCAACGTCCGGGAGGAGGCGATCCCGGCATGAAGGAAGCCACCGGCAAGTTCCTCGGCAAGGCGGACCGGGTGATCCAGGCGGCCGAGCGGATGCTGGCCTGTGGAGATGCGGAGTTCGCCGTGGGCAGAGTGTACTACGCGATGTTCTATATGGCGGAAGCTTTGCTCAACGAAAAGGGTTTTCGGTTTCGCAAACATGGAGGCGTCCACGGGGCTTTCGGTGAGCACTTTGTCAAGACCGGTGAGTTTGACCCGAAGTATCACCGCTGGCTCCTGGAGGCGTTCAACAAGAGGATTACGGGTGATTATGGGGTGGAAGCAGTCATTCCGCCGGAAGAGGTTGGGCGTATGATCGAACAGGCCCATGAGTTCTTGCAGGCAGTACATCGGTACTTGGGTCTGTTAGCGGCCGATCAAGACCGCGAGGATTTCCAACCCCCGGGAGAAGGGGAGCAGATCTGAAGGAGGATCTTCTCAAGCGGAGACCCTATGGCCAAAAAGCGCAAAGCGAAGGAAGCAGAAAATGAGGTGGTGGACTACCGCCACCGGCATGCTTCGCGGCTGAACATCCCCCCGGCAGGGCTGGCGGCGCGGGGGGAGATCGCCAGGGAGAAGAAGGTCCAGTACGCGTACAACCCGCACCTGGCGCCGGCGCTGCGCTTCGACGGTACGGGTGGGGCGGACCGGATCTCGGCGCTGCTCGAACAGGCAGATAAGAGGGTACTTACAGCAGACGAGGTAAAACTTTTGCAAGAGGCCCTCCGCAACCACGGGCCCTGGCTGGAGTGGGCCGGCAAGCGGGAGCAGCCCTATTGCGTTGCGGACCCGGTGGCACTGCACCTGCACGAGCGCATCTCCACCCAGGCGATCCTGCGGGTGGTGAAGCGCGAGGACATCCAGCGCGATCTCTTCGCCGACCCGGAGCAGGACTACCGCGAGGCCGTGCAGTTCTACCGGCACCCGATGGACTGGACCAACCGGATGATCCTGGGGGATTCGCTGGCGGTGATGGCCTCCCTGGCCCGGCGCGAGGCCCTGGCCGGCAAGGTGCAGATGATCTACATGGACCCGCCGTACGGGATCAAGTACGCCAGCAATTTCCAGCCCGAGGTGGGCCGGCGGGACGTGAAGGACCGGGACGAGGACCTGACCCGCGAGCCGGAGATGGTGAAGGCGTACCGGGATACCTGGACCTTGGGGGTGCATTCGTATCTGTCCTATCTGCGGGACCGGCTACTCTTGTGCCGGGAGTTGCTGGCGGATACGGGGAGTGTGTTTGTGCAGATCAACTCTGAGAATGAACGGTTCATTGCGTCTATTCTTGATGAGGTATTTGGCCGCACCAATTTCGTGGCCAATATCGTATTCAGAAAAAAGACTTTGCCGTTGGGGGCAAAACTCCTTGAAACTATGCACGACCACCTTCTCCTTTACGCCAAGGACATTACGAAGGTTAAATACCGCCCTCTTTTTACCTATATGGAGGATGTGACAACCCACTGGCGGGGAGCGGAATTTTCAAGTGGAGAGCGAAGGATAGTTGGTCGAGACGAGTTTAAGTCACCCAAACACCCCATAGACACGAAGTATTATCGTCTTTTTTCACTACAAGCCCCCTCTTACTCGGAAGCCAGCGATTTCAGATTTGTGTTTCGGGGGGAATCTTTTGATCCACCTAGTCGTGGTGCGTGGGTTGTTAATGAGGAAAAACTCAAGCGCCTTGTGAAATGTGATCGAGTTGAAGGAGAGGGTAAATCACTAGTCTATGTGCTCTATCATGACGACTTTGCCTATAGAAAAATCACAAACCTCTGGGGTGATCTAGGCATTTCTTACAGTAAGTCATATGTCGTTCAGACTGCTAATCAAGTCATCGAACGCTGCCTCCTGATGACCACCGATCCCGGCGACTTGGTGCTCGATCCGACCTGTGTGCGGCGGGGGACAAGGGTACTGACCCCCCTCTGTCCCCCCGCAAGCGGGGGGAAGTTCTTGCTGGCTACCAAGGTACCTGCCCCCTCCCCGCATGCGGGGCGGGTGGGGGAGGGGGCATCTTCAGCGTTAGCGGGGAGGGTTGGGGAGGGGTCTATCCCCATTGAGGACCTCCAACCCGGCGACTGGGTGTACGCCCACGATGGCCAGCCCCACCGCGTGCTCCGCACCCTCAAACGGCCCTATTCCGGTCTCATCATCGGCTTGCGGCACGACCAGGGCGATCAGACTCTCTGGCTGACCGAGGATCATCTGGTACTCGCCAGCCGGCGCGTCCGGGCGCTCAGCGCACAGGGCGGTTGGCAGGGTGTACCGGATGAGCACTTTGGCCGTGCCCGCACTCTGCGCAAAGGGATGTCGCCGCCGGAACGCAAGTTGTGGACCTACCTGCACTCTGCGCAGATAGGAGTAAAATTCCGCCGCCAGCACCCTATTGGTCCCTATATCGCTGATTTCTATGCTCGACAGGCGGGCCTCGTCGTTGAAGTGGATGGGGCCACCCACTACGAAACCACAGAGAGTCGGCAGTACGATCAGGAACGAGATCAGTACATGGAGGCCTTGGGGTTACAGGTGCTGCGATTCACCGTCCCGCAGGTCATGCGCCAGACCGAGGACGTAATCAGCACCATTGCAGCGGCTTGCCAGGAACAGGTGCTGCCAGAAGAGCCAGAGAAACAATGGCGGCGAGCCGGCGAGTTACAGGTTGGCGATACGGTGTATCACGGCATCGACAGGCGGGCCTGTCAGATCGGCGCCATTGAAAGGCAACAAACTCAGGAAGAGGTCTATGACCTGGAGGTCGAGAGTGCGCATTCCTTTCTGACAGAAGTATGCGCCATCCACAACTGCGGCTCGGGCACCACGGCCTACGTCGCCGAGCAGTGGGGGCGGCGGTGGATCACTCTCGATGTGAGCCGGGTGGCGCTGGCCATTGCCCGGCAGCGGCTGCTGACGGCGAAATTCGACTATTACCAACTCCGTCCCACCAGCGCCGAGGACGTGCAGCGGAATCCGAACGGACCCTGGCTGAGCGATCCGACCGGCCAGATCGAAGGTTCCTGCACCTTCGACTGCAAGACCGTCCCCCATGTCACCCTCAAGAGCATCGCCCAGAATCCGGCCCTCGATCCCATCTTCGACCAGTGGGCACCGATCCTCGCCGAAAAGCTCGCGGCCCTGAATGCGGTCCTGGCCCGGACCGCCACCAAAGAACTGCGCCAGAAACTCCAGGACAAGCTGTACCGCAAGATCAAGGAGGAGGGCAAGCGGGCGGTCACCGACGCGGACGAACGGCGCTGGCGGCTGCCGGAGAGGGAGTGGAAGGAATGGGAGGTTCCCTTTGACCCGGACCCGGACTGGCCTGCGGAACTGCAAGCGGCGCTGCAGGCGTACCGGCAGGCATGGCGGCAGAAGATGGACGAGGTCAATGCCTGCATCGAGGCTCGGGCAGACCAGGAGGAGTTGGTGGATCAGCCCGAGGTGGACCGGTCCCGGGTGCGGGTATCCGGCCCCTTCACCATGGAGGGTATCATCCCGGCGGAGGAGAGCATCTCGGAGGAAGAGAGCCCCATAGCCGGAGCGCCGGAGGCCCTGGACACCTTTGGCGGCGATACCGAGTCCATGCAGAGCGAGGCCCAGAACACCGAGGCGTACCTGGACCGCATGGTGAGGCTGCTGCGCGAGGATGGGGTGCGCTTCCCGGACAACAAGGTCGTCAAGTTCAACACCCTCGAAGCCCTGGCAGACGGCTCTATCCTGCACGCCCAGGGGAGTTGGGGTCAGGAGGGCGAAAGCGAAAGGCAGGTGGCGGTGATGTTCGGGCCGCAGTACGGGCCGCTCATCGCCCCCATGGTCGAGGACGGCATCCGCCTGGCCAGCCGGCGCGGACACGACGACCTGGTGTTCGCGGCCTTCAGCTTTGACGGGGCAGCCCAGGCCGCCATCCAGGAAGACCCTGACCCCCGCGTGCGCATCCACATGGCCCAGATCCGGCCGGACGTGAACATGGGCGATTTGCTCAAGACCACGGTGTCGAGCCAGATCTTCACCGTCTCTGGCATGCCGCGCACCCAACTGAGGAAGACCGAAGACGGGCAGTATGTGGCCGAGATGCAGGGGGTGGATATCTATGACCCAGTGATCAACACCGTGCGCTCCACTGGGGCGGAGAAGGTGGCTGCCTGGTTCCTGGACGCGGATTACGATGGTCGCTGCTTCTGTATCACGCAGGCCTTCTTCCCGGACAAGAGCACCTGGGAGAAACTCGGCAAGGCCCTGGGCAACACCGTGGATACCACCGCCTTTGAGAAGCTGTCCGGAACCGTATCGCTGCCCTTCCCGGAAGGCCCGCATAAGCGCGTGGCCGTCAAGGTGATCGACCCGCGCGGGAATGAGGTGCTGAGCGTGCATAGGCTGGGAGCGGGATATGCCTAATCCTGTTTTCCTCAAGCGCGTGGTGCTGAAGAACTACAAGAGCGTTGCCGCGTGTTCAGTGGAATTGGGGCCACTGACCTTCCTGGTCGGACCCAACGGCGCAGGGAAGAGCAATTTCCTAGATGCTATGCGTTTGGTGAACGAGGCGATCACTGCTTCGCTGGATCACGCCCTGCGGGACAGAGGGGGGATCAATGAGGTGCGGCGCCGGTCCTCCGGTCACCCGACGCATTTTGGCATTCGCCTGGAATTTCAACTGCCCGGAGATGTGGAGGGCTTCTATGCCTTCCGGGTGGGGGCACAGCACAATGGCGGCTTCGAGGTACAGCACGAAGAGTGCCATATCCGCAGATCATTGCTTGAGCCTGAATCGTATTTCATCGTAAAGTCCGGTCAGGTCGCAGACTCCAGTCTGGAATTGGCACCGCCTGGCTCCAGCGATCGCCTCTACCTGGTCGCAGCCGCAGGGCAGGCGGCGTTTCGCCCCCTGTACGATGCGCTGGCGCACATGGGTTTCTACAACCTCAATCCCGACGAGATCCGCAAGTGGCAGCCGCCAGACCCGGGTATTGTGCTGAGACGGGATGGCAGCAACCTGGCCGGGGTGCTCAGTCTGGTGGAGCGGGAACGCAGCAGCGCGCACACGCGAGTGGTCGAGTTTCTCTCGAAAGTCGTTCCAGGGGTCAACTCTGTCAGTGTCAGACATGCCGGGAAGAACGAAACGCTGGAGTTCCGCCAGGAGGTGGGCACCAATAAAGTGCCCTGGCGCTTTACCGCGGAAAACATGTCGGACGGCACCTTGAGGGCGCTCGGGGTGCTCACGGCGCTTTTCCAGTCCTCAAACGGTGAGCCATCACCGGTCCCGCTGGTGGGTATTGAGGAGCCAGAAGCTGCCGTGCATCCCGGCGCAGCCGGGGTCTTGCGGGATGGGTTGAAGGCCGCATCGGCATCGACGCAGGTGTTGGTCACCAGTCACAGCCCTGATCTGCTTGATGACAAGAGTGTGGATGCCGAGTGGATACTGGGAGTCACCAATGTGAATGGGGAGACCAAGATCGGCCCAATCGATGAGGCGGGTCGGAGCGCCATCAGGGACAGGCTTTATACGGCGGGCGAATTGCTCAGGCAAGGGCAACTAGAGCCAGACCTGCAAAAGATCGAGAGGACGAATCCCAAGCAGTTGAGCTTGTTCACAAAGTGCTCAAGGCGGTGGAGTGAAGCATGCCCGATGAGTCCCTCCTGATTCAGCCGGTAGAAAGCCCGGTCATCTGCAAGCCGTACTACGAGCCGACCCACTATTGGGAGTACGACCGCAACACCGGGGGGGCGACCAAATTGTCGGGCCGGCGGCCAGCCGCTTACTGGTACAAATTGCCCGACGCGGATACGCGGCGGGGGCAAACGGCCCTGCAATTCGATGAAGACCGGCGTGATCTGCCCTTGGTCAACAAGCTCCGTGCTGACGTGAAGCGCTGGCGGCAGGCGAATTGGGAGGGGGCGACCAATGTGACCAAGGACCTGTTGCGCCACTGGACGCGCCAGGACCGGTCTCGGCGTTTCTTCTTCTGCCAGATCGAGGCCGCAGAGACGATTATCTTCTTGAATGAGATCCGGGGCATCCGGCGCGATGGCAGTCGGGGCAAGCCTCGCTGGAACCCTCAGTTCACGGACCAGGATTTCGCCGAACTGCTCGACCAACCCTTTGACCCAGATTATCTTCCCCTGCACCGCCTGTGCTGCAAGATGGCGACTGGCAGCGGCAAGACCGTGGTCATGGCCATGCTCGTCGCCTGGGCCTTCTGCGATCGGGGAAGGGTTCCCAGCGACGAACGCTTTCCCCGCGGGGTGCTGGTGTGCTGCCCCAACCTGACCATCAAGGAACGCCTGCAGGTGCTGCGCACGGACACCGCTGGCGAGGATTACTACACCCAGTTCGACATCGTGCCCCAGCCCTACCGCGATCTGGTGCGGATGGGCAAAGTGCTGGTGACCAACTGGCATTTCTTTGCCCCGGAATCCGAGCACAGCGAGGGCGGCAAGAGCTACAGGGTAGTGCAGAAGGGCGAAGAGACCGACGATGCCTTTGCCCGGAATCGGCTGGGGGAGCTATTTGAATATGCTCCGCTCATGGTCCTCAACGACGAGGGGCACCATGCGTACCGGCCCGCGCCGATGAACGAAGAAGAGGCGCAAAGGGCCGACGCCGAGACTCGAAGGGAGCGGGAAGAGGCGACGATCTGGGTGCAGGGCCTGGACCGGACCCACAAGGCTTGCGGTATCAAGATATGTGTGGACCTTTCCGCCACGCCTTTTTACCTCAAAGGCAGCGGCTATGCCGAGGGCGAGCCCTTTCCCTGGATTGTCTCGGACTTCGGCCTCGTGGATGCCATCGAAAGCGGGATTACCAAGATACCGCGCTTGCCGGTCAGCGATACAACCGGCAGACCGGACCCGAAGTATTTCAGGCTCTGGAAGAATATCACCGAGAACCTGGCCCCAGGCCAGCGAATGGCGAACCGCCGGCCCAAGCCAGAGGTCGTCTGGGATCGCTCGGAGGATGCGCTGGTACAGTTGGCCGGGGAGTACAGAAAGTCCTTCACGGCCATTCAACAGTCCAGCGATACGGCGCTGAAAGCGCCTCCGGTGATGATCCTGGTCTGCGACAATACCGACATCGCCCAATTGTTCTTTGAGCAGATCTCTGGACAAACCGAGGCTGAGGAAATTCCAGATGAAGCCGAGGAGGATGAAGAGGAGAACAGCGGCCAACGGAGACAGAAAAAGGCGAAGAAACGGGTAGTGTACGGCACAGGCAAGGTATTCCCCGAACTGTTCCAGAACGAGCCAGGGCGGGTGTTCACCCTGCGCATCGATAGCAAGCAACTCGAAAAGGTGGAAAGCGAAGACCCCGACGCCACCCGGGACCAGGCGGCCAGGCAACTGCGCGAGGTGGTCAATACGGTGGGCAAGATCGGCAAGCCCGGCCAGGAGGTGCGCTGCGTGGTCTCGGTGGCCATGCTGACCGAAGGTTGGGACGCCAACAACGTCACCCATATCCTCGGCCTCAGGGCCTTTGGCAGTCAGTTGCTCTGCGAGCAGGTGGTCGGGCGGGGCCTGCGTCGCATGAATTACACCCCTGATCCCGAGACCGAGTTGTTGCCCGAGGAATACGTGGATGTGTACGGCATTCCCTTCTCGGTGATCCCGTACAAAGGCAAGACCAGCCGCACCCCGGTAGATCATCCGGTCAATCATGTCAAAGCCCTCCCGGAACGGGCAGCGCAGTTCGAGATCCGTTTTCCGAATGTAGAGGGATACGTGTATTCGCTTTGCCGGCCCATGATCAAAGCCGATGTCGCCGGCATGGAACCTATGGTCCTCGAACCAGAGCAGACCCCCACGGCCACCTTTCTGAGAGTTCAGGCCGGCTTTACAGAAGGGTTTGCGGGGGTGAGCGGAGTGGGCGAGTTCATCGAGCACAACCGCGAGGAGTACTACGCCCGCCATCACCTCCAAGAGATCGAATTCGAGATCGCCCGGCAGGTCGTGGCCGCCCTGGTCGGCGAGGGGTCTCAGGCGCCGGTGAAGGGGAGGGCGTGGACCCGGGGTATGGCCAGGCACCAGCTCTTTCCCCAGGTGTTGCGCATCGTCAGGCGATTTGTCCTTGAGAAGGTGGATTTCCGGGGCGTCAACTCCTGTGAACTGGGCCTGGAGAAGTACGGGCGCCGGATCAAAGAGCGACTGCTCGATGCGATTGAACCGGATGAGCGCCAGGGGGAGGCCCCGCTGCTGCCGATGCTGAATCCCTACAAACCCATCGGCAGCACCGCGGAGGTGGACTTTACCACGCGCCGCGAGGTACATTCGGCCCAGCGCTCCCACCTCAATGCCGTGGTCCTCGACAGCCAATGGGAGCAGACCGCGGCCTTTTACCTGGAACAACAGGCTAGTCTGGTCCATGCCTATGCCAGGAACGAGCGGCCCTTTCTGCTGATCCCGTACGAATACGAGGGAGTGCAGCACCATTACGAACCGGACTATGTAGTGCGCCTGGTGGATGACACCACGCTGATCCTCGAAGTGAAAGGGGAGAAAGGGGATGATGACCGCGCCAAACACCAGGCTGCCCGGCGGTGGATCGATGCGGTCAATAATTGGGGGCGGCTGGGGCGCTGGGATTTTCTGGAGTGCCAGGACCCGCAATTGGTGCCACAGCAGTTGCGGGCAGTGGTAAAGAAGGAGCAAACATGATCCCCCCTGCAGCAGTCGAATTCTACCGCCAAAACGGCTACTACCTGCACCGGCAACCCCTGTTCGGCGAGGCGCAGTTCCAGAAGCTGTCGGGGATCTTCGAGGAGCACCTGGCTCAGAAAGGTGAGAAGCGGGCCGACCAGTTGGATGTGCCCCATTTCCGCGATCCGCGGCTCTTCGAATTTCTGCTGGCCGACGAGGTGCTGGACCTGGTGGAGCCTTTCCTCGGCCCGGACATCGCCCTGTGGAGCAGCCACTTCATCTGCAAGGAGCCGGAGATCGGCCGGGCCACGCCCTGGCACGAGGACTCTTCCTACTGGAAGGGCCGGCTGGATCGCATGGACCAGATCGTCACGGTGTGGCTGGCCATAGATAAGGTGGACCGGGAGAACGGCTGCATGAAGGTGATCGCCGGCTCCCAGGCCAACGGCTTCTCCGACTACGAGGCCGTGGACACGGCTACCAACCTCTTTGGCCGGCAGATCGTCGCCGAGCAGGTGGACGAATCCAGAACCGTGTACTTCGAGCTGGAAGAGAACCAGTGCTCGCTGCACGATGGCCGGCTCATCCACGGGGCAGACCCCAATACCAGCAACCGGCGGCGCTGCGGGTACACCCTGCGCTACATGGCGCAGACCTCCAGATTCATCCCTGAGAACAACGGGACTCATAAGATCTGGCACGCGCGGGGCCGCAACCCGCTCGACAATCCGGTGCAGCCCGTGCCCGCCTTTTAAAGGAGAAGAAGCCATGCCAGTGAAAAGCCACATCGCAGTAGCGCCGGGGCTGAAGGTGGCCGCCCAGATGGGGGCCGAGCCCAGCGAGGAGGATTTCAGCTTTGCCAACCAGATGGGCGTCGACCAGGCGGTGATCTGGATCGACCCGAAGAAAGCCAGCGCCGAGTACTACCGGGGCCGGCGCGAGGACTTCGAGCGCCACGGCATTCATCTCTACGGCCTGGGCAATGGCAGCGTACACAACGTGGACGCCATCACCCTCAACCTGCCCAATCGCAACGCCAAGGTGGAGGAGTACAAGCAGCATCTGCGCAACCTGGGCAAGGCCGGCATTCCGTACACCACCTACGCCCACATGGCCAACAGCGTGTGGAGCACTCCTGCCGAAACCACCCGGGGCGGGGCGCGGGCCCGCGCCTTTGACCTGGCCCGGCTGAGCGAGGGCAGCGGCGGGAGGGTGTACAAGGGCGAGCTGACCCACGGGAGAGAGTACTCTGAAGAGGAACTCTGGGATAACTTTGCCTCGTTCGCAAAGGAAGTGGCGCCGGTGGCCGAAGAGGCCGGGGTGCGCATCGGCATCCACCCCGATGACCCGCCTGGGCTGCGTTTGGGTGGAGTGCCCCGCTGCATCTTCAGCAGCTTCGCCGGGTACAAACGAGCCGTGGAGATGGCGGACAGCCCCAATGTGGGTTTGTGCCTGTGCATCGGCTGCTGGCTGGAGGGTGGGCCGGCCATGGGCGAGGGCGTGGTGGAGACCATCCGCCACTTCGGCGGACAGGGCAAGATCTTCAAGGTGCACTACCGCACCGTGGACCAGCCTTTGCCGCACTTTGTCGAGACCTTTGTGGACGACGGGTACTTCGATATGTACCTGGCCATGAAGGCCCTGAGCCAGGTCGATTTCGACGGGGTGCTGATCCCCGACCATATCCCATTGATGGCGGGAGACGGCAAGGTGGGCACGGCCTACACCATCGCGTACATGAAGGCCCTGGTGAAGCGGGCCAATGAGGAGGTAAAGAGCCGATGAAGATCGGGAAATACGGCGGCGGCAACATGGCACAGTCCCAGGGTGACCATGTGCCCTTTCTCTTCGACAAGAACCTGGGCGCCGGCCTGCGCCTGAGCGCCGCCGAACTGACCAGCACCAACGCCGAGGGCCTGCCCGCCCGCCCGCTCAGCGAGGAGGAGCGCTTTCTCTTCGATGCCCAGGGGTACCTGCTGGTCCCCGGGGTCTTGAGCGCGGGCGAGGTGGCACAGATGAAGGAGTTCTGCTACCGGCTGCACCGCGACAAGGAATCCATCCCCGAGCCGGAGCGCTGCGCCATCGGCGGGCCGCTGCAGAGGCTCATCGACCATCCCCTGGTACTGGGCTTCATGAATGAATTCGTGGCCTTTCCCCACCTGGCCAATGAGCACGGATACGGCTTCCGCCTGGAGGGCAGCTTTCTCACCATCCGCTCGGCAGGGGTGGGGGGTTTCGGGCCGCACAACGGCAGCGGCATGCTGCGCCTGCCCGGGGACTCGCACGAGTACCGCTGCTTTCCGGGCAAGGCGTACAGCGGCCTGACCCGGGTGGTGTGGGAGCTGAACCCAGTCGAAAAGGGGGACGGGGGCACCCTGCTCCTGCCCGGCAGTCACAAGGCCGCGTACCCGGCCCCCAAGTCGATCATGCAGCCGGATTCGCCCCTGTGGGTCGATTACGAGTGCCCGGCCGGCTCGGTGCTCTTCTTCACCGAGGCCCTCACCCATTCGGGCACTCCCTGGAAGCGCCAGGACCGCGAAAGGGTGGCGGTGTTCAACTGCTACAACACCATCAATGCCCGCTGGCACAACTGGGAGCCCCATCCCGAATTGCTGGCGGCCATGCCGGCCAAAAGGCGCTCGCTGTTCCGGCCCGTGTGCTGCCAGGACAACCTGGTGGTGGAGGGCTGAGATGGGGGTGCTGGACCTTTTCCGGCTCGACGGCAAGGTGGCCCTGGTCACCGGTTGCCGGCGCGGCATCGGCAAAGGCATGGCCCTGGCCCTGGCCGAGGCCGGGGCGGACATCGCCGGGGTGAGCGCTTCCCTGGAGCCGGGAAGTGAGGTCGAGCGGGAAGTGAAGGCCTTCGGCCAGCGCTTCTGGCCCTTTGCCTGCGACCTGGGGGACCGAAAGGCCCTGTACGCCTTGGTCTCCAGGGTGAAGGAGGAGGTAGGGCAGGTGGACATCCTCGTCAACAACGCCGGCATCATCCGGCGGGCCCCGGCGGTGGAGCACTCGGACCAGTACTGGGACGAGGTGGTGCGGGTCAATCTGGATGCCCAGTATATTCTAGCCCGGGAGTTCGGCAGGGAGATGGTGGCCAGGGGGCAAGGCAAGATCGTCTTCACTGCCTCGGTGCTCAGCTTCCAGGGGGGGATCACCGTGCCCGGGTACGCGGCGGCCAAGGGGGGCATCGGCACCCTGACCATGGCGCTGGCCAACGAATGGGCCGGTAAGGGGGTCAATGTCAACGCCATTGCCCCGGGGTACATCGCCACGGACAACAATCAGGCCCTGCGCGAAGATCCGGTGCGCTCCGGGCAGTTGATGGCGCGCATCCCGGCCGGGCGCTGGGGCCAGCCGGACGACCTGAAGGGCGCGGTGGTATATTTGTGCTCGGAGGCCGCCGCGTACGTGCACGGGTCCATCCTGGTGGTGGACGGCGGGTGGCTAGGCAGATAAGGAGGAAGAGATGGCAAGACTCAGCGAGGAACAACTCATCCACTTCCGCGAAGAGGGGTACCTGGTAGTGCGGGGGTTGCTCGACCCCGTGCAGGATCTGGACCCAGTGATCCGCGAATACAAAGGGGTGCTGGATGAGCTGGCAGGGGAACTGCACGCCCAGAGACGTATTCCCTCCACCTACGCGGAATTGCCCTTCGGGCCGCGCTTGATCCGCATTTGCGCCGAAAGCGGCCAGGTCCACGCCCAGTATTTTGACTTTTCGCTGCCGCAGAAGGGGATCAAACCAGATACGCCCTTCTGGGCCGGGCCGGCGGTCTTCAAGACCCTGCGCAACGAGAGCTTGCTCGACGCGGTGGAGGCCTTCATCGGGCCGGAGATCTACTCCAACCCCATCCAGCACGTGCGGCTCAAGCCGCCTGAACACCTGGTCCCCAAAGACCCGAAGACCGGACAGGTGCAGCTGGGCTCCACCCCCTGGCATCAGGACAACGGGGTGCTGCTGCCCACCGGAGACCAGAGCGAGATCCTCACCGTGTGGTTTCCGCTCTGGGATGCCACGGAAGAGAATGGTTGTCTGATGGTGCGGCCCCGCAGCCATCGCCGGGGCCTGCTGCACCACTGCCGGCGCTGGAACGGTCTGGCAATCCCGGACCAGTTCCTACCTGAGGAGGCCCTGCCTCTGCCCATGAAGCGGGGGGACGTGCTCTTCATGACCCAGTTGACCTGCCACGCCTCTCTGCCCAATTGCAGCGAGGAGGTGCGCTGGAGCTTCGACCTGCGCTACAACCCTATCGGCCAGCCCACGGGCCGGGAGATGTTCCCCGGCTTTGTGGCCCGCAGCCGCAAGCATCCGGAGAGCGAACTGCGCGATCCTTCGGCCTGGTATCAATTGTGGAGGCAGGCCCGCGACCACCTGGCTCAGCAGGAAGATCGGCCTTTCAACCGTTGGGGGGTGGATGACAAGGTCTGCGCCTAGCCCGAGAGGAGATATGAAATGAAGATCACCCACATCGAGAAGTGGAAGGTCGTAGTCCCCATGCGGCCCGACAGCATCAACTCCCCGGAGTACACCTCTGAGGACGACGAACTCTCCACCTTCTGGAAGGTCCCCAAACACATCATCCGCATCCACACCAGCGATTCGGGGATCGTCGGCATCGGCGAGACCGGGCGGGGCTGCCCGGCGGAACACGTGGACCGGGCCATCGCCGCCCTGGTGGGCCGTGAGGTCGAGAGCATCGACCTGCACCGGCTGCCCATCGAAGGCTGGGCCCCGTACATGGCCTTTGAGATGGCCCTTTTCGACATCGTGGGCAAGCAGCTAGGGGTGACCGCGGCCCGGCTGCTGGGGGCCCAGGTGCGCGACCGGGTGCTGGTGGATTACTGGTGCGGCCGGCGCTCGCCGGCAGACCTGGCGCGCAAGGCCAAGGAGGGGAAGGAGAAGGGCTTCCACGGCATCAAGATCAAGTGCAAGCTCGAAGATCCGAATCTGGAGCGGCTGCAGGCAGTGGCCGAGGCCGTGGGATACAACTTCAGGGTCACGGTGGACCCCAACTGCCGCTTCTATCTGCCCTGCCACGCCATTGCCCTGGCCGATGCCCTGGGACCGCTGCGCCGGCTGGTGGCGGTCTTCGAGGACCCGGTGCCCAAGGATAACCTCGATTGGTACGTGCACCTGCGCGAGAAGTTGCAGGTGCCCGTGGCCCTGCACCTGGGGGGCGGAAAAGCGGTGTTCGAGGCGGTGAAGCGCGGGGCCGTGGACATGCTCAACATCAGTCCCGGCTCGATGGTGGCCTTTGTCAAGCAGTGCTACATCGCCGAGCAGGCCGGGGTGCCGGTCTGGCACGGCAGCGGGGTGGACCTGGGGATCACCGACATGAGCTACGTGCAGGCCTGCGCCGCCGCGCCGGCAGCCACGCTCCCCTCGGACATCATCGGCAACTTCTTCCGCGAGGACGACCTGCTGGCCGAGCCGATCCGCATCGAGAAGGGCTACGCCCTGGTGCCGGACAAGCCGGGGTTGGGGGTGGAGTTGGACGAGGCGGCGGTGAAAAAATACGAGGTGGCCTGATGAGAGGGCTCCATCACCTGCTGCTCGCCCTCGGGGCGAGCAGCGCAGTCCTGGCAGAGGAAGGACCTATGGACGGCACCGGAAAGGTCGAATTCTTCGGCTACGCCGATTGCATCAAGCTCGAAAATGCCACCACCCGGGTGGTGTTGGGCACCAGTGGAGGCAGGGTACTCGAATACGCGTACCAGGGGGAGAACGCCCTGCTGCTCGACCCGGTCCAGGCCGGCTGGCGGTACGCGCCGGGAAAACCCGCGGTAGAACCGAGCGCGGGCCGCTGCGACGTGGGGCCCGAGCAGGTGATCCCCCGCCATCCGAACCTGTGGTTCGGCGACTGGACGGGGGAGATCACCGGGCCGCGCCAGGCGCGGCTGACCAGTGTGGCGGACAGCGCCACCGGGGTGCAACTGGTGCGCGATTTCGCCCTGGATCCCGTCTCTTCGCACCTGAGGTGCACGCAGACTATCAGGAATATCTCCAATGAAACAAAGGAGTGGTGCCACTGGAGCCGGACCTTTGCCCTGGGCCACGGGATCGTGGTCATGCCCCTGACTGAGCCCAGCCGGTTTCCCAAGAAGTACGTCATGTACAATCCGGGGGGGATTAATTCCCATCCAGAAGATCCCAACATCCGGGTGCGGGACGGCTTTCTGCAGGTGCTCGGCCCGCCGCAGCACGCCAAGCTGGGCATGGATTCCTATGCGGGGTGGTTCAGCTATCTGATGCGCAACGACCTGATGTTTGTAAAGCGGTTCCCCACCTTTCCGGACCAGGTGTACAACGAGGTGGCGGGGCTGACCATCTCGATCTGGTACAACGGGACCGGGGTCTGCGAGCTGGAGCCAATCGGCCCCCGGGAGCGCCTGGCTCCGGGGCAGTCGGCGTCCTTTACCGAGGACTGGTGGCTCTTGCCGTACAAGTTCCCGGGAGACCAGGTGGACGCTAAAGCCGTGGCCCAGTTAGTTGAGCGAGATGCCCGATAGGGGGATCGGATGACAAAGATACGGATGGCGCAGTACGGGACCGGTCATGGCCATGCCAGCGGCAAATGGCTGGCCATGAAGAAGAGCGATCAGGTGGAACTGGCCGGGATCTTCGAGCCCGATTCAGACAAACGCAAGGTGGCGGAGGGCAAGGCGCCCTATGACGGGGCGCACTGGTTCGAGTCGGCCAGCCAGGTACTCGACGATCCGAGCATCGCCGCCGTGGCTTCGGAGGGCCGCAACCAGGAGAGCCTGGACCAGACCGAGGCCCTGGTGGTGGCCGGCAAGCATGTGTGGTACGACAAGCCAGCCGGCGACAATTGGGCCCAGTGGAAACGGGTGGTGCGCAAGGCCGAGGAACAGCACTTGCTGGTGCAGCTGGGGTACATGTTCCGCTACCACCAGGGGTTCAGTCAGATCACCGAATGGGCCCGTTCCGGATTCCTGGGGGAGATCTTCTCGGTGCGCGCCCACATGTCCACCTCCCTCTCCGAGGCGGCCCGCAAGATCATCAGCGTCCACCAGGGGGGGATCCTGTACGATCTGGGCGGCCACATGCTGGACCAGGTGGTGTGGATGCTGGGCCGGCCGCGCAAGGTGAGCGCCTTCCTGCGCAACGACAGCGGTAAAATCCCCGAGTTCAAGGACAATACCCTGGGGGTCTTCGAGTTCGAGAGGGCCATGGCCTTCATCGACATCGCCGCCATGGAGACCCCGCCCATGGCGCGGCGCTTCGAGGTCTACGGCAGTCTGGGCAGCGCCATCCTGGTGGAGCCCTTTGAGCCGGGGAGGGTGATGCGCCTGTGCCTGAACGAGGCCAAGCAGGGGTTCCAGAAGGGGGAGCAGACCCTCCACGTTCCCCCCCAGGACCGGCAGGTGCTGTACGAGCGGGAGCTGGAGTCCTTCCTGGCAGCCATTGCCGGCAAGCAGGCCCCAGACCGGCCCTATGCCCACGAGCTGCTGGTGCAGGAGACCCTGCTGCGGGCTACCGGTGGGATAGCGGTTTAGCCTCTTGGGGCTTATGTTATATAGCTACACATTTTGCAGCAGTCAGGGGCGCTTCGGCCCAAAAATCCAGGGAATTACATGACTGAACCGACGACCATGGAACCAGGCACCGGCAGCACCCTGTACCGCGACATCCGCAACGTGGCCATCATCGCCCACGTCGATCACGGCAAAACCACCCTGGTGGACGGCATGCTGCGGCAGACCAAGGTCTTCCGCAGCAACCAGCAACTGGTGGAACGGGTCTTCGATTCCAACGACCTGGAACGGGAGCGCGGCATCACCATCCTGGCCAAGAACACCGGCATCATCTACGGCGACACCCTGATCAACATTGTGGACACCCCCGGCCACGCCGATTTCGGCGGCGAGGTCGAGCGCATCATGAACATGGTGGACGGGGTGGTGTTGCTGGTGGACGCGGTCGAAGGGCCCATGCCGCAGACCCGCTTTGTGCTGCGCCAGGCCTTGGAGCGCGGCCACCAGGCCGTAGTGGTGGTCAACAAGATAGACCGGCCTGCAGCCCGGCCAGACACCGTGGTCAATGCCACCTTCGATCTGTTCATCGACCTGGGCGCCAGCGAGGCGCAGGCCGATTTTCCGGTCATCTACACCCGAGCCCTTGAGGGGAGGGCCGGGACCAGCCCAGAGACCTTGGCCGACGACCTGGGACCGCTCTTCGAGGCTATCGTGGGGTACCTGCCGCCTCCCATCGTCGGCGATGGGCCCACCCAGCTGCTGGTCACCACCCTGGAGTACAGCAGCTATGTGGGCAAGATCGCGGTGGGCCGTCTCCACCGCGGTACCCTGCGCGGCGGGCAGCAGATCACGCATATCACCGCCAAGGGCGAGATGAGTCCGGGCACGGTGGGCCAGGTCTTCGTCTTTCGCAATCTCAAGCGCGAGGCAGTGGACCAGGTGTACGCCGGCAACATCGTGGCGGTGTCTGGCATCCCGCAGGTGGGCATCGGCGACACCCTGGCCTGTCCGGTGGAGCCGCGGGCCCTGCCGCCCATCGAGGTCGAGGAGCCGACGGTCAGGATGAGCTTCAGCGTCAACGACAGCCCTTTTGCCGGCCGCGAGGGGCGCTTCGTCACCAGCCGCCACCTGCGCGAACGGCTCGCACGCGAGCTGGAGAGCAACGTGGCGCTGCGGGTCCAGGGTACCGAACTGGCCAGCGAATTCACGGTCTCCGGCCGGGGCGAGCTGCACCTGGCCATCCTCATCGAAACCATGCGGCGGGAGGGGTACGAGTTTGCCGTCAGCAAGCCCGAGGTGATTTTCAGGGAGAGCGAGGGGGGGCTGCTGGAGCCGGTGGAGCGGGTCTTCATCGAGGTGATGGGGGACTTCCTGGGGGCGGTGAGCGAGATGCTGGGCAAGCGCCGGGGCAAGCTGCAGTCGCTGCGCTACGGAGAGGACGGCACGGCCTGCGCCGAGTTCCTGGTGCCCACCCGGGGGACCTTGGGCTTCAGGCAGCCCTTTCTGACCCTCACGCGCGGCACCGGCATCTACAACAACCTCTTCCACGGGTACGCGCCGGTGGCCGGCGACATCGACACTCAGGAACACGGCTCGCTGATCTCGCTGGAAACCGGCCCGGTGGTCGCCTATGCCCTGGAGCACCTGCAGCAGCGGGGGAACTTCTTCGTCAAACCCGGCGACCAGGTCTACGGCGGCCAGGTGGTGGGCCAGACCAACCGCAACGAAGACCTGGTAATAAACGTCTGCAAGACCAAGAATCTCACCGGCCACCGCGCCGCCCCCAAGGCCATCACTGAGGCGCTCTCGCCTCCGGTCATCATGTCCCTGGACGCCTCCATCGAGTATCTGGGCGCGGACGAACTCCTCGAAGTCACCCCCGCGGCCCTTCGCCTGCGGAAAAAGGAACTGCGGCATGCCAGCCGCAAGCGCGAGGCCAGGGACGCGAAGAGGGAATCGGCGCGGACGTTGTGATACGGCGAATACCAGCACCTCGTCGCTCGCCCAAGTGATGAGGTCGAGCACCATCCCGAGCGGGGCGCCCTTGCCCCGCCGCAGCATGAGCTTGAGCTTCCCGTCGTTGATGTCTGCCTGCCAGGGTTAACTTTTTTCTGAATTCGCCAGACAAAATGGGGGCCAGGTCGAAGCAAGATCCGGCTTGTCGGAAAGGGGTATCGGAAGCCATCCTTGCGGTACCTTTTTTCGGAAGGAGAGTAGCGAAATGAGCCAGCCCAGCCCAGAGATGAAAGAGCCCCGTGCCTGGCTGGGGCCATGCCGCTGTCGTACAGCAGCGAGCTTGCGGGATGCAGCCATATGGCATATATTAAGATGCAGAATGGCACCAGTCCGCCCAGAGGTATCTGGACGGAGAGCGTCGCCACTGACGGAGCATGAGGATCCTATGAACCCGGTGGAAGTCGAGGCAGGCGCTTTCCTGCAGTGGACGCCGGGTGGCATGCGACATGGCCAGCGCCCCACGGTCAGCCCGGATGAGGAACACCGGCCTGCGTATGGCGGCTCGATAGGCCTGGGCAATTGCAGCGCGCAGGTGGTGGTGGAGACGCTGCGCGCGGGGTTGCCGGTGGCCACCTTTGAGCACTTGCGCGACGCACTTGATGTATCCACTCGTGCGCTGGCAGAGACCACCAACATCGCGGTCCGAACGTTGGCGCGCAGGAAAGGGGAGGGACGCTTGCGCAAGGACGAGTCTGAGCGGGTCCTACGTATTGGGGCACTGCTTGACCGAGCTACCGAGGTTCTGGAGGGTCGCGATGCGGCGCGCCAGTGGCTGAAATCCCCCAAGCGTGCCCTGGGCGGGCGCACCCCCCTTGAGTATGCCGATACCGAGCCCGGGGCGCGTGAGGTAGAAGACCTGTTGACGCGGGTGGAGTACGGCGTCTTCTCGTGAGCACGACCATCGCCTGGCGCATCGTAAAGGCGGCACGTTTGCCCGATGCCTTTACTGGCGAGGGCGCCCGTCGCGCCGGTGGCCGGTGGAACTACCCCGGCACGGCGATGGTGTACACGGCTGGCAGCTTGGCGTTGGCGGCGCTGGAGATCCTGGTCCATCTCGACGGTCCTCAGTTGCTTCAGTCCTATGTCCAAATTCCCGTAGAATTCAGTGCGCATCTCTGCCGGCGCCTTGACCTGGACGGCCTGCCCGAGGACTGGTCGAGCAACCCTGCGCCTGAATCGACCAAGAGCATCGGAACTGAATGGTTCGCCGCGCATGAGTCCGTCGTGCTTGCCGTCACCAGCGCGGTTGTCCCCGATGAGTTCGTCTATCTGATCAACCCACGCCACAGCCAGTTCTCAGCTCTCCGAATAGGTCAGCCGACCAGCTTCCGATTCGACCCTCGACTTGTCAAAGGCCTGCCATAATTCAGAGATCCTGATTCTTCTGTATAACGCTCGCGCTCACCGGCGGCGAGTGAGCGCAGCGAACCGTCCGGTACTGCGCGTTGTTAGGCAATTGCAACCCGCTTGACTCGCGGCGTAGAATCAGATATCATAACGAGCGGTATAAATATATATAGGCCCAACACATAGCAGGACTCGTTCAAAGAGAAATGGGAGCTCAATAGGCAGTGGTCAATTGGCAGCGCTTCACTCCGGCTGACTTTGAATACGATTTTGAACGCGATGAGCTAGCTGTTCACCATGTTACTTTTGAGGAAGCAGTAGAGTGCTTCTTCTCGGACTTTGAAGTGCGGCGGAATAAGTCTTACCACGATCGTTATCAATTGATAGGAAGAACCATTGGTGGGCGACAGCTCAAAATCATTTTTCAACTCAAACCGCGGAATATTGTCCGCATCATTACAGGGTGGGATATATGAGTACGAAAGATAAAACCAAGAAGAAGCTATCCGAACAAGAGATCGACCAGATTGTAACGGCGCAAGCTAACAACGATTCAGTATGGGGGAAGCCTATTCGTGTTCACCGAACGAAGCCAGCTTCTCTATCCATTCCTGCCGACCTTGCCGCGCGGGCTACTTTTTTAGCACAATTGCATCGAACCAAGAGCCTGGAAGACTGGCTCACTCGTGTCATTCAAGAACGTATAGAGTTAGAAGAAGCCGCCTTTATCGGCGTGAAACACGACCTAGCGGCAAAAGCTGGGTAAGCCATCTTTTTCATAAGGTGACCTAGGAAGGGAGCATAGCTTCTTGCCCCTCTCGGCTAACACCTCGATTCATGAACCCTACCGCTTCCAGATCCTTGATGAGTTCCCCAACTTGCACGGCATCTGAGTTAGTCTCGGCTTAAGATACACTATAACCAGTTGCCGAACGATAAAGCTCAGCCGCGCCGAGCGCAGCGAGGGAACCACACCGCGCAGCGGTGTGGCGTCGGCTGCTGCGCCTTGTTCGGCTCCGCAGGGGATTGAGAGTCCTACGCAGACCTTGCGTTTCCTCGCCGTGTCTTTACACCTGACTCCGTGAGCGATTTTCGGTGGTGAGCGCTGTTCTCCGAAGGGAGAGGCCGTATATTGAGGGGAACCGCGGTTCACCTCGGAGGTGCAGGGATGAAGCCGGTGCCATTGATCGTTTCGCAAGGTGACGAACAATTGACCTCGCAGGCAGGCTTGGGGCTGATAGGGGCCTTGTTGGGGCGGACGGCGCTGAGGGAACGGCTGGACCAAGTCCAGATTCCCACCCGTCCTACCCCCGAGATTCGCCACAGCGAGGTGGTGACCGCCATGACCGGCCTGATGGCCCTGGGCAAGCCGGACTTTGAAGCGGTGGAGACCTTCCGCGCTGATCCTTTCTTCCGTTCGGCGCTAGGCCTGGAGCAGGTGCCCTCGGCGGCCACCTTGCGGCAACGGCTCAAT
>JACPJE010000168.1 GCA_016187725.1 Candidatus Latescibacterota bacterium
GAAAAGGCCGATGTCCGCCTGGCCCTGCACCCCGACGATCCGCCCACCGGCAATACCCTGGGCGGCATCGCCCGCATCTGCAGCAGCTTCGAGGACTTCAAGCGCAACATGGACACCTTCGACAGTCCGTACCACGGCCTCGACTTCTGCATGGGCTGCTGGTCCGAGATGGGCGGGCACGAAAACGTCATGCGCGCCATCCGCCATTTCGGCGGCCAGCAGAAGATCGTCTACGTCCATTTCCGCGACGTGCTCGGCCCGGTGGAGAACTTCCACGAGACCTTCATCGACTGCGGCCAGGTGGACACCTTCGAGGTGGTCAAGACCCTCAGGGAGGTGGGCTTCGACGGCTTCATGATCGACGACCACGTGCCCAGGATGGCCGGTGACTCGCCCTGGGGCCATCGGGGCCGGGCCCACTGCGTGGGTTACATGCAGGCCCTCATCCAGGTGGTCGAAAAACTCTACCCATAGATAGGAGGCCCACATGTCCAAACAGCAGCGCGCCGAAAAACCCCTGATCCGCCACCTGGCCACCCTGGGCAGTCTGGCCGGGTATGGCGACGCCAGGGGCGAGTGGAGCATCGAGCGCAAGTTGCGCCAGGTGAAGGAGGCCGGCTTCGACGGTTTTCTCAGCCGCATCACCATCGTCAACGCCGAGCAGGTGGCGGCCTCGGGCCTGATCTTCGCCTGCACCACCGACCTGAACGGCATTCCCGAGATCCGCCGCAAGCTCAAGGCCATCAAGGCGGCTCACGCCCGGGTGGTCAACGTGCAGATGCTCGACCATGACACGCCTACTCAGCGCGCGGTGGAGGTGGCCCGCCGGCTGATGGACGCCGCCGACGATCTGGAGATGGACGTGTCCGTCGAGGTGCACCGCGACACCTGCACCGAAACCCCGGAGAAGGCCTATGCCCTGGCCGCCGGGTACGAAAAGGCCGAGAAGCGCCCGCTCAAGATGACCTGGGATTTCTCGCACCCGGCAGTGGTCAAACACCTGTCCCCGCCCTACTGGGATCGGCTGGCCGAGCGGCCCGACCTGATCCAGTTGGCCAACCAGTTGCACTTCCGCCCCTTCAACGGGCACCACGCCCAGATCCCGGCCCTCAACGGCAAGGGGGAGTTCACCCCGGAGTTTCTCGACTGGCTCGAATTCGCCGAACAGGTGCTGGCCTGCTGGCTGGAGGCCGCCCCGGCAGGGCGCGAACTCTTCGTCTGCCCGGAGCAGATTGCGGGCGGGTACTATCTGTCGGTGTTCGGGGACCGGTGGAAGGACGTGCTGGCCATCCGGGGCCAGATCGCGCGGGTATGGCAGAAACACCTGCGGCGCTGGCGGGCGCCGAGAAGGGTCAGGGAGTGAGGGGCGCCTTGCCCACACCCTTTTCGCCCGGGCTCGCTGACAGAGCAGATTTCCGGATAGGCTCTAAGGCGGAGGCGAGGCCGGTGTAGAGGAAGCCGGCGAGGAAGAGGAGGAGGAAGGGCAGGCCAGCATACAGGCCGATGCTCCAGGCCTGGTGCACCACCAAGGCGAAGTAGAAGGCCATGGCCAGCTCCCCCCCCACCAGCAGCGTGGCGCGGCTGGAGTATTGCCAGCCCCGCTGTCCCCCCCCGCCCACCACCCCGTACTTGGGGGTGCGCAGAAAGGGACTGGTGTGGCCGACCAGGCCCTCGATCACTGCCCGGGTGTTGTTGATGCACAAGCCCATGCCCACTGCCATCAGCAGGGGCAGGTACTTGATCTGGCTTTTCCAGTCAGCATACAACTCGCGCTGCCCCACCAGGTAGAAGCCGGAGATGGCCAAGGTGGCCAGGGAAAAGAGGGGCAGGTCGATGATCAAGAGCCGCTCCCAACCCAGCTGGGCGCGCAGGCTCAGCACCGGTCCCATCAGCAGGGCCATGGCCAGCATCAACAGATAGGAGCCGTGGGCGGTCAGGTGGAAGGTGGCCTCGACCTTGACCTTGAGGGGCAGGGAGCTGTGCCAGACTCTGGGCAGGATCTTCTTGCCGGTCTGCACTGCCCCCTTGGTCCAGCGGTGCTGCTGGGATTTGAAGGCGTTCATCTCCACCGGGATCTCGCCGGGCACCTCGATTTCGGGCAGGTAGAGGAAGCGCCAGCCCTTCAGTTGGGCCCGGTAGCTCAGATCCAGGTCTTCGGTGAGGGTGTCGTGCTGCCAGCCGCCGGCGGTGAGGATGGCCTGTTTGCGCCAGATACCGGCGGTGCCGTTGAAGTTGAAGAAGCGGCCCGAGCGGTTGCGGGCGGTGTGTTCGACGACGAAGTGGGCATCGAGGAAGATGGCCTGCAGCCGGGTCAGCAGGGAGTAGGTCCGGTTGAGGTGTCCCCAGCGCAGCTGCACCATGCCGATGCCTGGATCGGTGAAGTAGTCGATGGCCTGGCGCAGGATCTGGGGTGGGGGCAGGAAGTCGGCGTCGAAGAGGAAGAGGAACTCGCCCTTGGCAGTGGCCAGCCCGGCTTCGAGGGCGCCGGCCTTGAAGCCGGTGCGCACGCTGCGGTGGAGGTAGTCGATGTCCAGGCCCTGGGCTTTCCAGTGGGCGACGGTGGCCTGGGCGAGTTGGGCGGTCTGATCGAGGGAGTCGTCGAGGACCTGGATGTGGAGGCGGTCCTTGGGGTAATCGAGCTGGCAGACGGCATCGATGAGGCGCTGGACCACGGCCAGTTCGTTGTAGAGGGGCAACTGCACGGTGACGGGGGGCAGGCTGGCGAAGGGGGTGGGGGAGGGCGGTGGGTGGTGGCGGTGGCGGAAGAAGAGCCGCAGCATCAGGTAGCGGTGGAAGCCGTAGACCCCCAGCACCAGCACGATCAAACAGTAAGCGATCAGTGTCCACCACTGCCAGGTTGCCATCGCCGCGCTCAGGGTTGCGCTTCGCCGGGGTTTTCGCTGCGGGCCTGCAGCAGCGCCTGGGCTTCGGCCAGATCGCGCTGGGCCACGGCAACCTGGATAGGGCCACTCACCAGGCCGGTCAAACTCGGCGCCAGTTCGTTGTACAGAAAAGCCTCGATGCCGGCCTGCTCCAGCAGGCCCTTGACCAGGTCGGCCTCCACGGTGCCGCCGTTGAGGACGACGACCAATTCACCCTCGTCTGTCACGTCCCCGCCTCCTTGGCCTCAACATTCTGGTATGGCCCTCAGGCTTCGTTGAGCCCGTGGCATTTCTTGTATTTCTTCCCGCTGCCGCAGGGGCAGGGGGCGTTGCGCCCCACCTTGGGTCCCACGCGGATGGGCTCGCGCGGGGCGGGCGGGGCCTCGGGCGCGCCGCCCCCCGAAGCGGTGAGCCGCCGCCGCTCCATGGGCTGGCCGGGGATATAGGCCTCTGGCGCGGGGGCCGGTCCCAACGCGTCCGGCGCGGCGGGTCCCGGGCCAAAGCCCATGTTGGTGGCCTCGGTGTGGATCAAGCGCAGGCGGCGCGGCGGCGCCTGCCGCTGGGTGGGTACGGCCTGGCGACCCGGTTCGGCGGCCAGGCGCAGCCGGAACAGGTTGTGCAGGGTTTCCTGCTGGATGCGCTCGATCAGGCTTTCGAACAGGTCGAAGGCGCCCTTCTTGTATTCGATGAGGGGATTCTTGCCCCCCACGCCCACAAAGCCGACCCCCTCCTTCAACTCGTCCATCTCGTAGAGGTGCTCCTGCCAGCAGGTGTCGATGGTGTGCAGCAGGATGGCCTTTTCGATCTGGCGGAAGGTCTCCTCGCCCACCAATCCCACCCGGTGGTGGTAGGCTTCGGTCACCGTCTGCAGCAGGCGCTGGCGCAACTCCTCGGGCTGGATGCTGGCCCGCTCCTCCACCGCGACCGGCAAGCCGGTGAAGAAGGTGCTGCCCAGCTGGGTCTGCAGTTCTTCCCAGGGCCAATCCGCGGGAGGGATCTGCTCGTCGAGATGGACGCCCAGCAGCCCGTCGATGCACTCGGCGATCAACTCCTCGACCTGGTCGCGCACCGAGTCGCGCTCCAGCACGTCGTGGCGGCGGTTGTAGATCACCTGGCGCTGCTGGTTCATCACGTCGTCGTATTCGAGCAGGTGCTTGCGCATCTCGAAGTTGCGCGCTTCCACCTTCTTCTGGGCCCGCTCGATGGAGCGGGTGACCATCGGATGCTCGATGACCTCGCCCTCCTCGGCGCCCAGCCGGTCCATGATGGAGGCGATGCGCTCAGAGCCGAAGAGGCGCATCAGGTCGTCCTCCAGGGAGAGGAAGAAGCGCGAGGCGCCCGGGTCTCCCTGCCTGCCGGCGCGCCCGCGCAGCTGGCGGTCGATGCGACGCGCCTCGTGGCGCTCGGTGCCGATCACCTGCAGGCCGCCGGGCTCCTCGTTCAGGGTCTGGCGCAGGGTCTTGCCCGAGGGCAGGCGCTCGTCCAGGGTGAGGGCGGAGGTGACGATCTGGCGGTCGATCCTGACCACCTCGGGGTTGAGTTTGATGTCGGTGCCGCGGCCGGCCATGTTGGTGGCGATGGTCACTGCCCCCGGCTGGCCAGCCTGGGCGACCACCTGGGCCTCGCGCTCGTGGTAGCGGGCGTTGAGCAGCTGGTGCTTGATCCCGCGGCTGGTGAGCAGGCGGCTGAGCAGCTCCGAGGTCTCCACCGAGATGGTGCCCACCAGCACGGGTAAGCCCCGTTCGTTCAGGTGGGCGATCTCCTCGATGATGGCGTTGTACTTCTCCTTCTTGGTGCGGAAGATCTGGTCGTCGTGGTCCATGCGGCGCACCGGGCGGTTGGTGGGTACCACCACCACGTCGAGCTTGTAGATCTCGTACAGCTCGTGGGCCTCGGTCTCGGCGGTGCCGGTCATGCCGGCCAGCTTGCGGTACATGCGGAAGAGATTCTGCAGGGTGATGGTGGCGATGGTCTGGGTCTCCTGCTCGACCTTGACCCCTTCCTTGGCCTCCAGGGCCTGGTGCAGCCCGTCGGAGAAGCGTCGGCCCGGCTGGGGCCGGCCCGTCGACTCGTCGATGATGACCACCTTGTGGTCATCGGTGACCATGTACTGCACGTCCTTCTCGAAGAGGGTGTAGGCCTTCATCAGCTGGTTGATGTTGTGCACCGCCTCGCTCTTGAGGGCGTGGTCGCGGTAGGCCTCCTCCTCCTTGAGGGGCCGCTCCTCCTCGCCCAGTGAAGGGTCGTGCTGGATCTGGTGGACCTGCAGGCTCAGGTCGGGCAGGATGAAGAGGCTCTGCTCGTCGGGGGAGAGCAGGTCGCGGCCCTTTTCGGTCAGGTCGATGGTGTTCTGCCGCTCGTCCACCGCAAAGTAGAGGGCCTCGTCGATCTCGCTGAGGCGCTTGTCGCGCATGTAGTCGGACTCGACCCGTGAGATCAGCCGCTTGATCCCCTCCTCTTGTAATATTTTCATCAGCCGGCGGTTCTTGGGGCTGCCGCGCGAGACCTTGAGCAATTCGACGCCGACCTCGTACTCGTCGCCCCCCTCTTGGCGTTGCTTCTCGGCCTCGGCCAGCAGCTTGTTGGCCAGGGAGGTCTGGGCGTGCAGCAGCTTCTCCACCAGCGGCTTGAGTTCCATATAGCGGTTGGTCGATTCGGGCACCGGCCCCGAGATGATCAGCGGGGTGCGGGCGTCGTCGATCAGGTTGCTGTCGGCCTCGTCGACGATGGCGTAGTTGAAGCCGCGCTGCATGAGGTCCTCGCGGCGGGTGGCCATGTTGTCGTAGAGGTAGTCGAAACCGACCTGGTCCTTGGTGGCGTAGACGACGTCGGCGGCGTAGGCCCGCTGGTGGGAGACCTCCTGCCAGACAAATTCCTGGACCGCTCCCTCGGGGGCCGGCAGCAGGTAGGCCTCGGCGCCGCCGGTCTGGCGGGCGTCCTGAATCACGCCCACGGACAGGCCCAGGACATTGTAGACCGGCCCCATCCACATGGCGTCGCGCTTGGCCAGGTAGTTGTTGTGGGTGATCAGGTGCACCCCGTGGCCGGGCAGGGCGTTGAGGTACAGGGGCATGGTGGCCACCAGGGTCTTGCCCTCGCCAGTGGCCATCTCGGCGATCTTGCCCTGGTGCAGGACCAGGGCGCCGAAGCACTGCACGTCGTAGGGGACCATGTCCCAGGTGGCAATGCCGCCCACGGTCTCCCAGGAGCGGCCCACAAGGTAGCGGCAGGCGGTCTTGACCAGGGCGAAGGCCTGGGGGGCGAGTTCGTCTAGGGTCGCCCCCTCCAGGCGGCGGATCTCGCTGTCCAGTTCGTCGAGTTCGTCGTTGAGGTGGGCGCGCTCCTCGCCTTCCAGGTCGGCGTGCAGTTCCTCCTCCAGCTGGCGCAGCCTGGCAATGGCCTCGCCGGTGCGCTCGGCCAGCAGGGCGCGGAACTCGCGGGTCTTGCCCTGGAACTGTTCGGGGGAGAAGGAAGCGTATTCCTCGGCGTGGCGGTTGATCGCCTCCAGCGCGGAGGAGGCGCCCTTGAACTGGCGCTCCGCCTGGGAGCCGAAAAGTTTTTTGAGCATAGCGAACATGGTCTGTCCTCTGCGTCGAAATGGACCTCAGTAGCCCTGCGCCAGCCGTTGGGCCAGGAGGGGGGGCAGGCCGGCGGCCAGGATCTTGGCCTGCGCCCTGTGCAGGTCGTAGTCGCTGCGCACGAATTCCAGGGTGTCGCCCCCCTGGTCCCAGACCAGGAAACAGGCCCGCCAGTTCCCGTCCCGGGGCTGGCCCACGCTGCCCGCATTGACCAGATAGCGCTCCCCGGGCCGCAGGGCGATGAGGTCCTCGATAGCCAGCAGGCCGCTGCCGGCGGCGCAGGCCAGGGGCTGGTGGGAGTGGCCGACGAAGCACAGCCGCGCCGGGGTGGCCTCCAGGGCGGCGCGCGCCTCCCGGGCACTCAACACGTAGCCCCAGCCGCCCGGGTCCACGGGATGGGCGTGGACATAGAGGGCGTCACCTTCGGCCATGCTCAGGGGCAGGCCGGCCAGGTACTGGCGTTCCCCCGGCTGGAGACGGGCGGCCGTCCACTCCGCCACCCGGCGCGCCCAGGGATTAAAATATTCCAGACCGCCCTGGCCGGCCACTGCCTGGTCGTGGTTGCCCATCACGCAGAAGGCCATCCACTGCCGCACCCGTGCCAGGCAGGCCTGCGGGTCGGCCCCGTACCCGACGACGTCGCCCAGGCAGACCCAGCGCTCCACCCCCCGCTCCTCCCCGGCGCGGCGCACCGCTTCGAGGGCTTCGAGGTTGGCGTGGATGTCCGAGAGGACGGCGAGGCGCATGCCCGCCTCACAGCGGCAGACCGCGCTGGCGGACGAGGGCGTCCAGGACGCCGTTGACGAAGAGGTAAGCCTTGGCGCTGCTGTAGGCCTTGGCCAGTTCGATGGCCTCGTCCATGGCGATGCGCGCCGGGATGCCGCAGTGGATGATCTCGGCCAGGGCCAGGCGCAGGATGATGCCGTCGATGCGGGCGATGCGGTCCTGGCGCCAGTGGCTGGCCGCCGCGTCGATGAGCTGGTCCAATTCGCCGCCGTGCTGGCCGACGGCGCCCACCAGCTGGGCGGCAAACTCCAGGGTGGGAGCCGACATGCCGGCCTCTTCGCCCAGCTCGCACAGGGCGCGCCGGCCGTCGCCCGGCGAACTGGCCTCCCAGTAGAGGGCCTGCAGGGCCAGCTGGCGGGCCCCGTGCCGGTTGTCGGGCAACCCCGGGTCCGGGATCTCGGCCAGGGCGCTTTCCCCTTCGGTCATTTCAGCCCGGCCATCAGGTCGGCCATCTCGATGGCGTTGAGGGCCGCGTCCCAGCCGCGGTTGCCCGCCCGGGCCCCGGCCCGTTCGATGGCCTGTTCCAAATCGTCGGTGGTGATCACCCCAAAGGTCACCGGGGTGCCGCTGTCCAGACCCACCTTGGCGATGCCCTTGGCCGCCTCGCCGGCCACAAAGTCGAAGTGCGGGGTGTTGCTGCGAATGATGGCCCCCAGGCAGATGACTACGTCGAAGCGGCGGGTGGCGGTCAGTTTCTGGGCGGCGATGGGCAGCTCGAAGGCCCCAGGCACCCAGGCTACCTCGAGGTCCTCGTCTGCGGCCCCATGGCGGCGCAGGCAGTCGAGCGCCCCTTCCAGAAGCTGGGCGGTGATCAGGCTGTTGAAGCGGCTCACCGCGATCCCGAACTTGCGGCCCCGGGCGTCGAGTTTACCTTCGTGCACTTTGGGCATCTCAGTTTTCTCCTCCGCTGGCCGGCGTCTTGTGGTCCTCGCGCAGCAGGGTGTGGTGGCCCATCCGGTCGCGCTTGGTGCGCAGGTAGCGGATGTTGTGGGGGTTGGGCGAGGCGGCGATGGGCACCTGTTCGACCACGGTGATCCCGTACCCTTCCAGTCCCACCCGTTTTTTGGGGTTGTTGGTCAGAAAGCGCACCCGGCGCAGGCCCAGGTCGTAGAGCACCTGGGCGCCGATGCCGTAGTCGCGCGCGTCCATGGGCAGGCCCAGGGCGTGGTTGGCCTCGATGGTATCCAGACCCTGGTCGCGCTGCAGTTGATAGGCCTTGAGCTTGTGGAAGAGACCGATGCCCCGGCCCTCGTGGTGCTGGATGTAGACGATCACCCCCCACCCCTCGGCGGCGATCATCTCGAAGGAGCGGTGGAGCTGCTCGCCGCAGTCGCACAGGAAGGAGCCCAGCGCGTCGCCGGTGAGGCAACCCGAATGCATGCGCACCAGGGTATCCCGCTCGCCGTCCACCTCGCCCAGGACCAGGGCCAGGTAGGGGTTGTTGTCCACCAGGCTGCGGTAGGCGTACAGGGTGAACTCCCCGTACTGGGTGGGCATGAGGGCCCGGGCTTCGAGGGCCACCAGTTTTTCGGTGCGCCGGCGATGGGCGATCAGGTCCTTGATGGTGGCGATCTTGAAGCCGTGCCTCCGGGCGAAGTCCAGCAGGTAGGGCGTGGAGGCCACCTCCCCCTGCTCGTCGAGGATGGAGGCGATCAGGGCCACTGGCTGGAAGCCGGCCAGGCGGGCCAGATCCACGGACGCCTCGGTGTGGCCGGCCCTTCTGAGCACCCCGCCGGGCTGGGCCTGCAGGGGGGTGAGGTAGCCGGGCTGGACAAAATCCGCGGAGCGGCTGAGCGGATCGGCCAGCTTGCGGATGGTCAGGGCCCGGTCGTGGGCCGAGATCCCCGAGCCGCTGGCGAGGGCGGCGTTGACGCTCACCACCACCGAGGTGCCCCGCGGCCCCTGGCTGCCGGGCACCATCAGCCCCAGGCCCAATTGTTCCAGGCGCTCCTTGCTGGCGGCCACGTGCAGCGAGGAGCCGGTGTGGCGCACCACGAAGTTGAGGGCCTCGGAGCTGACCAGTTCGGCCACCATCATGAGTTCGCCCTCGCCCACCACCTCGGTGCCGTCCACGTCGAGGTCGCGCTCGTCCACCAGCACCACCATGCGGCCCTGCTGGAGGTCGGTGAGGATCTCTTCTATGGTGTTGAAGTCGGACATAGAACTCAAAAGGCGGGTCTGGACCCGCCCCAACTCAATACCCCATGTCGCGCATTTTTTCCAGCGTCAGTCCCGTCGCCGGTTCCCCGGCGCGCAGCAGGCGCTCCACGTACCGGGCGATGAGGTCCACTTCGAGATTGACCGCATCGCCGCGGCGGCGCTGTCCGAGGGTGGTATGATCAAATGTATGGGGTATGATGGCCGCGGTAAAGGCCCGGCCCTCCACCTGGGCCACGGTCAGGCTGATGCCGTCGATGGCGATGGAGCCCTTGAAGGCGATATAGCGCAGCAGTTCGGCTGGGGGCTCCACGCTCAGCAGCCATTCGCGGTGGCGCTCTTCCATCCGGCTGATGCGGCCCACCCCGTCCACGTGGCCCAGCACCAGGTGCCCGCCCAGCCGGTCCTGGAGGCGCACTGAGCGCTCTAAGTTCACCGGATCACCGGGCCGCAGCGCGCCCAGGGTGGTGCGCTGCAGGGTCTCCTCCACCGATTCGACGGCGAAGTAGTCGGCGCCGATCTCGACGGCGGTCTGGCAGGCCCCGGCGATATTGATGCTGTCCCCCAACCGGGTCCCTTCCAGGACCAGCCGGGCGCTGATTTCGAGGCGCTGGAAGGCGCCCTGGCGCTGGATGCGGCGCACGGCGCCCACTTCCTCGATCAGTCCGGTGAACACGGGTACTTGACCTCGGCGGTGTAGAGGAGATCAGGGCCCAATCGGCGCAGGGCCACCTTTTCGAGGCGCAGGGCCTGGGCCAGCCGGCGGATGCCCAGCTCGCCGATAGCGGGGACGCCCTCGCCGATGAGGCAGGGGGCCACGAAGATGCGCACCTGGTCCACGATCCGGGCGCGCAGGGCCGCGGCGGCCAACAGGCCGCCCCCTTCGAGCAGGATGCTAGTCAGGCCCTCGTTGCCGGCCCGTTCCAGGACCTGGCGCAGGTCCAGGCGCCCGGCCCGGGAGGGAAAGGTCCACACCTCCACTCCCTGGGCGGCAAAGGCGCGGCGGGTGGCCAGCGGCGCCGACTGGGCGGTGACCAGCACGGCGCCGGGCCGCTGGAAGACCCGGGCCTGGAGCGGCGCCCGCAGCCGGCCGTCCACCACCAGGGGGCGGGGCGGGCGGCCGCGCACCAGGCGCACGTCGAGCAGGGGATCGTCGGCCAGCACCGTGCCGGCCCCCACCATGACCCCGTCGGTCCAGTTGCGCCAGCGGTGGACCAGGGTGCGGGCCTTTTCGCCGCTGATCCAGCGGGTGTCGCCCGCGGCGGTGGCGATGCGGCCGTCCAGGCTCTGGGCCAGCTTGAGGATCACCAGGGGCAGGCCCGTGCGGCGATGTTTTAGATATGCGGCGTTCTGGCGCTCGGCCTCCTCCCGCCCCAGGCCCACCTCCACCTGGAGGCCGGCGGCGCGCAGCTGGGCAATGCCCTTGCCGCGCACCCGAGGATCGGGATCTTCGAGGGCGCAGACCACCCGCCGGATGCCGGCGGCCAGGATCGCTGCGGTGCAGGGGGGAGTGCGGCCCTGGTGGGCGCAGGGTTCCAGGGTCACGTACAGAGTGGCGCCCTGGCTCTGGGCGCCGGCAGCGGCAAAGGCGTGGACCTCGGCGTGGGGGCCGCCATCTTGTAGATGGGCGCCCTCTCCCACCACCCGGCCCTGGCGGACCACCACCGCGCCCACCAGCGGGTTGGGGCTGACCTTGCCGCGTCCCTTCAGCGCCAGGCGCAGGGCGCGGCGCATGTGCGCGAGATCCTGGTCCATTGTGCTGAATTTGCCTCGGAGGCGGGGCATCCACGGAGGGATGCCCCAATGCGCCCCTACGGGTTTATTTTGATGACCAACTGCACCGCCCCCACGTTGTCGAGGCGGTCCCAGACCTGCACGGCGATGACGTGCTCGCCGGGGGCCAGGCCCTCCACCGCGAAGCGCACCCGCTCCTCCTGGCTGTCGAAGAGCCCGTCCTCCGGGGTCAGCTGCTGGGCCTGATCGCCGTAATCGACGGTGTACTGGGCGCGCTGGAGGGGGCTGATGCGGTCGGTGCAGCGCAGGGCCAGGCGCAGGGGATCGCGCTGTTCCACTTCCACAGACAGGTCCGGGGGCGAATTGTCGATGAGGAAAGGGGGGCTGAGCCGCTCGGCCTCCAGGGCCAGTCCTGGCGGGTTGTCCGGGTAATCGGTGGCCACCAGCCGCAGCTGGGTCAGGCCTTCGGGCATGGTCTCGGTGTCCCAGATGAAGGAATTCTGCTCCAGACCTTCCTCCGCCTTTTTCCACTCCTGCTGGCCACTGCCCTTGAGGTAGAGGGTGTAGCTGAGCTTGTCGCCGTTGGCGTCCTGGGCCTGCCAGCGCAGGAGGCGCAGGCTCTTGCGCTGGGGCAGGCGGCGGCCCCGCAGCGGGGGGCCGCCCTGGCCCTGGTCCTGGCCCTGGTCCTGGCCGGGGGGCTGGTAGGTCTGGATCTCCAGGGTCTTGATCTCGGGACGGAGATTGGCCGGCAGGGCGGCGATGTCCACTCCCAGCAGCACCGGAGTCCTGCTGGCGGCGGTGCTGCGCAGCAGGGCGCGGTACTGGAGGAAGCGGGCCGGCGGGCTGGAGAGGGGGCTGCCGCTGTGTTCGAGTTCGGCCGACCATGCGCTCCAGGTGGGGTCGGGTTCCTGGCTGTTGCCCGAGCGGGTCTGGAAGGCGAGGCGGGTGTCGGCCGGGAGTTCGGCCCTCCAGCGGAGGCCGCCCCAGCGGGCCTGCACGCCGAAGTCCTCCGCCGCGGACTCGAAGCGGCCCTCCCTGGCAAAGGAGGAGCCCAGCCGGTGGAGGACGCCCGACTGGGAGGCGCCCAGGCACAGGGCTCCCGAGGGAAAGCGCGCCAGACAGCTGGGAGCGAAGTCCTCGAAGCGGGCCACCAGCGAGAGCCGGCCCTCGCGGGCAAAGCGGCACAGTTGGGCCGGCTTGGCCGCGGTGGCCAGCAAGGTGCCGTCCTTGTCGGCCAGCAGGTCGAGCAGCTGGGTCTCTTCGGCTTGCCACAGGGCCAGGGCCGCCCCCTCGGTGCCGATGCGGAAGAGGGCGGACTTCTCCTTCTGGTCCCCGGAGGCCTGGGAGAGGGCGGTGGCGTAGAGGGTGCCGTCCTCCAGGGCGGCCAGCCGGTGCACTTCCTCGTACCCGGTCTCGCAGAGCAGGCGCGCGGTGGTGTCGGCGATCTCGTAGATGCGCCCGGCCCGGGCCGTGGCCGCGTAGAGGTGCTCCCGGTGGAAGAGCAGGGACATGACGTGCTGGTCAGCCAGGGCGCAGAGGGTATCCACCTCACCCGCTGTCGAGATGGAGAGCACCCGGGCCGGCTGGCCAGTGGCGGCGCAGAGCCGGCCGCGCGCGTCGAACTCAAGATCCCACACATAGGCGCTGCCGGTCTGGGCCAGGGTGCTGACCTGCCCCTTGGGGTCGATGCGGTAGATGATGCCGTCGGGGGCGGTGCCGGCGTACAGGGCCCCGTCCGCGCCCACCGCCAGGGAATGGATGGCCAGCTCGGGGGAATCGAAGAGCAGGACCGGATCTCCCTTGGGTGGCAGGGCGTAGATGCGGCCCAGGTCGCCGGTGCCGGCGTAGAGGGTGCCGTCCGGGCCGCTGGCCAGGGACCAGATGCGCTCGGCTTCTAGCTTGGCCAACTCTTCGAGGGAGGGGGCCAGCTGCACCGCGCCCTCGGCGCGCAACTCCACCCCGGCGCCCTTGCCGGCGGCGAAATCTTCGAAGGTGCGCTGCTGCCAGCTCACCGGCTGGACCGCCAGGACCGGCAGGGCCAGCAGCAATACCCAGATCAGCCAGCTCACGATTTCAGGGCCTCCTCACGCTCAGTTCCAGGGATTGTTCCCCCTCCAGCACATAAGCCGTGCGCACCCGCTGGCGCAGCAGGACGCGGCCCTTGATCGGACCCACATGACCAACGGACACGCCCTGGTCGAGCACCGCGCGCGCTGAGGGGGGCAGTGCGGGCAGTTCGCGGCCCTCCAGGGAGAGGCCGGGTTCGGGGCGGTAGAGTTCGACGATCAGGTCGTCGTCGCGCTCGCGGCGGTCCAGCAGGGCCAGCAACTGGGCCGCGTCACGCGGCTGCAAGAGTTCGGGCCGGCGCTGGCTCTCCCACTGCCGGCCCGCGGCGCCGCTGCCCACTCTCAAGATTAGGAGGCCGGGGGCCAGGTCCGCGGGCAGAGAGATTTCCACCGCCTGCTGCACCAAGGGCTGCTGATAGGGCCGCAGGGTGACGCTGGCCTTCAGCGATTTGCCGATCTCAAGGGCCGGCCGGTCCACCCGCAGGCCCAGCACCTGGGCGGTGGAGATGCGCTCGCTCAGGTCCAATTCAAAGGACAGGCTGTCGGGTTTCAGGTCGGAGAACTCGGTCTGGCTCAGGACACTCAGCGGCGCGATGAGGGCCTCGGCGGCGGCCCAGATGGCCTGAGTGCCGCTGTAGATCTGCTCCTGGTCGAGCACCCGGCCCTGGCTGAAGTGGATCTGTGCGCGCACCTGCACGGTGGCGTCGCCGTCGAGCTTCTCGGCCGACTCCAGGGTTTGCAGCAGCACCGCCTGGGTCAGGCCGGGGGCCAGGTCGCGGTGGGGCAGCACCTCGAAGTGGAAGCGGCGTTCCTCGCCCTGGCCGCGCAGGAGCACCGAGACCGGCAGCATCCTGGGGACCGGGCCCAGCAGGCCGGCGATGGCCGGCTGGCGGTCCTGGCGGATGGCGCCCACCGGGCGGGTGGCGGCGCCCATCTTGTAGGAGAGATACTGGCTGGCAAAAACCTGATAAATATAGGCCCCGGTCATGGGCATGTCCGTGGCCCCGGCCAGCATCATGGGGTGGCCGAAGGCCAGCACCCTTTCCCCGTCCACATAGGTCAGGGTGCCGATGCCGGTGGCGCTCAGGTCCCCGGAGATCAGCTGCACGCCCAGGGCCGCGCCAGGGACCAGTTCGGTCTGGAGGTCCGGAGGCGTCTGGCCGCCGGGGGCGGCCAGCATTTTCAGGCCCGCCTTTCCAAAGGCTTTAGCCAGGGCCTGGCTGGCCAGCGGGGAGGCCCCGGCCACCCACACCGGAGTGCCCAGGGGCACCAGGGTCAGGGAAGGAGAGAGCTGGGGATCGCCGAGGGCCGCGCTGATCTGGGCCCGCGCCTGGGCATCCAGTTCCAAATGCAGACTCTGGGCCCGGGCGGGGGCAGGGGCGTCCAGATCCCGTTCCAGGGTGCCGAGCATGTCGTGGATGGGGGTGATGCCGCAGATGGCTTCCTTGGGGAAGGGCAGAAAGGCGTAGGCCACGGCGCCGATGAGCCGGCCCTCCACGTAGACCGGGCTGCCGCTCATCCCGGCGATGACCCCGGTCTGCACCAGGGGATCGCCGGACAGGCGGGCCAGGATCAGGTCCCGGCCCGGCCCGAGGTAATTGTGCAACACCCCGAGAATCTCGGCCTCAAAGGTGTCGACGGCAGTGCCCTGGAAGACGGTCCTGCCCACCCCGCGCATACCGCGGTTCAGGTCTTCGGGCCGCATGAACCCCCCCTGGGGCAGGGCCTGGGCGGCTCCCCACCAGAACAACAACAGAGTCAAAAGACGCTGCGACAAGGCCGTAATTCTCCCGGGAAAAGACAGCCAAAGCTAAGGCAGGGGCCGCGTCAAAGTCAAGGTGAGCGCTCTTGACAAAGCCCCTAGTGCTCCTATTCTCTAAGTTGCTTAAATTACTAATAAATTCTCACTTGAGGCGATGGGAGAGCGGAGTCTGCCGCGAGGCGAGGAGTCCTCTTTTGTACGAAGCGTACTGGGGGCTGCGCGAAAAGCCCTTCGAAAACACCCCGGATCCCAGGTTCTTCTACCAGTCCCCTGCCTGCGCCGAACTGTGGACCCGGCTGCTCTACGTGCTCAAGGAGCGGCGCGGGGCCGCCCTGCTGACCGGAGGACCGGGTTGCGGCAAGACCCTGATGGCCCGGGCCCTGCTGCGGGAGCTGGACCCCCAGCGCACCGAGGTGGCCCTGCTGCACCAGCCCTGCAAGACCTCCGAGGAATTTCTGCGCGAGGTGCTCTACCAGCTAGGCCAGGAGGCCGGGGACCTGGACCGGGCCGGCCTGGTCCACCGCATCTGCGAACTGCTCTACGAACACCACACGGCGGGCAAGTCCACCATCCTGGTGATCGACGAGGGCCAGCTCCTGCGCTCCTCCAGGGAGTTGCGGCTGGAGGAGCCGGCCCACTGATCGCGCTCGAAGAGGAGCCGATGGTCTACGTGGTGGACCCGGCCATCGAGGAAAGCGTACTCTACAAATAATGCTGTGCTATAGATGCTAAATAGGATTTTCGACAAACTGAAGAGCGGGCTGTCCAAGACCCGCGAGGCCCTGGCCGATAAAATCGCCGCGGTGGTGGGCAGTGGGGGCCGGTTGGACAGCGAGACCCTCGAAGAGTTGGAGGCCGTGCTCATCCAGGCCGACGTGGGGGTGGAGACCGCCGCCGAGCTGATCGAGGAATTGCGCCAGCGGGCGCGCCAGGAGGATTTCAAAGGCAGCAGCGGGGAGGTGCTGGGGCTGCTCAAGGATCACCTGGCCCTCATGCTGGAGGACCAGGACCAGGGCCTGCCCCTTGAGGCGTTGCCGGCCCACCCCTACACCATCCTGGTGGTGGGCGTCAACGGGGTGGGCAAGACCACCACCATCGGCAAGCTGGCCAAGCGCTACGCCGAGGCCGGGCACAAGGTGCTGATCGCCGCCTGCGACACCTTTCGCGCCGCGGCTGTGCCGCAACTGGAGATCTGGGCCGAGCGGGCCGGGGTGGACATCGTGCGCGCCCAGCAGGGGGCCGACCCGGCGGCAGTGGCCTTCGACGCGCTGGGGGCGGCCCGGGCCCGGCAGGTGGACGTGCTGATCGCCGACACGGCCGGCCGGCTCCACACCAAGGTCAACCTCATGGAGGAGTTGAAGAAGATCCGCCGCTCCCTGGCCAAGCAGGACCCCCAGGCCCCGCACGAGACCCTGCTGGTGCTGGACGCCACCACCGGCCAGAACACCCTGTCCCAGGCCCGCCTGTTCAACCAGGCCACTGAGCTGACCGGGCTGGTGCTGACCAAGCTGGACGGCACGGCCAAGGGCGGCATCGCCCTGGCCCTGCGGCGGGAGATGGGCATTCCGGTCAAGTTGATCGGGGTGGGCGAGGGGCTGGAGGATCTGCAGCCTTTTGAGAGCCGGGCCTTTGTCGAGGCCATGCTGGGAGAAGGAGGGCAAGGGTGAGCGAAGAAGGAGAAAAAGAACTCAGCGGCCTGCAGTACCTCAGCCAGACGCGGCCCGAGGCCATGCAGCATTTGCTCGCTTTTTTCAAGGAGTCGGGCCGGCACCTGGACCCCAAGACCCGCTTCCTGATCTCGGTGGTCACCAAGGTGATCAATTTCTCGCCGCGCGGCCTGCGGCAGTACATGCCGCGCGCCCTGAAGGAAGGGGCCAGCCGCGACGAACTCATCGACGCCATCCTCTGCGCGTACCCGGCTGCGGGCCTGACCAAGGTGGTGGACGCCATCGAGGTGCTGCGCGAACTGGACCGCGAGGGGAAGTTAGGGGCGGTGGCTGCCCCGCCCTCCGTGCCCGCCGCGCCGCAGTGGATGCCGGTGCTGCGGGCCGAGGAGGTGCTCGAAGGTGAGGCGAAAGTGGTGGGGGTGGGCGAGAAACAACTGGCGGTTTTCAACGTGGGCGGGGAGTTCCTGGCCACGGCCAACACCTGCCTGCACCAGGGGGGCTATCTGGGCGACGGGTTTCTCGACGGCGAGGTGGTGATCTGTCCGCGGCACGGCTGGCAGTTCAACGTGCGCAGCGGCGCCTGCCTGACCCGGTCCGGCAAGGCGGTGAGGACCTACGAGGTGCGGGTGCGCGAGGGGCAGGTGGAGGTGCTGGTGTAGGGCGAGGGTTGGCCGCTGCGCCACGGGTTTTTGATGGCAAAGAAGCGGCTATCTATAATTTACCCCCGGAAAATACTAATCTAATACGGAAAGGTAGCAAAATCCGGGGATAATGCTGGCCTGATGGGAGTTGCATGGGCGGAGGCGAGGGTAGGCTCTCCCTATATGTCGGCTCGCTAATTAGAAGTATCATTTCTATATTGCCCTCATGATACCTCGCGCTGCGCGATCCCTCGTCGCTTCTCTCGCCGCCCAATTCCCGGCGGTCCTGGTCCTGGGACCCCGGCAGTGCGGCAAGACCACGCTGGCCAGGCACTTCATCGAGGGAAGCTACTTCGATCTGGAGAGACCTTCCGACTATCAGGTTTTCGCCGCCGACCTCGAACTGGCCCTCAGCC
>JACPJE010000169.1 GCA_016187725.1 Candidatus Latescibacterota bacterium
ACTTGAGCGGAGCGCAGCGCACTGCCCCGGGGAACTCCCCCAGAAAGAGCGCTGCCGAAGCCGGCCAGTGCCGCCACTGCACCTCCTCCACTTGCACTGCCCCTTTGGCGAAATACTCCTCCTCGAACTCCGCCCTGGTCTGCGAGTAGTACTCCATCTGCCCGCTTTTGGGTTCCAACCCGACAAATCCGTGCGAGGCGTAGATGTGGTACGGGGCGCTGTCGTACCCCGTGCCCAGAAAGAGCGCCCGGCCCCCTTCCTGCCTGAAGTGGGCCATCTGCACCCCCATCAGCTGCGAAGCCGCGCCCTGGCGCCGGTCTTCTGGCACGGTCCACACATGGCCGAAATGCCCAACGCCGCGGTGGGTGAAGGTGGCGATATTGGCCAGGGGCTTCCCATCCCGGTGGAGCAGGTAGAAATTCGCCTCGATGCCCAGGTCCCGGCACTCCCGGCACACCGCAGCCGCGTTCTGCCGCTGCCAGATCGGCCCTTTGTGCCCCAGCAGCCCTTCCACCCGCTCGGCCCATTCCAGGTCCGGCCCTCTCACCACCCCCACTTCCACCGCTTCGCCCCTCTTGAGGCTCACGCTACCCAGCGAGGTGTACATCGCTCACCTGTAGGGTTTGAAGGTCAGGCTCCGGTATCCCCCCTCGAAACCCGGCCTGGCCACGTACTGGTGACACCCGGTCCGTATTTCGTCGGCGTGCGGGAAATGGATGTGCCCGCAGAGAATGCCCACCAGATTCTCCGCCTGGCGCACCAACTCCAGGCAGGTGCGGGTGCTCGGTGCCACCTCCCCCACCAACCACTTGGCCCGCGTCTCGGCGGTCCAGCCCTCCTCCCCGCCCATCGCGATGGGTGCCTGCCAGCGCGCCATCACCGCGGGCATCAGCGAGGGGACGCACAGGGGGATGTGCACCAGCAGCAGACAGGGCTTCCCATCCTGCAGTTGGCGGCGGAGAAACTCGACCTGGGCACGGCTCACCTGGTAGGTGCTGTTGTCCAGGGCAATCACGCGCAGGCCGCTGACTTCCCGCACCTGGCAGGCCGGGCTCCCCCCGGAAAGGGCGAAGAAGCGAGGATAATGTGCCTGGCGCGTGGCTTCGCTCCATTCACCATAGGGAAAGTACCAGTCGTGGTTGCCCAAGGTGTAGAGGTACTCCCGCCCTCCCAGATTGCGGGCCAGCAGCTCCAGGCCGGCCACCGAGGGGAAATGGAGGACGTCCCCGGTCAGCGCCAGCACCTCGGGCTGCGCGGATCGGCAGCGTTCCAGCAGGCGGAAAAACACCTCCCTGGCCGCCATGCCTCCCGGGGTGCGCTGCTGAAAGTAGGCCTGGTAGTGGGCAGCGGCCTGGCGCGCCGGATGGGGATCCCGCGCGTCGGCCTCGGCCAGGTGGGTGTCGCTCAGCTGAAAGAGCAGCACCTCCCGCTCCAATCCCTCGACCAGGATCTGGTTTTCCTCGGGGTGCTCGGGGTTGAGATGGAGGATCTTCACCCGCTCACTCCAGCCACTGGGGATGCCGGCGGCGGAGTTGGCGCAGGCATTTGGTGAAGGTCTGCTCGTCGAACCCCTGGTACGGGGGCAGGAGGCGCAGGGGCATGTCCAGTCCGGAGGCGCGCACGATCATCTTGTCATACGCCCCGTCGATGGCCTCGCGGCCCTGGGTGGGTGCCAGGAAGTCCTCCATCACTCTCAGATATTCGGCCTGCATGGGAAAGAGCCGGTCCCACTGCTTGGTCACCCCGTACTGGAAAAATTCCTTGGTCTTGACGGGGAAGAGCGCCCCGAAGGAACTGAGCAGGGAGCACTCGCCGAAGAGGCAGCCGTGCGGAAAGCCGTGTTCGCCGTAGAAGTGCTGCAGTTCCGGGGCGCCGGTGGCGATGCTGAAGATCTGGGTCAGATCCGTGCGGCAGTTCTTGGTGCCGGCCAGATTGGGGACCTCCGCCACCAGCCGGCGGTACTCGGGCCCCAGCAGCACCCTCCGGGCGCGCGGCAAGTTGTAATGGATAAAACGCGCCTCGGGAAAGGCCCCGCACACCTGGCGGAAAAAGACCAGGAGTTCGGCGTCGTCCAGGGCCCCCCAGGGCGGCAGGCTGATCTGGAAGGCCCGCACCCCCAGCTCAAAGGAAAAGGCCAGGCGTTCCAGCACCTGGGGGGTGGACATGGCGATCACCCCCACCATCGGGAAGACCCCTTCCCGGTGGGTCTCCTCCCAGAAGACCTGGACGATCTGTCGGTATTGATCGAGGGTGACGGCGTACCCTTCGCCGGCGGTGCCGAAGACGTAGAGATGGTTGAAGCCCTGGGCCAGTTGGGCGCGGATCTCGCGGCGGAAGCACTCTTCCAGGAGCACGCCCTGCTCGTCCCAGGGGATCTCGCAGCTGACCAGGATGGCCTGGGGGTAGCGGGTGGCCATGGGATGCTCCTATCTCCGGTAACCCGGTTTGATGGTACAGGTGGGACAGGCATTTTTCAGATGCTCGCGCCGCACCTGCCACAGATCCAGGCCCCGCACCAGTTCGGCCTCGGCCCCACCCACCTTGCCGCGGCGCTGCAGGCGGCGGCGGTCCAGAGTCTCGTCCAGTTTGCGGGGCGACACCGGACACTCGCCGCTGCGCCAGGCCAGGCCCCTCACCTCCTCCACCCGGCCCTCGGGCCGCACCACCTTGTCTAGGTTGCCAAAGGCGTCGATGCAGCCGCAGGGCATGGAATTTTCGGCGACGTGGTACGCGGTGCTGGTGTAGTGGGTGGTCCCCAGAGCCAGGATGTACCCCCCGCCGTGGATCAGTCTGCCGATGGGGCTGTCCTGGGCCCAGATCCCCCTTTCCAGGTGATCGCGGCAGAATTCCTCGGCCCGGGGACCGCAGGCGGCCAGCGCGTGGGTGGGGTGCAGGCTGCGCACCGCGTCGGACCGGCGCCAGAAGGCGTCCGGGATAGCCCCGTTGGTAGTAGGCGTAGCGAGCGGATTGAAGACCTGCGCGCCCCGGTGGTTGAAGGAGGGCATCATCAAGGTGCCCTGCGCACCGATGGCCTCCAGCAGGGCTTCGATCACCGTCGAGGCCCCCCCGGCCACAAAGCCGATGGCCCCCAGGGAACTGTGCACCATCAAGTCCATGCCCTTGCGCACCCCTAGCTTCCTCAGATCCGCGACCAGGCGCGCCTTGGTCACCAGCTCACCTGGACCGGCCAGCTCGGCGTAACCCAGCTCGGCGTGCGCCTCGAAGAACTGGGCCACCGGTGCCGCACCCGGCGCCGGCTTTTTGCCCGTCCCCCCCACGGCGGCGGTCTCCTCGCAGCCGATGAGGGCGGCGATCTGGGCCAGGTCGCGCCGGCCATCCGCCCAGAACAAAGCCCAGGCCGGCAACCCGGCCCCGCTGATGCGCTGGGCGATGGGGGTCGGGGTATTCTCCAGGGTGGGCGAGAGCGGGGCAGTGCGGCGGGGCACCCGCCGGGTGCCGGCCCCGTGTTTGAATGGCTTGATCCGCCGCGAAGCCATTTGATTTACCTCCTGCTCGCAGGCATTCAGGTGGGCCATCAGCGGAGCCCTTTCCCCGCCCCACAGCCAGCGCCGCAGGCGCCTGAGATTCTCGGCGTGGGTCTCGCACAGGAAAAAGGCCCGCTCAGGGCTGGGCCTGGCCCGCAGCAGTTCAAGGGTCCTGGCCGTCTCGGCCCTGGCCAGTTCCCCCACCTCGGGACTGCCGGCATCGGCCAGGTAGTACAGGTAGGCGGCCATGCTGGCGGCGCACAACTCCAACCCCTCGGGGCTGAGTAATTCGCTGGTGTCCGCCGAAGAGTGGTACGCGTCGAACCCCCTGCCGCTCTTGCGGTGATGGGTGGTGATCCAGGGGCAGGGGAAACCGTACTGAGGGTCGCCGATCAGGGTGTCCGAGGTGGAGACAAAGGGGGTCAGGTGCAACCGGTACCCGGGGTTGTGCAACCTGAGCCCGGCCCGCAGCACCGCCTCGCCCACCCGGTCCACAAACCCGGCCGACATGGGGATGGTGGCGTGCCACTCCAGCCGGCCGTCGCAGACCTCCGGTCTGGAACCCAGGGTGTCGATGCACAACCCGGCCAGCGGCGTCTGCAGCCGGCGCACCTTTTCGAGATAGCCGAAGAACCCGTAACATTCGTACGCGTTGAGCAGGCGGATGCTGCGCCGGGGCCGGCGCAGCTTGCCCTCGGCGATGAGCGCTTCGAGCAGGCGGGCCATCTCCAGGCACACCGCTACGCCCGAAGCGTTGTCCACCGCCCCCGGCTCGGCGCTGTGGGCCAGCACCCAGACCTCGTCCTGGGGATCGTCCGCCCCGCGCACCAGCCCGCTGACCACGTCGTGGCTGCCCACGTACTTGCGCACCTCCACCTCGGCGCGCAGGCGCAGGGGACCCCGCTGCTGGACCAGGCGGCGCAGTTCCTTGCCCTGGTTCTGGGAGAGCACCAACCCCACCAGCCGCGCCGTGGTCCACTCCATCGGCACCGCCCCCCAGCCGAACTTGCTCCACGCCAGGGCATCTGGCAGCTGGGCTATGGGCCGGTCGGTGATCACCCCCACCGCGCCCTTGTCGGCCAGCAGCTTCATCAGGGTGCGCGGCTCCAGGCAGGTGAGCGCCATCTTGCCCGCCAGCGCGTCCCTGCCCTTCCCCTCCAGTTCTTCCCTGCTGTCGATGATGGCCAGCTCGCATTCCAGGCCGCCCTCCGGCGTGCCGCTGGTCCACTGGATCACGTGCCAGGGATTATGCTGGAAATCGAGCAGGCGCTGGTGCACCGGGGCGATCACCTCCAGGGTGGCCCCCAACACGTCCTGGGCCTCCTGGATGACCCAGCGACCCGATCCCACCCGCCCCCCCGTCTGCAGGGGGTGGACCTCGGCCTTGGCCCCGGCCTCTTCGTACCGGCGGGCCAGGGTCTGGCTGGTCTGGTGGAAGCGGTCGAAGGAGTTCCAGCGGTCGGTCTCGACCACTGCCTCCACGTCCCCCAGCAGGCGCCGGCCATCGGCGCGGTCCATCAGCAGGGGCAGCACCTGGCGGCACAGCTGCCGCAGCGAACGCGGAACACTTGCGGGCATGGGAATCCTCCTGGAAAGAGCACAGCCAAGATAGGGATTGGGCGGGCCTGGGAAAAGAGGGGCCGCTGCTATTTGCCCTGTCTGCCGAGGTGCACCGGGGCTGGCTCCACCTCCCAGATCTGGCGGGCGTATTCCTGGATGGTCCGGTCGCTGGAGAACTTCCCCATGCGGGCGCAGTTGAGGATGGATTTGCGCGTCCAGGCCTCCGGGTCCAGGTACAGCGCGCTCACCCGCTCCTGGCAGGCGGCGTACGCGGGGTAATCGGCCAGGAGCAGATAGGGGTCGCCCTGATAGAGCAGGGCGTGGACCAGGGGCTTGAACAGATCCGGCTGTCCTGGGGAAAAGGCCCCCTCGGCGATCTGGTCCAGCACCAGCTTCAGTTCGGGGTCGGCGTGGTAGTGATCCCAGGGATTGTAGCCCTGCTGCTTGAGCGCCTTCACCTCCTCGGCGCGCAGGCCGAAGATGAAGACGTGCTCCTCGCCGATCTCCTCGGCCATCTCCACGTTGGCCCCGTCCAGGGTGCCGATGGTCAGGGCCCCGTTGAGGGCGAACTTCATGTTGCCCGTGCCCGAGGCTTCCATGCCGGCGGTGGAGATCTGCTCGGAGAGTTCGGCGGCCGGCATGATCTTCTCGGCCAGCGAAACCCCGTAGTTGGCCAGGAACACCACCTTGAGCCGGCCCTCCACCTGGGGATCCTGGTCGACGGTGGCGGCGATGGCGTTGATCAGCTTGATGATCAGCTTGGCTATGAAATAGCCGGGGGCGGCCTTGCCGCCGAAGATGGCGGTGCGCGGCACAAAGGCGTGCGGTGATCCGCTCTTGAGGCGGTTGTAAAGGGCAGCCAGGTGCAGGGCGTTGAGCAACTGGCGCTTGTACTCGTGGATGCGCTTGACCTGGCAGTCGAAGAGCGAGTCCACGTCGAGCACCAGGCGGTTCTGGGTCTCGATGTAGCGCGCCAGGCGCTCCTTGTTGGCCCGCTTGACCCGGCGCCACTCCTGGCGAAAGCCGGCATCCTCGGCCAGGGGGACTAGGTGCTGCAACTGGGACAGGTCCTTCACCCAGCCTTCTCCCAGCTGGGAGAAGATCAATTGGGCCAGCCCCGGATTGCAGGCCCGCAGCCAGCGGCGCGGGGTGATGCCGTTGGTCTTGTTGTTGAAGCGCTCCGGCCACAATTCGCAGAAGTCCCTGAACACCTCCTCGGTGAGGATCTTGGTGTGCAGGGCCGCCACCCCGTTGACCGAGTGGCTGCCCACGATGGCCAGGTGGGCCATGCGCACCTTCTGCTCCGGCCCCTCCTCGATCAGCGACATGCGGCGCAGCCGGTCCCCATCGCCCGGATAGCGGGAGGCCACCTCCTCCAGCAGGCGGCGGTTGATCTCGTAGATGATCTGCAAATGCCTGGGCAGCACCTGCACCATCAGGCTCACCGGCCATTTCTCCAGGGCCTCGGGCAGCACGGTGTGGTTGGTGTACCCGAAGGTAGCCACCGTGATCTTCCAGGCCTCGTCCCAACCCAGGCCCTCCTCGTCCATCAGCAGGCGCATCAGTTCGGGGATGGCGATGGAGGGATGGGTATCATTGAGCTGGACGGCGTTCTTGGCGGCGAATTCGGCAAAGGTGGGGCGGGTCTTGCGGTAGCGGCGGAAGATGTCCTGAAAGGTGGCGCTGACCAGGAAGTACTGCTGCTTGAGGCGCAGTTCGCGGCCCACGAAGACATTGTCGTTGGGGTAGAGCACCTGGGTGATGGTCTCGGAGCGGACCTTGTCCATCACCGCCCGTTCGTACTCCCCGAAGTTGAAAGGCTCCAGATCGAAGTCGCGCGTGGCCTTGGCCGCCCACAGCCGCAGGGTGTTGACGGTGTTATTGCGGTACCCGGGCACCGGGGTGTCGTAGGCCATGGCCATGACCTGCTGGGTCTCCACCCACTCGTTGCGGAACACCCCCTGGGCGTCGTGGTACTGGTTCACCTTGCCATAAAAATGCACCGGATAGAGGTACTCGGGCCGGCTGATCTCCCAGGGATTGCCGTAGCGCAGCCAGTTGTCGGGGGTCTCGCGCTGGTACCCGTCCTCGATGCGCTGGAAGAAGATCCCGTACTCATAGCGCAGCCCGTACCCATAGGCCGGCAGTTCGAGCGAGGCCATCGAGTCGAGAAAACAGGCCGCCAGCCGGCCCAGGCCGCCGTTGCCCAGGCCGGCGTCGAACTCGACCTCCTGCAGGTCCTCCAAATTGTACCCGTACTCCTCCAGGGCCTGGCGCGAGGCCTCCTCCAGTTCGAGATTGAGCAGGCTGTTGCTCAGGGTCCGCCCCAGCAGAAACTCCAGCGACAGATAGTAGACCCGTTTGACGTCCCGATCGTAGTACGACTGCTGGGTTTCCACCCAGCGCTCCACCAGCCGGTCGCGCACGGTCATGGCCGCGCTGACGAAGAGATCCCGCTCCGTGGCGGTGTACTCGTCCTTGGCCAGCGAGAATTCGAGATGATTGACGACAGCCGCCTGCAGTGAGGCGACATCCATACCCTGGTGGGGGTTGGCGGTGGCGGAGAACTTCCGCTTGGCTTTGGGCTTCGACCTTTCCGACACTGGGGCCTCCTCTTCAAACCAGTGCGCTGCGCTTGTCGCCCAGGGGCGCCTCCAGCTCCCGGGCCAGCTCCTCCCACTCCTCCATCAGTCCTTCCAGCTCTTTTTCCTGCTGCCGGTACTGGGCGCCCAACTCGTAGACCAGCTGCATGTCCTTGCGCTCGCCGGCCTGGCCGATGCGCCCGCTCAGCTCCTGCAGCTCCAGTTCGCGCCGGTGGATCTTCTCCTCCACCTCCTGCTGGCGCTGCAGCAGTTTTTCCTGCTGCTTGCGGCCTCGCCGCTCCTGTTTCTGCGCCCGGCGCTGGACCTGGCCCTCCCCCCTGGGCATCCTGCCATCGGCCTGGGCCGGGAGCGCCTGCTGGTTGCGCCAGCGCAGAAACTCCTCCCAGCCGCCCGCATAGCAATGGACCCTCCCCCCCTCGACCAGCCACACCTGGGTGGCCAGGGCCTGGATCAGATAGCGGTCGTGGCTGACCAGGATGAGGGTACCGGGAAAATCCCCCAGCACCTCCTCGAGAATTTCCTGCGAGGCGATGTCCAGGTGGTTGGTCGGCTCGTCCAGCACCAGGAGATTGGCGTTGTGCAGGACCAGTTTGGCCAGGGCCACCCGGCTGCGCTGGCCGCCGCTGAGTTCCCTCACCTTCTTGAAGACCTCGTCGCCGCTGAAAAGCAGGCTGCCCAGCAGATTGCGGATCTCCTCGGCGAGCAGCTGGGGTCTGGCCTGGCGCACCGCCTCCAGCACGTTCATCTCCGGGTCCAGGTGGTCGTGGGCCTGGGCCAGGTAACCAGGCTCGACCGCGGCCCCGTACCGGATTTCCCCCTCCAGCAGCTCCAATTCGCCTAGAATGCTGCGCACCAGGGTGGTCTTACCCGCCCCGTTGGGCCCCACCACCGCGATGCGCTGGCCGCGCAGCACCTCTACCTCGGGCACCCGCGCCAGCACCCTGCCCGGCTCGTACCCCACCGCCACTCCGCCGCGCAATTGCAGCACGATGTCGCCGCTGCGCTGGCCGCCCTCCAGGCGCAGCCGGATGCGCCGGTGGGCGCGCGGCCTTTCCACCGCCTCGGTGGCCAGGTAGCGCTCCAGGCGGGTGCGCCGGCCCTGGGCCTCCTTGCTGCGCTGGCCGGCCAGGTAGCGCCGGATGAAATCCTGGGTCTTTTCGATGTATTCCTGCTGGGCCTCCCACTCCTTCAGGCGGCGCTCGTACCGCTCCTGGCGCTGGCGCAGGTGGGCGCTGTAGTTGCCCCGGTAGATCTCCAGTCCACCAAAGGCGATCTCCCACACCTTGGCCGAGCATTGGTCGAGGAAGTAGCGGTCGTGCGAAACCACCAGCAGGCTGCCCTTGAACTCCTGCACCCAGGCTTCCAGCCATTCCACTGCCTGCAGGTCCAGGTGGTTGGTCGGCTCGTCCAAAAGCAGCAGGTCCGGTTCTTCCAGCAGCAACCTGGCCAACAGGGCGCGGGTGCGCTGCCCGCCGCTGAGCTGGGCCAGGGGTCGTTCGAATTGAGCCGGGGCAAAGCCCAGGCCGCTCAGCACTGAGCGGATGCGGGCCTCGTAGGTATAGCCCCCCCGGTGCTCCAACTCCGCCTGCAGGGCGCTGTAACGGGCCAACACCTCCTCCCCGTGAGCGGGATCTTCGAGTTGCCTGGCCAGGCCGGCCAGCTCCTCTTCCAGTTTGCGCAGCCCGGCAAAGACCTCGGCCATGGCCTGCCACAGGGTGGTTTGGCCCAGGTCGGGAGGATCCTGGGGCAGGTATCCCACCCGCAGACCGCGCCGGTGCTGCAGTTGGCCGCTGGTGGGCTCTTCCAGCCCCCCCAGCAGGCGCAACAGGGTGGTCTTGCCCTCACCGTTGGCCCCCACCAGGCCTATATGGTCTCCCGGCTCCAGGCGGAAATTGAGGTTCTTGAAGACATCGAGGGCGCCGTAGTACTTGCCGACGCCCTCGCCGACGATCAGGGACATGGCATGAATCTGGTCAACACTTCACCGATCAGGGCTTTTTAGTAATATGGTTCCTTGCGCCAGGACGCGCCACCCTCCTCGTCCAGGCTCAAGCGGCGGCGGCGGCCCACCTCCCGCCAGCGGCGGCGCTTGCGGGCATAAGGGGTCTCGATGCCGTAGAGCCGGCACAAGCGGCTGAAGCTCCCCGCCGCAATGCCCAGGGCCTGGCTGGCCTCTTCGTTGCTGGCATAGAGACGTGCCACCCTCTCGATGCGCTCTCTGTCTATTTTCTTCACGTATGCCTCCCTCAGACAAACAAAAAAAGGACCGCGGCTATTCTTGTGCCGTGGTCCTCACCACAAAGGAACTGTGACAACCGACCTCCAGGACACAAGACGTCCCCGCATTCTCCGGGAATGAGCGTCCTGGAAACGATCGGCTGGCGCGCGGACCTGCTCCCTGTTGAGAGGAACAGATCCGCGCCGGCCCCTTCTCAGAGGCCGGTTTATGGGATGCGCTGCCGCGGCAGGCTAAGCCCGCCTCGGCGCGCCAGCTCTACCTGCCAGGACTACTGCGAGTACCGGTGGGGTATTTGACCATCGTGAACCTCCCATTGGACAGCTTGATCTGGCTCATAATAGCTCTGGTATGGATGCACGCGTGCATGGCTTGCCTCTCGATGCAGAGAAGGTCTGTGCAAAATAGGTTATTTTTAATGATTAAGCAGCGCAATGCTACAATGTCAAGGAAAAAATCACCAGCTTGACAAAAATATCCCCAGCAGCGGATATTCAGATTTTCCTGCCAAAGGAGAGCCCTATGCGCGTCCTGATCACCGGCGCCGCCAGCCGCCTGGGCCAGGCCATCGCCGCCCGGCTGCGGGAGCGCCACCAGCTCCGCCTGCTGGACACCACCCCTCTGGACCCAGGTCCCAACGCCGCCTTTGTCCAGGCCAGTCTGCTCGATTCCCAGGCCATGTGGCAGGCCCTGCGCAACGTCGACGCGGTCATCCACACCGGGGAGCCGCCAGCCCACCTGCCCACCGATCCGCTGGCCCGCGACCAGGTCCTGCTCGAACTGGGCACCCGCGGCACCCATGTGCTCTTCCTGGCTGCCGTCGAGGCCGGGATCAAGAGGCTGGTCTACGGCAGCACCCTGGAGATCTTCTCCTCCTATCCAGATGAGGTCTACATCAGCGAGATGTGGAAACCCCTGCCCTCCCCGGAAATGCCGGTCCTGAGCCGGTACCTGGGCGAATTGACCTGCCGGGAGTTCACCCGCGACTATCTGGTCGGCATCACCGCACTGCGCCTGGGCAAGCTGGTCCTCGAGGAAGAGGTGGCCGGCCAGGCCCCAGATCTGATGTGGTTGGATCTGCGGGACGCGGCCCAGGCCTTTGAGTGCGCCCTGCAGCGCGACACTAGCCAGCGGGTCTGGTGGACCCAGCGCTGGGGCCTGTACCACATCTGCGCCCCCATCCCCAACGCCAAATTCCTCCATGGCCAGGCCACCCACCTGGGGTACAAGCCCGAGCACGCCTTTGCCGCGCACTGGGGAGGAGGCCAGGCATGAAGAAGAAGGTCCTCCTCCTGGGCGCCTCGGGGCTGATCGCCCCCAATATCACCGCCTACCTCGATCCCCACTATGACCTGACCCTGGCCGATATCAAACCCCACCCGCACGGCCGCCCCATCGGCCAGGTGGACGTCACCGCGTACGAGCAGGTGCACGAGGCAGCGCGCGGCATGGACGCGATCATGAACTACACGGTCAACCGCCCGGACCCGGTGCTCAGTTTTGCCGTCAACACCCTGGGGGCCTGGCACGTGATGAAAGCCGCCGCTGCCCACGGCATCAAAAAGGTTCTGCACTCCGGCCCCCAGACCGTGCGCCGCGGGTACGAATTCGATTTCGACGTCGACGACGTGCCCCCGATCGTGGGCACCAGTTACTACGGCATCACCAAGCTGATGGGCCGCCAGATCTGCCAGGTCTACGCCCGCACCTACCAGATCCAGACGGTGTCCTTTGTGTTCAACGGCCTGGGTCCGGGTCCCACCGCGCCGGTGGCCGGCGACTTCCCCTCCTTCACCGTCACCTGGGAAGACCTGGCCCACGCCTGCCGGTTGGCTCTCGACCTCGAATCGGTGCCCGGCTATTTCCAGGAGTTCAACCTGCACAGCTACCTGGGGCACGGAAAATTTCTACTCGACAAGGCCCAGCGCCTGCTCGATTTTGAGCCCCAGCGGGACTGGACGTCCTACTACCGTCGCCCGACCTGAATGGAACTCGTCGTCCGCCCGGCCCTCATCTGCCAGCGCTGCGCCCGGGGAGGGTGAATGCGGGTCCTGGCCGGGATCAACCCGGATGGCGTCGGCGAGATCTTCTTCCGCAAGATGATCCGCTGAAGACCCGCATCGCCGGCCTCCTTTGGTTCAGGAGGCGGCGCCCTCTATCTCCAGCAGCACGTCCCGGCCTTCGACCCTCACCGGGAAGACGCGGATGCAGTACTCCTCGCCCCCCAGGTTTCTTCCCGTGCGCAGCGAAAAGGTTTTCTTGTGCTGGGGGCAGGCCACCTTGGGCTCGCCCTTCAGGTCGCCCAGCAGGCCCCGGGAGAGGACCATGTCCTTTTTGTGGGGGCAGCTGTTCTGGCAGGCGTACCACTCTCCGCGGGAAGCGAAGTTAAACACCGCGATCTGCAGCTGACCCACCTTGACGCAGGCCCCTGCATCAGGGGGGAACTCCTCGGTCCGCGCCACCCGGACCCACTGGCTGCTCATGCCAGCACCCCCTCCCAGAGCGCCGGACGCCGCTGGCCCCGCTCCACCCGCCACTGCAGATTGTCGTCGGGCGCGTCGCTGTTGACGAAGTGCCGGAAGCGCTTGCGCCTCTCGGGGTCCCCGACCACGGCTTTCCACTCGCACTGATAGCTGCCGATCAGGGCCTGCATGTCCTGCTCCAGTTGCGCGCAGATCCCCAGGTGGTCGTCGATGATCACCTGGCGCAGGTATTCGATACCCCCCTCCAACTGGTTGAGCCAAGTGGCGGTGCGGGTCAGCTTGTCAGCCGTGTGGATATAGTACATGAGGAAGCGGTCGATGTATTGCACACAGGTTTCCTCGTCCAGATTCGTCGCCAGCAGCACCCCGTGCTGCGGCCTGGCGCCCCCATTGCCCCCCACATAGAGATTCCAGCCCTTTTCGGTAGCCACCACCCCGAAATCCTTGCTCTGGGCTTCGGCGCATTCGCGCATGCAGCCGGAACAGGCGGCCTTGAGCTTGTGGGGAGCGCGGATGCCCTTGTAGCGGTGCTCGATGCGGATGGCGAAGGCCGTGGAGTCCTGTACGGCATAGCGGCACCAGGTAGTGCCCACGCAGCTCTTCACGGTGCGCATGGCCTTGCCGTAGGCATGGCCACTTTCGAAGCCGGCGGCGATCAGTTCTTCCCATATCTCCGGCAGTTGATCCACCCTGGCACCCAAGAGATCGATGCGCTGCCCCCCGGTGATCTTGCAGTACAAACTGTATCTTTGGGCCACCTGGCCCAGGGCGATCAGTTCCTCCGGGGTGATTTCTCCGCCCGGGACACGCGGGACCACCGAATAGGTGCCTCCGCGCTGGATGTTGGCCAGGAAGCGGTCATTGGTGTCCTGTAGGGATTCGTGCTCCAGGATCATCGCGTTCCAGGTGCTGGCCAGAATCGAGGCCACGGCCGGCTTGCAGATCTCGCAGCCCTGCCCTCGGCCATAGGTGCCGATCAGCTCTCCGAAGGTTGTGATCCTGTTGATCTTGACGATCTGGAAGAGTTCCTGGCGCGTGTAGGAAAAATGCTCGCACAGGTGGTTGCTGACCTGCTTTCCGGCAGCTTTGAGGGCCCCGCTCAGTACGGCGGCCACCAGGGGCAGACACCCGCCGCAGCCAGTGCCGGCCCGGGTGCACTGCTTGAGATCCTCCACTCTGCTGCAGCCACCTTGGACCGCAAGGACGAGGGCCCCTTTGGCAACGCCGTTGCAGGAGCAGATCTGGGCCGAATCCGGCAACTCGGCTGCTGAGAATCCCTGGTCCGGCCCCCTGCGCCTCCCGGCGATCAGCTCCGCCGGGTCTGGGGGGAGGGAGGCGTTGTTCTTCATCAACAGGTAGAGCTGGTTGTACCCGGAGGCGTCTCCAACCAGCATGCCGCCCAGGAGTTTCTTCCCATCGCCGCTGAGCGTCAGGCGTTTGTAGATTCCCGCCAACTCGTCTTTGTAGAGGAGGCCACGGCTGTCCGGGGTGGCGCCGAAGGCATCGCCAAAGCTGGCCACCTCCACCCCCATCAACTTCAACTTGGCTGACAGATCTCCTCCCGAAAAGACCCTGGGTTCCCCGGCCAGGCGCGCGGCCAACACCTCAGCCATTTCGTAGCCTGGCGCCACCAAGCCGTAAACCATGCCCCGGTGCAGGGCCACCTCGCCAATTGCGTAGATAGCCGGATCGCTGGTGGTCAGGTGGTCGTCCACCACCACCCCACCGCGCTCCCCTATTTGGAGGCAACACTGTCTGGCCAGTTCGTCGCGGGGTCGGATGCCGGCCGAAACCACCAAGATATCCGCATCGAGAGACGATCCATCCCGGAAATGTATGGCCTCCACCCGGCCATTGCCACTGATCCGGGCCGTGGCCTTGTCGAGCATCACCCGCACTCCGAGCGCCTCTATTCGAGAAACCAGCAGCGCGGAGGCGGTACTGTCTATCTGGCGAGGCATGAGGCGGTCGTTGTACTCCACCACCGCGGTTTCCAGCCCCAAGTCCACCAGCGCCTTGGCTGCTTCCAGACCCAGCAGCCCGCCGCCGATCACCGCTGCCCGGGAGGAATGCTCTGCCCAGGTGGCGATGGCCTCCAGATCCTCGATGGTGCGATAGGTGAAAACCCCCTTTTTGTCGATGCCTTCCAAAGCAGGCACAAAGGGCGCCGATCCCGTGGCCAGGACCAGCTGATGATAGGGATGGCGAGTACCTCCTCGCGATACCGCAAGGCGTTGCTGGCGGTCGAGGGCGACAACCGGGTCATTGATCTGGACCTCGATGCCCTGTTCCCTGTACCAGTCCAGGCTGCCCAAACTCAAATCTTCCACCCCCCGCCCAGAGAAGTACTGGGTCAGATTCACCCGGTTATAGGCCAGGCGCGGCTCCTCGCAAAACACCCTGATGTGGTAGGCCTGATTCATTTCCTTCGCAACCAGCGCCTCGCAGAATTTGTGCCCCACCATGCCGTTGCCGACCACTACCAGGTCTTTTCGTGCATCGGATGCCCAAGAAGAACTCATCTCCTCATTGACCTCCCCCCTTGCTGTCCCTGCGGTTCTAGGTGGGATAGTAATACCCAATTCCATACTCCTTTCTCCTCTAGCAAGGCACATACCAACACTGCACTCTCTCCCCACTCACCGCTTCCTTAGGATGCTATCTCCTGGGATAACAATATGTAGCCACATCTGCGCCGCAGGGGGAGCCGCTGTGATGGAGGTGGATGCTGAGTGTTGATTCCGGGAAATACTACAAGTATGTCGTACTTCTGTTTGACTATTCACATTATTGTAATTTTTTGATCGCTATCTCTTGGGCCTTCGACTGACAGAACTGCTCACTCCCAAAAATCCCCGCAACTTAACCCGGGGAATGGTCATGGCATTCCTCTTTTGGGCCTACTTTTTATAAAACTCGCGCCCCTGTTGTGTTCTGTGTAGACCACGAGTTACTCAAAAGCACTGTCTATTGAAACAGATACAACATTAATGTCGTTTATTATGACAATTATGTGCTAAATTGATTTCACTTACCCTGCGAAAAAGTGCGATCGAAGGTTGTGTTTTTGCGGTGCTTTCTAATGAACCATAGATAGCGATGGGGGGCATTCTGATCCCCTCCCCCTGGTACGTGATTTGCCTGAGTCCAGGCGATGATAAAAACCACGCCTGATATACCCGGCTTCCGCACTGAAAACCGTTCCATCCAGACGCGTTTCCACTTCCACATGGATCTGTGCATGGGTTGCCATGCTTGTGAGGTGGCCTGCGCTGAACAGAACGGGCTGCCCGTGGAGGTCCTGTGGCGGCGCGTCGGGGAAGTAGAAGCAGGGACCTATCCCCATGTCCGCTCCCTCTTCATCTCCAGCGGCTGCAACCACTGCCTGGAAGCCCCCTGCATGAAAGGGTGCCCGGTGGACGCCTACCAGGTAAACGAAAAGGGCATCGTGATCCACCTGGACGAGGTGTGCATAGGCTGTCAGTACTGCACCTGGAACTGCCCCTATGGGGTGCCCGTGTACCAGCCGGATCGGCGCATTGTCTCCAAGTGCGACATGTGCACCCATCGCCTGGATGAAGGGCGGGACCCGGCCTGCGTCCAGGCCTGCCCGGCCGGCGCCATCCGGATCGAGACCGTGCCGCGGCAAGAGGTGGTGGAGAACTATCTGCGGGACGGCGCTGGTCCTGCTCTTCCCTCCCCTGAGATCACCATTCCCTCTACCAAAATCACCCTGCCCTCAGGGATGACCCTGGCGGACTTCAAAAAGGTGGATCGTCACTTCGTCTGCCCTGAGGCCTCCCACCCTTCACTGGTCTGGATGACCGTGCTGACCCAACTGGGACTGGGCGGAGTAGCGACCGTCTTTCTGGTGGATCTGCTCCGCACCTTCTGGGGCCTGTCCCTGGCAGACGGCCAGACCCTGGGATTGCTGGCCCCCTTCTTGATCGGCGTGGCCGGCCTCTCCCTGGGGGCTTCGATCCTGCACCTGGGGAGACCGGTCTTTGTATATCGGGCCTTGCGAAACTGGCGGACCTCCTGGCTCTCGCGCGAGGTGTTGGGCCTGGGCCTATTCGCCGGGATCGCCTCCCTGTACGCTGCGTTCCTGCTGGCTACCGAAGGCCTTGGCGTATTGGAGGCCACCACTCTGGGCGGGGAGGGCGTGCGGGCCCTGCTGGGCGGGGCCACGGTGCTCTCCGGAGGGCTGGGGGTGTATTGCAGCTCCATGATCTACAGAGTACCGGCGCGCCCGGCCTGGAATACGGCCAGGACCACCGCGGATTTCTTCCTGGTCGCCCTGGTTTTGGGACCTGCCTCCTTTGCTCTGGCCGTGGGCCTGGCAGCAGGGTGGGGAGGAGATGGCTCAACCTATCTGCCTGGCTGTGCGCGGGCTGCCGCCCTCTTTACAGGGCTGGCCCTGGTGGCCGAGGCCGCCCTGCATGCAGCCTGTGCGCAGCAGTGGGCCAAAAGCCAGGTCTTCGAACTGGAGGCCTGCGCCCAACTCTACCGCGAACACTTCCTCCGGATGCGGGGGGTGAAAAACCTCCTGGCCATTCTCGCCTTGATCTCTTTGTGGCCGATTATCTGCGGTGCAACCACCCCTGGGCAGGATGCCTTCACCCCCGCTGCTGCCGCAGCTCTGGCCGCGCTGATCGCCTGCTGCCTGCTCCAGCGCCACCTGTTTTTCGTCACCGTGGTGCCGTGGAATATCCCGGGCAACTTCCTGGTGGCCGCCCACCGGGCGTTGGGAAAGGGCCGGTGAAACAATGCTGAAAAAACTCAGGGCCGCCCTGGGGCTCGATATCAAGGCAAGGGAATACGCCTATGGAAGTGACCCAGAGCACGGGTACCTCTCAGCCCAAAAGATCCCCGAAAAATGGGTAAAGACCACCTGCGGTTACTGCTCAGTGGGCTGCGGCATGGTCGTGGGGGCCAGAGATGAAAGGATCGTCTCGGTGCGCGGCGACCAGGATCACCCCGTCAACCGGGGGACCCTGTGTCCCAAGGGCTTGAGCGAACATCAGATGATGGCCAGTCCCCACCGCGCCCGGACGCCGCTTTTGCGCCAGGACGGCGGAAGCCTGGAAAGGGTGTCCTGGGAACAGGCCTATGGGGCGATGGTGGCGCGCGTGCGAAAGGTGCAGGAAAGGTACGGCCTGGAAAGCTTTGCCGTGCTTTCCACCGGGCAGCTGGTGACCGAGGAGTTCTACGCCCTGGGCAAGCTGGTGCAATTGGGGTTTCGCACCGCCAACTACGACGGCAATACCACCCTGTGCATGAGTTCGGCCGTGGCCGGCTACAAACAGAGCTTCGGCTCGGACGGCCCCCCGGGGTCTTACCTGGGCCTGCAGAAAGCCGAGGTGGTCTTCCTGATCGGGGCCAATATCGCGGACAACCACCCGGTCCTCTGGCACCACCTCAACCAGAACCAGAACCGCACCCTGATCGTGTGCGATCCGCGCAAGACCAAGACCGCGATGCTGGCGGATATCTACCTGCCGATCCGGCCACGGGGCGATATCGACCTGCTCAACGGCCTGATCCACCTGGTCATCGAGAACGGGTACGCCCGCCGGGAATTCATCGAGGCCCACACCCGGGGGTTTGCGGAGCTGGAAAAGCATTGCCGGCCCTACACCCTGGAGCTAGTGGTCCAGCGCACCGGCCTGCCTCCCCAACTCATCTGGGACACCTTTCAGGCCATCGCGCGCGCCGAAAAGGTCTTCTTCGCCTGGACCATGGGGATCAACCACAGCACCCAGGGAACGGACGCGGTGAGCCTGATCAACACCCTGGCGCTGATCACCGGGAACATCGGCCGCACCGGGGCCGCGCCCATGTCGATCACCGGCCAGTGCAATGCCATGGGTTCGCGCGAATTCAGCTTCACCTCCTCCATGCCCGGATACCGCAAGTTCGACGGCGAGCAGGACCGCCAGGAACTGGCAAGGCTGTGGGGCATCGACGCGCAGCAACTCCCCCCCCGGCGCGGCCTGGTCTACCCGGACATCGTGGATGGGATCCTGGAAGGGAAGATCCGGGCCCTGTGGGTGATCGCCACCAACCCGGTGCTGAGCTTCCCGGATCAGGCCCGTCTGAAGGAAGCCCTGCGCCGGCTGGATTTCCTGGTGGTCCAGGACGGCTTCCATCCCACGGCGACCACCGAACTGGCCGATCTGGTGCTGCCGGCCGCCATCTGGGGAGAGAAGGAGGGCAGCTATACCAACAGCGAAAGGCGGGTCAGCCGGGTCCGGACCGCAGTGGCGCCCCCTGGGGAGGCCAAAACCGACTTCGAGATCTTTCTAGAATTAGCCGGCTACCTGGGTGTGCGCGACCGGCTTTTCCCCGGTTGGCAGGGACCGGAGGACGCCTTTGCCGAAATGCGCCGGGTCTCCGCCGGCCGGCTCTGCGACTACAGCGGCATGTCTTATGCGCTCATGGAGGCGCAGGGTGGGCTCCAGTGGCCCTGCAATGAAGACCACCCCGAAGGCTGCGACAGCCTGTACGCGGATGGCATCTTCCCGACCGAGGACGGGAGGGCCAATCTGATGTTTACCAGCGCCGAAAAGGGGCCCGAAGAGGTGGACGATTTCTACCCCCTACTGCTCAACACCGGCCGGACCGTGGAGCACTGGCACACCGGCACTAAGACCCGCGAGGTGCCCATCCTCGACAAACTCGCTCCAGAGGCCTGGGTGGAACTCAATCCGCAGACCGCGCGGCGTTATGCCATTGGCGCGCGCGACCGGGTCTGCCTGGTCTCGGCCCGGGGCCGGGTGGACGGCCTGCTGGTGCGGATCAGCGAAACCATCGGCCCGGATCAGGTCTTCGTGCCCTTTCATTTCGCCGAACAGTGCATCAACAAGCTCACCCTGCCTGCTTTTGATCCCAAGTCCAGGGAACCCAACTACAAGCAATGCGCCGTGCGCCTGGAGCGCTGCCGCCAGCCCCAACCCTGACCAGGAGGTGCAGATGGAATCCCCCCGCCCCGAGGAACTCAAGGGCAAAGCCACGCGGATCCAACTGTGGAACTTCAGCCTGCCAGAGATGCGCACCTTCCACATCACCTGGCTGGCGTTTTTTCTCTGTTTCTTCAGTTGGTTCGGCATCGCCCCCCTCATGGCCGTGGTGCGCGAGGAATTGGCGCTGACCAAGACCCAGATCGGCAACATCATCATCGCCTCGGTATCCATCACGGTCCTGGGACGGCTGCTCATCGGCCCCCTGTGCGAGCGCTTTGGCCCTCGCCTGACCTATACCGGGCTGCTCGTGCTGGGCGCCCTGCCGGTGATCGGCATCGGTCTATCGCACAACTACGAGACCTTCCTGTTTTTCCGCATGGCCATCGGCGCCATCGGCACCTCCTTTGTGATCACCCAATACCACACCTCTGTCATGTTTGCGCCCAATGTGGTGGGCACGGCCAACGCCACCGCCGCCGGCTGGGGGAACACGGGCGGCGGCGCCGCGCAAGCCGCCATGCCTCTGCTGCTGGCGGCTTTCATGAGCCTGGGGGTGGGAGAGTTCTGGGGCTGGCGGCTGGCCATGGTGGCCGCCGGAGCAGCGCTGTGGCTGGCGGGCATCGCCTACTACTTCTTGACCCAGGACGCTCCGGAAGGCAACTACCGGGAACTGAGGGCCCAGGGCAGGATGCCATCCTCCGGGGTGGGTGGTTCCTTCTGGCCCGTCCTCGGAGATTACCGGGTCTGGGTGCTCTTCATGGCCTACGCCGCCTGTTTCGGGGTGGAGTTGACCATCCATAACATCGCCGCGCTCTACTACCGCGATTACTTCGCCCTGGATCTGGAGAGCGCCGGTCTGGTGGCCGGGCTTTTCGGGTTGATGGCCATCTTCGCCCGGACCCTGGGAGGGTACTTGTCGGATCGCTCCGCCGTGCGCCTGGGGCTGAAAGGCCGCGTGCTCCTGCTGAGCGGCGTGCTGCTGGGCGAGGGCCTGGCCCTGATGGTTTTTGCGCGGATGGGGACCCTGGCTGCGGCGGCGGTGGCGATGGTGGTATTCGCCACCCTGGTGCATATGGGAGCGGGGGCCACCTATGGGCTGGTGCCCTTTATCAATAAAAAGGCCCTGGGCACGGTTGCCGGCATCGTGGGCGCCGGCGGCAACCTGGGCGCCGTTGCTTCCGGTTTCCTGTTCAGGGCCGAAGAACTGAGCACCCCGCAGGCCCTGTTCTACCTGGGCATGGCGGTGGCCGCCACCTCGGGTCTGACCTTGCTGGTGCGCTTCTCACCGGCGGTGCAGGAGGAAGAACACCAGGTCCTGCACCTGGCCCTGGCGGAAAGACAGCGCCAGGAGCTGGCCCCCTCCTATGGCTCCTGATCGATGGCCAGCACCCGGCGCGCCTGGGGCGAAAGCCTGGACTGCACCTCGGCGGAGAGGAACACGCGCTGTTCGGTCTGCTGGGGCCGGCCCCGGCGGGTGAAGTACCCGTGCATCACCCGGCGCCGGCGCCCCGATGGGTTGGCCGAGGCCGCGTGCAGGATATGGGCATTGGTCACCACCACGCTGCCCGGCGGCGCCTCGGCGTAGATGATCCCCTGCTCGTCGGCGGGAGGAGGCTCGCCGTGCAGGTGGCTGCCCGGGATCAGGCGGGTGGCCCCGTTCTCCCGGTCCATGCCGTCCACCGACCACATCGAATTGAGGGCGATGGTCTCTTCGGGAGGCCGGGGCGGCCCGTCCCGGTGCAGGCCCTGGTTGCCCTGGTCCTTGAGCGGCTCAAAGGAATTGAGGCTGGAGAGGATGCAGTCCTCGCCTAGGACGAGTCGCATGATGTCGTACACCGGACTGCGCAGGAACATGGTCTCAAAAAAGGGATTCTTGTTGACCAGGTTGCTGGAGAAATGGTACCCCGGCACCCGCTTCAGGCCATCGCGCTCGGGATCGTAGATGGCGTACACGTGATCGAGGGTCCCCCGCAGGAAGACCAATTCATCCCCCGACAGCACCCCGTGCACCATCGCATATCCCCGCCCCTCCACCTGATCCGCCCACTCCCGCACTTGTTCCTGCGCATAAGCACGCATGGGAATCTCCTCACCGGTGGGCCAGGTACTGGTCCAGGTCTTTGACTTCCTGCTCGGTGAAGCCGTAGATCGCCATCCGGTCGCTGATCCGGTCGAGCACGGGGATGAAGTCAGCCCAGCGGCCATTGATGCGCACCGCCAGGGGTTTCCTGAGGTTGGCCGGATCAGTGCTGAACTTCTCCATCCTGTTCTTCGCAAAGGCATTGAGCCGCACTGCAACGCCCGCGCCGCCTTCAGCGGGAGAGACCGAACGGCTGGCGATGATGTTCCACTCACTCATCAGGGTGTCCAGACGCACGTGGTACACCCCGGCAGCCGCGCGCGGGCTGCCCGCAAACTCCACCCGCTCCCAACCCGCAGGCGCAGGCGCCGGCGGGTCCTCAGCCAGCACGGCGGGAAAAACCTGGATGGAGATGGAGGGCTTGCTCCCGCAGCTCCACAGGGCCAGCAGCGCCCCGCACAGCAGTAGTCTCCAGTGCATATTCCCCTCTTGAGTATAGGGTTCTTCAGCCCGTGCTGCCCCAGCCCAGCGCTCCTGCCTCAGCCGCCGACAAGGTCAGGTCGGCCTCGGCGTCGGCGGCCAGGGACTGCCCCCACTCCTCGAGCAGACTCACCAGCCCGCCCAGCTCTTCGGTGCGCAGGATGCGCAGGCGCAGCTGTGAGGTGCGCGGCAGTCCCTTGAAGTACAGGGCCAGGTGCTTGCGGGTCTCCAGCACCCCCACCCGCTCCCCCTTGTACTGGGCCATCAGCCGCACCTGCTCGACGGCCAGGGCGATGCGCTCCCGCAGCGAGGCCCCCCGCCGCCCCGCAAAGATCCAGGGGTTGGCCATGGCCGCCCGGCCGATCATCACTGCCTGGCAGCCGGTGTGCTGCTGCATGCGCAGGGCATCCTCGTAGGAAAAGACGTCCCCGTTGCCCAGCACCGGAATGGTGGCCACCTCCCTGGCCCGGGCGATCCAGTCCCAGTCGGCCCGCCCCTGGTACTTCTGCACCACGGTGCGGGCGTGGATGGCGATGGCCCGGGCGCCGGCGCCCTCCACCCGGCGCACCACCTCGAGGATATTGATGGAATCCTGGTCCCAGCCGATCCGGGTCTTGACCATCACCGGAACCTGCACCGCTTCCACGGTCTGGCGCACGGCCCGGTAGAGCCGGTCCAGGTCGCGCAGATACGCCGCTCCGCACCCCTTGCGCAGGAGCTGGGGCACGGAACAACCGAAGTTGATGTCCACCACCTGCGCCCCCCGCCGCTCGAATTCGCGGGCACCCTGGGCGATCAGGTCCAGGTCGTTGCCGTAGATCTGCGCGGCCAGCAGGGAGATGCCGGTCTGGACGTAGATCTGAGCGTCGCAGAAATCGAGCAGCCGCTCGGAGCGCCGCGACCCTTCGGCGATGGTGCGGCAGTTGATGAATTCCACCCCCACCAGGCGCGCTCCCAAGCGGGCGCAGATCAGGCGGAACACCCAGTTGCCCACCCCGGCCATGGGGGCCAGGGTCAGGATGGGCATGCCCGGCCGGAACGGGGTGAGCGCGTGGGGGCCTAGCTGCATCACCCTCTCAGGGACGGCGCTGCTGCAGTTGCGCCGCGATGGCCTTCTCCGCCTCGGCCTGGGGGATCATGCCCTTGCGCTGATACAGGATGGACAGGCTGGTATGCACCAGAAAATCATCTGGGCTACACTGGGCCGCCTGCTGGGCGGCGGCCAGGGCCGCGTCCAAATCGCCCAGTTTCTCGTAGGCGTGGGCCATGGACTGATGCACATCCCCGTACTGGGGGTCCAGTTCCACCGCCTTTTTGAACTCCTCGATGGCCCCGGCAAAATCCTGGCGCACGAACTTGCCCATGCCGCTTTTGTAAAACGCCTTTGGATCTGTTTCTGCCATGTGCTGATTACTCCTCTTGGGGAGTGGAATTCAGGGAGGCCAGCCGGCAGAGCAACTCCTGGAAGACCGCCTCTGGAGGAGGTGTGCCGTCCACCGCGATGAGCAGGCCCTGGTCCCGGTAGTGGGCCACCACCGGGGCGATGCGCTCGCGGTAGGTGCTCAGGCGCGCCTGCATCACTTCGGCGGTGTCGTCGTCGCGCTGTTCGAGCCGGTGGAGGATCTCGGGAGGCGGGGGGGAGAACTTGAGGTGGTAGATGCGGCCGGTTTCGGGATCGGCCCGCCGGCCGGTGATGCGCTCCAGCACCGCGCTGTCTGGCACCTCGATGAGCAGCGCCGCATCGATGGCCTGGCCCATCTCCCCCAGGGCCCTGTCGAGGGCCAGGGCCTGGTTGAGGGTGCGGGGAAAACCGTCCAGGATGAATCTCTGGGCCAGATGGTTGTGGGCCAGGCGTTCCCCGACCAGCTTGACGACCAGGCTGTCGGGCACCAGCTGGCCCCGCTTGAGATAGGATTCGACCACCAGGCCCAACTCGCTGCGTTTGGCCTCCTCGGCGCGCAACATCTCCCCGGTGGATATATGGTCCAGGTCGAAGTGCCGCGTCAGCCTGTTCGCCTGCGTGCCCTTGCCTGAAGCCGGCGCGCCGATCATCACCAGCCGCATGCGTCCCTCTCAGGTATTTTGGCAGTGCTGTTTGCACAAAAAGATTTTAAAATTTAATACTTTACCTGTTCTTGGCAAGACTGCCCGCCCTCCTAGCCCCGTCCCTGCCGCACGTGGAGCAGCACCATCAGGGCCGAGACGTCCGCCGGGGAGACCCCGGAGATCCGCCCGGCCTGGCCCAGGGTGCGGGGCCGGATCTGCGCCAGTTTCTGCCGGGCCTCGGTGGACAAATTCTTGCCGCAGGCCTGGTAGTCGAAATCCTCTGGGATGCGCATGGACTCCAGGCGCTTGAGCTTGTCCACCTGGGTCTGCTGGCGCTCGATGTACCCCGCGTACTTGATCTGGGCCTCCACCTGCTCGGCCGCGTCGGGCAGCAGGGGCACCGGCGGCGGGGCGATGCGGACGAGCTGCTCATAGCCCAGTTCGGGCCGGCGCAGCAGTTCGGCCAGGGAAGCCGACTCCTTGATCGGCGCCGAATCGCACTGGGCCAGCACCTCCCTGGCCCGCTCGTCGTCGGCCCGCACCCGCTGGGCCTCCAGCCGCTGCATCTCCTCCCGCACCTGATCCCGCTTGCGCAGATAGCGCTGGTACACCCCCTCCTTCACCATGCCCAGGCCCCGGCCCAGTTCCATCAGCCGCGCATCGGCGTTGTCCTCGCGCAGGATCAGCCGGTGCTCGGCCCTGGAGGTGAAGATGCGGTACGGCTCCTGGGTGCCCTTGGTGACCAGGTCGTCGATGAGCACCCCGATATAGGCCTGGGAGCGGTCCAGGACCAGCGGGTCCTCCCCCCGGGCCTTGAGCGCGGCATTGATCCCGGCCATGATCCCCTGGGCCCCGGCCTCCTCGTACCCGGTGGTGCCGTTGATCTGGCCGGCGAAGAAGAGCGCTTCCACTCTCTTGGTCTCCAGATGTGAGTACAACTGGGTGGGAGAGGCGTAGTCGTACTCCACGGCATAGGCCGGCCGCATGAGTTCGGCCTTTTCCAGGCCCGGCAGGGTGCGGACGATGCTGTGCTGCAACTCCTCTGGCAGGCTCATGGAGAGGCCATTTATATAGTACTCCAGGGTGCGCCGGCCCTCGGGTTCGACGAAGATCTGGTGCCGCTCCTTGTCGCGGAACTTGACCACCTTGTCCTCGATGGAGGGGCAGTAACGCGGCCCGATGCCCTCTATATGGCCCCCGTACATGGCCGAGCGGCCGAGGTTCTCCTCGATGAGGCAATGGGTCTGGTGGTTGGTGTAGGTGATCCAGCAGGGCATCTGGGGCTGGGTGATCTGTTCTATTTCATACGAGAAGGGCCGGGGCGGTTCGTCGCCGGGCTGCTCCTCCATGGCCTTGAAATCGATAGTGCGGCCGTTGAGGCGGGGTGGGGTGCCAGTCTTGAGCCGGCCGATCTCGAATCCCAGGGCAACTAGCCCTTCGGCGGCCTTTTCCGCAGCCCCTTCGCCAGCCCGGCCCGCGCTGTAGGAGAAGTCGCCCACGTGGATCTTGCCCCGCAGAAAGGTGCCGGTGGTCAGCACCACCGTGCGGCCCAGGTACACCACCCCTCCCTTGATCCCCACCCCCTGCACCCGGCCCCCCTCCACCAGCAGTTGCTCCATCATCCCCTGGCGGATGTCCAGGCGCTCCTGCTGCTCACAGGCGAATTTCATCTCGAACTGGTACGCCTTCTTGTCGGCCTGGGCCCGGGAGGCCCGCACCGCCGGCCCCCGGCTGGTGTTGAGCCGGCGGAACTGCAGGCCGGTCAGATCGGTGTTGATTGCCATCTGCCCGCCCAGCGCGTCGATCTCCTTGACCAGGTGGCCCTTGCCGATGCCGCCGATGGCCGGGTTGCAGGACATCTGGCCGATGGTGTCCAGGTTCATGGTCAAGAGCAAGGTCTGGGCGCCCATGCGGGCGGCGGCCAGGGCGGCCTCAGTGCCGGCGTGCCCGCCGCCCACCACGATCACCTCGTAGGTCTTCTCGTAGACGCTCATTCTCCTCCGGCGAACAAGGAGGCGAACCGCGCTTCCAACTCCCCGGCCACCTCTTCGAGCACTTCCCGGGCAGTGCCTGGCCGCTCCTGTGCCTCGCTCCACTGCCACTGGTCCAGGTATTCGTCGGTGCCCACCAGTCCCTCCTTCATGGCGATGCGGTCGATCTCCACCTGGAAGCGTTCGGACAGGGCCTGCGAGATGGGGCGCTTCCCCTCGTAGGCCTTGAGCTGGGCCGGGATATCGCGCCAGTACAACACCTGGTATTTCGCCATTTCAGACCTCCAGTTCTCCCTTGCGGTAGGCCCGCAGGAAATTCTTGCAGTTGAGGTCCCGGCCCAGCAGCATCTCCTCGGTGAGCTGGTAGGGCCGGGAGCCGCGGTCCAGGGCGGCGAGCCGCGCCAGGGGGCTGCTCACCGGATCGACAATGCCGCTGTCGGCGCCGGCCTCCACGGCCAGCAGCAGGAAGACCTCGTTGACGATCTGCCTGCAGGGCAGGCCGAAGGAGACATTGCTGAAGCCGCCGGTGAGGTGGAGCTTTGGCCCGTACCGGGCCCGCAACTGGCGGATGGCCTCCAGGCAGTGCCCGCCGAACTGGATGTCTACCGAGATGGGGAAGACCAGGGGATCGATGTACAGGACTTCCGGGGCGAAGCCCTTGGCCAGGGCCGCCTCCACCATGCGCGCCGCGTTGGCCAGCCGCCCTTCGGTGCCTTCGGGCATGCCCTTTTCCCCGGCGGCGCTGATCACCAGTTCGGCCCCGTGTTCGCGGGCCAGGTCCAGGGCCTCCAACCGCTCCAGGGAGGCCGAGTTGAGCAGGCAGCGGCGGCCCTCCATGGCCTCCAGGCCGGCCCGCAGGGTCTCGACGCGCGAGGAGTCCACGGCCAGGGGCAAGGCGCTCATCTGTCTGACCGCGCGCACCAGCCACTGCATGGCCTGCCGCTGCTCCTCGTAGCGCAGGGAGACCTCGTCGACGTTGAGATCCAGAAAATCGGCGCCGGCCTCCTCCTGGCGCCGCACCATGAAGCGCAGGTACTCCACCCCCTCTTCAGCGCCGGCCATGGCGGCCTGCAAGGCGACCTTGAGGTGCTTCACCCTCCCCTCCTGGTAGTCCTGGGTGGCCTTGATCTTCTCGGGGATGGGCAACAGGCGCAGCCGTCCCTGGGAATCGGCAAAGCGCAGCGCTTCCCCCCCCTCGGGGAGAGTGACCACCCGCTTGCCCTTGAGCAGCACCACCCGGGTGGTGTGGATGTTCTCGCCGATGGCGATGAACTCTCGCTCCCCTAACCTCATTCTACGCCCCCCTCCTCGGCGCGGTGGTCCCGCCCCAAAAAGGCATTGGCCCAGGCGCTGGTGCCCTGGAGGGCCCCGTCCTTGAACACCACCGGCCCATTCAGCATCTGTTCCTCCTTCCCTTCGGCCTTGAGCCGCTGGTAGGCCAAAGCCCAGATGCACTCCTTCTCCCCCACCTCGCACTTGCCCTGGCGCGTGCCGCCGCAAGGCCCATTGCGCTGGTTTTTGGCGCACTGCGATTCGGGGCAGAGAAAGGTGATTTCCGGCAGGGAGCAGTCCCCACAGTCCCGGCAGTCAAAGGCGGCGATCTTGATGGCCTGCTCCACCCCGTGCAGGGCACGGCGCACCCCTTCGCCGGCCCCTTCGAGCGCCTGGTAGATCCGCCGGCCCGCCCTGAACCCGGCCGCCCCCGGCTCAAAGACCCGGTCGTGCACCAGACTGTTGAGCCGGTACCCCAGCGGCAGTTCCCGGCGAGCCGCCCGCAGGGCTTCGGGGCTCTTCGAGCGCAGGTATTCGCGGTTGATCTGGGTCGAACTGAGGCCCGTGCCCGGGTCCGGCTCAAAAAAGTAGAACTCCCCGGGCTGACTAAAGCGCAGCTCCCCGGCGAAGGCCCGCCAGTCCCCCTCCCCGAAACTCTCGGCCAGTTCCAGGAGGCGGTCGTAGTCCTCGTACCGCAGATGCCCCCCTAGATAGACCCCGCGGTACCCCAGCCCCCTGGCCACGGCGCACTGCCTGGCGGCGAATTCCAGGAAAAACGCCCTGCCCTGGTCGGGCGCAGCCCCCTGCTTCTCGACCAGGGCGAGCAGCTCGTCGGTGACCACCACCCCGGGGATGTGGCCGGCGTGGAAATAGCGCGCCGCGGCCAGGCTGAGCACGTACACATTGGCCAGCACCGGCACCTGCAGGCCGCGCAGCCGCATGTACTTGAGCAGCTCGTCCTGCTTGCGGGCGTCGTACCCGATCTGGGTGATGATGAAGGCCGCGCCATTCTCGATCTTTTTGGCCAGCTTGAAGTACTGCGGCATGAGTTCGCGTTCGTGGCGCTTGAAGTTGCTCACCACCGCGCCCGAAAAGAAACGAGTGCGCTCCATGCCCCGGCCCCCTGCCTCCAGGGGCAGGCCGGCGTTCAGGTCTGAGAACATCCGCAAGAGCCCCACCGAGTCGATGTCGAACACGCCGCTGGCCCGGCCCTGGTATCCGCCGGTGGGAAAGTCCCCGGACAAGGCCAGGACATTGTCGAATCCCTCGCTGGCCAGTTGCCAGGCGTGGCTCTGCAGGGCATTGCGGTTCCAGTCCTTGCAGGAGAGGTGGATGATGACCTCCTGTCCCCTGGCCAGCAGGTCCGTGCCCAGGGTGTCGGCGCTGAGCATGGCGCTGCCGCCGGGATTGTCCGTGATGCTCAGGGCGTGCACCCGGGGGTGCTGGGCCAGGAGCCGGGCCAGTTCCAGCACTCGCCGGCCGCTGCGCTCGGTGATGATTCCGCGCGAGGTCACCAGTTCCACGCAGGTGGCGAACTCCCCTGTCTCCGCCAACAGGTGGCGCCAGGTGGGCTTGATGCCGGCGATTGGAGCGCGCATGTCCCCTAGCGCCTATGAATGGTCCATGGCGGCGCGCAAGGCCCGGATGTGGGCCGGGGTGGTGCCGCAGCAGCCGCCGATCAGGTACGCCCCCTCCCCCAGCAATTCGCCGACCTTGGCGGCCATCTCCTCGGGAGCATGGGGGTAGTGGGTGGTCTTGCGGTCCTTGTCCAGGCGGGGCAGGCCGGCGTTGGGATAGGCCATGAAACGCTTGGCCTCCAGACCTCGCTCCTCCATGGCCTGGCGCAGCTGGCGCACCCCGTTGATGGCATAGGGCATGCCGGTGTGTTCGGGCCGCTCGGGTTCGGCCCCGCAGTTGAGGCCCAGCAACTGGACGTGGTCGAGCAGGTTCACCCCTTCCGAGAATTCGCCGCCGGCCAGGATCTCCAGCAGATCCTCCGCCGAATGGCCCCAGTCCGTGCGGTAGATCTCCCTGCCACTCTTGCGGTCGCGGGTGTACTTGTAGGTGAGATTGACGGCGATGGGCAGACCGGTCTGCCGCGCTGCCTCGGCGGCCATGGCCGCCTCCTTGGCCGAGAACATGGTCTCGATGCAGAAGAAGTCCACCCCCTCCTCGGCCAGCGTCCCCACCACCCGCTGGTGCGCTTCGCGCACGGCCTTGTCGGCGATGCCGAAATCCACCCCGCCGCTGTCGGCCTCGATGGCCCCCGGCGAAGGGCCGATGGAGCCGGCCACGTACACCTGCCTGCCGCTGCGCTCCACGGCCTGGCGGGCATGGCGCACCGCCAGCCGCACCAATTGCTCGGCCGCTGCCGCGTCCCGCTCGGCCATCTGCAGATGCAGGGGCGAGGCCACGAAGGTATTGGTCTCGATGACGTCGGCCCCGGCTTCGATAAAATCCCCGTGGATGGCCACCACCACCTCGGGGTGCAGTTCGTTGGCCAGGGCGCTGTTGGTCAGCCGGATGCCCCTGGCGAAGAGTTCGGAGCCGAAGCCCCCGTCGAAGATCATCGGGGTGGGGTCCTGCAACCTTTCGAGAAAGGATTTCATCGCTTTTCCCTCAGAATGTATCCGGCATGGGCTTGAACTGGCAACCCTCCACAAAGATCTCGAAGAAGTCCGGGGTAGTCTCCAACTCCACGTGCTCGACGGTCTTCACCAACTCCTCGATGGCCTGGCGCTGGCGGCGGGAGAGCAGCACCTGGCGAGCGCCCAGGGCCGCGGCATTGCCCACCTTGAATATGCGCTCGGCGGGCACCGGCGCCAAAAAGCCGATCTCCACCGCATTGGCCACGTCGATATAATTGGCAAAGCCCCCGGCCAGGAAGAGCCGCTGCACCTGGGCCGGAGAGGCCCCGAAATGGCGCAGCGCGATGTACTGGCCGCAGTAGTTGGCGGCCTTGGCCTGGGCCAGGTGGCTGGCGTCCTGGCGCGAGAAGGTGATCTCGGGAGCGATGGCCAGGGAGTAAGCCTTGTCGGCGAAAACCCCCTTGGGCGTCATGCGTCCGTGCCGGCGCAGCTCGGCCAAGAGATCGATGAGCCCAGATCCGCAGATCCCCTCGGGCGCCTTCCCGCCGATGGTGCGGTACTCAAAATGGCCTTCCACCCAGCGCACCCTCTCGATGGCTCCCTCGTACCCAGGCATCCCGTACTGGATCAACCCCCCCTCGAAGGCCGGACCCGCCGGGCAGGAGGCCGCCACCCAGCGTTGGCCGTCGCCCACCACCACCTCGGTGTTGGTGCCCACGTCCACCAGCATCACCAGTTCGCGCCGGGCCCGGGCATCGATGGCCACCAGTCCAGCGGCCGTGTCCCCCCCCACATGGCTGGCGATCAGGGGCAGGCCGTAGACCCTGGCCCTGGGGTGGAGGCGCAGGTGCAGGCTCCGCGCCTCCGCCAGCTGCGAGGTGCTCTGCCTCTTGCCGGCCCGCCACTCGTGCTCGACCAGGGATTTGTAGGGCTTCTGGCCGATGCCCTGTACGTCCAGGCCAAAAAAAAGATCGCGCATGGTGGTGTTGCCGGCCACCACCAGTTCGTAGATCTCCCGCCGGGTGCAGCGCTGCTGCCGGCACAACTCGCGGGCCTGGCGATTGACTGCCTTGATGACGGCCTGGTGCAGTTCCCCCCGGAAGGGCCCCCCGTCGTAGGAGATGCGGTTCATCACGTCGCTGCCCCCGAAACGCTGGGGGTTTTCGCAAGAGCTGGCCGCCAGGACCTGGCCGTTTTCCAGATCTACCAGCTCAAACACCAAAGTCGTGGTGCCCAGATCCACCGCCAGCCCCAGCAGGCGCCCCCGGTAGGTGTCGATCACCTCCCCGGCGTAGACCACCGCGTCCCCCTCCCTTTTCACCAGGGGGTCCAGTTCCATTGGCCCATCCTGCTCGGGCATCAGGATCTGGGGCCGGCGGGCCAGAGGGGCAAAACGCAGGACCGTCCCCTCATCGACCACCTGCGCCTGGCAGGCCAGCCTGAAGGGCTCGCGCAGGAAGGCCTCGGCCGGGGTGCGGGGGCTCAGGCTCTCCAGGCCCTCCTTCACCTCGACGATGCACTCGTGGCAGCGCCCGCTGCGGCCGCAGGAGGTGGGCACCCGCAGATCCAGCTGGTCAGCGCGGTCGAAAAGGGTCTGGATGGGGCGGGAGGACGGGGAATCGCCAGGCGAGGCAGGGGGCATGGAACCCCTTCAGCGGCGGAGCTTGTCGCGCAGGGCAGCGGCCTTTTCAGGACCCAGGGTTTCCCAGGCGCTGCGGTAGTCCAACTGGCCGTCCTGGGCGGCGCAGCCCTGCAGGCCTCCGGGCTCGCGGGCCGGGCGCTGGTTGCGGCAGCCGAACTGGGCGGTGCACTGGTCGCGGCGATCCTTGTACGGGCAGCGGTATTTGGCCTGCTCGTCGGCGTGGACCACCATGCCGGCAAAGATCTCGCTGATCCGCTCCAGCCTTTGCTTGAAGGCTTCGGGGTCGATGGGCTGGGTCACTATTTGACTCCCAACAGGCGCTTGGCCAATGACACGCAGGCCAGGGCGTCCTTGCCGTACCCGTCGGCGCCCATGTCGTCGGCAAAGTCCTGGGTCACCGGCGCCCCGCCCACCATGATCTTGACTTCGTCGCGCAGGTCCGCGTCGATGAAGGCCTCGATGGTCTTGCCCATATTGGGCATGGTGGTGGTCAACAGGGCCGACATACCCAGCAGGGTGGCCTGGTTTTCCTCCACCGCCTCGATAAATTTGTCGGGCGAGGTGTCCACCCCCAGATCGATGACCTCGAAACCGGCGCCCCGCAGCATCATGATGCACAGGTTCTTGCCGATATCGTGCAAATCGCCCTTGACCGTACCCATTACCACCTTGCCCAGCGGTTCAATGCCCGAAGCCGAGAGGATGGGCTCGATGTGGACCATGCCCGCCTTCATGGCCCGGGCGCAGGCCAGTACCTCGGGGACAAAGATGATGTTCTCGCGGAACTTGATGCCCACCACCGCCATGCCCGCGATCAGCCCGTCGTCCATCACCTCCAAAGCTTCGATCCCCGCGTCGAGGGCCTCCCGGGTGAGCTGGTTGACCAGGACGTGCTCCCCCTCGATGAGGGCCGCGCTGATGGCCTGCATGGAGGGCCTGGCCTTGGCGAAGTTGTCGATCAGGCGCTGCCGCTCGTCGGGCCGCTCGATGTACTCCTCGATCTCCTGGCGGATGAATTCGTTGTGGATGTCGCTCAACTGTGCCATGTAGTTCTGTGATCCCTCGAAAGCATATGGAGGGCGCATCGCGCTGCGCCCCTACGGTGTCCTGCCCATCAATTCCGGGTCGCTTGTTCGCGGTGCCAATCGCGCACGGCCTTGGGGATCTCCTTGAGATTCTCGATGGCGGTCTGCAGGGGGATGGCGCACTCGGGCCCCACCAGCTCCACCCCGGCCTCCAGGTTGCGGTACACCTCCTGGCGCACCTCCGCCGGCCCCTTGGAGAAGAGGGTCTCCGGATTGTTGAGGTTGCCCACCAGGGAGATGCGCTTGCGCACGATCTCCATGGACTCGGCCGGCTTGTTCTTGGAATCGAAGTGAAAGGCGGCCATCCCGGTCTGGGCGATGTACTCCATGCGGTCCACGGTGCGCCCGCAGATGTGGAGGATGATAGGAGCCGGCAGCCGCTGGGCGAATTCGATGTGCAAATCGCGCAGGTACCGGGCGTAGTACTCGCCGCTGACCAGGTCGCCGGTGGCGTGGTCGGGCAAGGTGAGGGCGTCGGCGCCGGCCTCGATCTGCGCCAGGCCAAAGGCCACGGTCACCTCCTTGAGGCGGTCCAGGCACTCTTTGGTCTTGCCCGGGTCGTCCAGGGACATCAGCAGGAAGGGCTCCACGCCAAAACCGTGGTACCCCAGGGACCAGGGCCCCATGGTCTTGCCGACGATGGCCACCTCGTCGCCGTACTCCCGCCGGAGTATTTTGATCGCCTCGATCACGCAGCGGGTGTCCGGATGGCTGAGCAGGTCAGGGGGCACCACGATGTCCTCGGGCTGCTCCCAGATGGGTTCGCGCATCTTGACCGTTGGCCAGTTATCTTTTTGTTCCCACTGGATCTTGCAGCCCAGGGCCGAGGATTCCTGGATGATGCTGAAGACCGGCATGATGCTGTCGAAGCCCAGCTCGGTGTACCCGGTGGCGGCCAGGCGGGCCATCAGTTCGGGTTCCCGGTTGGCCTCGGGAAAGGGGGCGTCCACCAGGTCCATCAGTTCGACGGTGGCCACTGAGGTGGGGTTGCACACCGGGGTGCGATCCACCGGCTGGCGCTGCAGGGCGGCTAGCACGCGCTGACGACTGGTCATCGGCTTTACCTGGATCATCTCACCCCCTCATTGTTGTTGGGCACTGGGAGCCACCAGCATCCCGCGCGCGGCCAGCAATTCCTGTTCGCGCAGGGTGGCCCGCACATTGACCGCCCGCACCAGCAGCAGGCCCACCAGGGCATCGTGGGCCTGGCCGCAGGCAAAAGCCACCTGGTCCGGGGCCGGGGCCTGCAACTGGCCCAGCTTGACCAGGCCGGCCGCCACTGCCGCGGCCCGGCTGGCATCCCCCCCTTCCAGCCCTACCCGGTACTCCCCGCCCCCCAGGGCGGCAATCTCGATCTGATGGCTGGATTTTTTGTCGAAGAAGGTCAAGGGCCGCTGGGCTGCCGGCTGGCCGGGGCCCTGCTTGCAGGCCTCGAGAAAAACCCGTCTGCAGGCCAGTTCGTGGTCGGCCCCGCAGGAAAAGCGCAGCAGGCGGGGACCAGCCAGTTCCATCCCGCCCAGGACCGCCATGGCCCCGGCGATGCTGTCCAGGCGATCCTCAGCCCCGGGGCGGCGGCTGTAGCTGTGGACCAGGTAGACCGGTCCGGCCGGCGAAGCCTGCCTGTAGAGGGCGAGGGTGATGTCGTGGAAATGCGGATCCATGGGAACCAGTTCGACCCGCCGGCCCAGTTCCGCGGTCTGCCCCATGGCTAGCCGTCGATCAGGGTGCGGTTGACGAACTCGGTGATCTCTTCGATCCTGTCCAGTTCGGTGAACAGGAGGTTCTGGGCGATGCGCCGGGCCAGCCCGCGCATGTGTTCGTCCAGACCTGCGGCTGGCAATCGCCCGTCGATGGAACTCAGCAGCAGGCAGCTGAGATCCCGCACCGCGCTCTTCTCCACCTCTTTCTTCTTGGCGTATTCGGCGGTCCGGAAGTAGGAATTCCAGAAGATGTTGATGCCTTCGAGGTACGCGGCCTTCTGAGGACTGTTGATCATGGCCTTGAGGCACATGTCGCTGGCGTACAAGGCCAGGTCGAAGGCCGGATTGCCGTAGTGCGCCGCGACAAAATCCACCAGGTAGACCTGGCCGCTGTTGACGTAGACGTTGCGCGGGCGCAGATCGCCCAGGACCAGGGTGTACCGGTTTTTCAGCAACTGCCTGATCTGGGCCTCGATGGGTTTTTTCAGGTCTGGAAACACCTGGGCGATGCGGCCATAGAAGGGCTCGATGCGCAGCTGCTCAAAGGGTTTGGTGTCCTTGAACAGGGTCTTCACCTCGCGGTCGTCGGCGGTCTGGTTGTGCACCGTGGCCAGCAGTTCGCCGCACTGCGAGGCGATCTGCAGGTCGATCTTGCCCCCCATCAATTCGTCTTCCCACAACACGGCCTCGCGCGGCTGGGCCGTGGTGACCAGGATGAAATCCGTGCGGTCCTCCAGCACCACCTCGGGGATGAGCACCGGGAAGAGCTGGGCCAGGATCTCCAGGCAGTTCTTCTCGTTGAAGATGCGCCGGCGGTCGAGCCACCAGCGCTCCTTGACCTGGGCCCGGGCCAGGGCCTGCTTGACGATCCACTCCTGTCTGGGCACTGCCACCTGGAAGACCAGGTGCTGCAACCCGTCGCCCAGCGGCGTGACGTTTGGCACCGGATCGCCGGCCACCAGCAGTTTCTTGCGCCGCAGATAGATGGCGATGTTCTTTTTGTCCAGAGTCATCGTACCGCCTATAGCTGAGAGGAAAGGGAAGCGACTGAGGCACCGGCCTGGAATTCGGCGTGATAGGAACTGCGCACCAGGGGCCCGGATTCCACGTGGATCAACCCCAGGTCCAGGGCAAAACCGCGCCAGCGGGCAAACTCGTCGGGATGGACAAATCTGGCCACTGGGACATGGGCCGGCGAAGGACTCAGGTACTGGCCCAGGGTGAGGATCTGGCAGCCCACCCCGGCCAGATCCGCGAGGGTCTGGGCGATCTCCTCCTCCTGCTCGCCGGCGCCCAGCATCATGCCCGACTTGGCCGGCACCTCACTCATTGAACGGGCCCGCTCCAGCAACTCCAGGGAGCGCCCATACTTGGCCTGGGGCCTCATCTGGGGATAGAGCCGGGGCACGGTCTCGATGTTGTGGTTGAGGATGTGGGGGCCGGCGGCCATCACCACCCCCAGCGCGTCCCAGTCGCCCTTGAAGTCGGGGATGAGCACCTCTACCCTGGTCCCCGGGCAGCGCCGGCGCACCGCCTCGATGGTCCGGGCGAAGATGCGGGCCCCCCCGTCGGGCAGCTCATCGCGATTGACCGAGGTGATCACCGCGTGGCGCAGGTTCAACCGGGAGATGGCCTCGGCCACCCGCTCCGGCTCCCCCTCGTCGAGGGGGAGCGGTCTGCCCGTCTTGACCGCGCAAAACCCGCAGCTGCGGGTGCACACGTCTCCCAGGATCATGAAGGTGGCGGTGCGGCTGTTCCAACACTCGCCGATATTGGGGCACTGGGCGCTCTCGCAGACGGTGTGGAGCTGCAGGCCGGCAATCAAGCGCTTGAGTTCCAGATAGCTGGCGCTCCCGGGCGCCTTGACCTTGAGCCAGTCGGGCAGGCGCCGGCCAGCTTGAGCCATCGACCTTCATTCTCCCGACATCGAGTCCGAATCCGGCGCTGCAGTGGCCAGTTTCGGATCCGGCGGCAGGAGGATCTCCACCTTTTTGAAGTACTCTTCATAGGCCTTGGGATCGGCCAGGACCTGGCGGGCACGCAGCACCTGGGGATCCACCGACACCCGGTACGCCTCGGCGGCCTTCAGGCCAAAATCCTTTTCCAGGATATCGTAGGTGAGTTTCCAGGCGAGCATTTCCTGGTCGTTCTTCCAGTGGTCCGCCTCGATGTCCTCGATCTCCTCGCGCAGGGTCTGGAGCGACTGGGCGATCTTGTCGGCCTGCTTCTCCTCAGCGGCCTTCTTTTCCAGGTCCTGCATCCAGCTTTGGTATTCGCTGACGTATTCAAAGCCCCGCTTGGCGGCGAACTGCCGGAACTCCTGCACCGTCTCCTCGTCGGCGCGGAAATCCGGAGTCAGCCCCGGATGGGTGACCGGGTACTGCCTGGCGAAGTGGAAAAACCTGTTGTTCAGGGTGGCCCCCCCTGCCAGTTGCCTGTTGAGCGGCGTGGCCCACAGGCGCCGTTCCATGGGCTCCATGTAGATATCCGGCACGATCCCCCCCCCGCCGTGGACGATGCGCCCCCGCGCCAGGGTCTTGAATTCCTTGTTCGGCGACCCCACCAGGGTGGAGTCCTTGCGCATGCGCTTGTCGATAGACCTGCCGCTGGGGGTGAAGTAGGCGGCGATGGTCAGCTTGAGTTCGGCCTTTTCGCTGATGGAGATGGTCTGCTGCACCGACCCCTTGCCCACCGTGGGCATGCCCATGATCAGCCCGCGGTCCCAGTCCTGGATGGCCCCGGAGACGATTTCGGAGGCGCTGGCCGATTCCCCGTCCACCAGGATGATCATCGGCTCGTCCGGCACCAGCGGCTTGGCCGCCGTGAAGTACCGGGCGGTATCGGCGATGGCGCGCCCGGCAGTGTAGACCACCAGTTTCTGGGGCGCCAGGAAGAGTTCGGCAACCGACACCGCTTCCTGCAGATACCCCCCCCCATTGCCCCGCAAGTCAAAGATCAATCTCTTCATCCCCCGCTGCTGCAGATCGGCGAGGACCTCGCGCACCTCCTGGCTGCACTTCTGCTGGAAGCCCTCGAGCTTGACATAGCCCGTAGAATCCGCAAACAGGGTGCAATAGGGCACGCTGCGCACCTGCACCACCTCGCGGATGATGCTCACCTTAAAAGGTTCGGGGGCGCCGGCCCGCTGCAAGGTCAGGGTCACCGGGGTGCCGGGTTCACCGCGCATTCGGTCGGCTGCATCGCCGGCGGACAGGTATTTGGTGGTGCTGTCGTCGATGGCCAGGATGAGATCCCCGGACCTGACCCCGGCCCGGGCTGCCGGGGTGTCCTGGTGGAGCAGGGACCAGACGGCGATGGCGCTGTCTGGCTGGATCACCTGGATGCGGAAACCCAGGCCCCCATAACTGCCCCGGGTATGGATGATAAAGTTGTCCAAATTCTGGTTTTCCATGAAGTTAGTATATGGGTCCAGAATGGACAGCATCCCGGCGATCCCAAAGCGGACCAGGGTGTCCGGGGTGGTCGAATAGAGGGAGGAATCGTTGACCGCGTAGGCGATCTGCCTGAAGGTCTCAAAGCTGTCCCTCCACCCGGTATTCTGTTGCTGGCTGAAGGTGTATTCGCTGGAAGGGTCGAGGGTATAGAAGAGCCCCTTGACCCCGGCGTGCATCAGCGTGTCGGGAGATATCTCTTCTATATAATAGTCGCGGATGTTCTTGACGATGGTCAGCAAGGTGTTCAATTCCTGCCCGACCGGAGTCAGTGCCTCGAGGATACTGGAAGATCCCACGAGGAAGGCGAGGGCGCACAGCCCGCTTTTCGACCAGAGACGCATCGGAAAAATTCCTTAAAAGGGACACCTAAGAGGAACCTCAGCCCCTAAGTAAAGAATTTTCCAGGGGCCCCGTCAATAGTTTTGAACGCCTAAAACAGCGAATTCCCCCCTGCCTACCCCTCTTTTCGATGGCCCTTACCCTCCTGTTTTACTCCCTCTCACCCCTTGATATGGGCCCTGCTCATCCCGCTATCCCCAACCGCTAGATCCTCCGGGATGGAAATTTAGTGTTGACTTTCGGCTGGTCATTGGCTAGATTGTTACCTCGTTCAGCCAGGGGGGTCCCTGGAACCCCTGCCTTTCAATCGAATTGCCTGTCACTGCTCCCCAGAGCATACCTCTTCGTCGGGGAGCAGGTCCGGGCTGCTGCCCACCTCCTCCCGCCCTGTGCAGAGGAAACCCGAGGCAGCATTCAAATTGACCTGCGAGGAGCGGGAGCGCCACCTCACTCAGGCGCTCTGCCAATCCCTTTCCCAACTCCTCGCCAAACGCTCTGTCCCAGGGATACTCAGCGCCCTGGGAATTCGTAGGCTGGCCCGGCCAGAGCAAATCCGGGAGCCTGCTGCACAAACCAGAGAAGCGCACCGGCACTACCCGCCTCAGGCAGGTGGATTGTCTATTTGTATTTGCCCGGTGCCCTGAACAAGGAGAGTCAGCCCGATCATGCACAGAAAACGATTTATCTTCATCCTCATCCCCCCCAACGACGGCCAGGTCCAGGAATACCGCCTCACCCCCCGCATCATGGCCATAGCCAGCATGGTAGCCTTCCTCTTCCTCTGCGCCTTTGGCTACTATTTCACCGGGTACTATGCCCGGGCCGATCACCAGGAGGATCTGGCCCAGCTGCGCGCCGAAAACGGTGAACTTTTGCGCAGCGTCGAACACACCCGGGGGGTAGTTTCACAGCTGGAGAAGACCATGGTCGTCCTCAGGGAAGACGACGAGAAACTGCGCAACTACCACCAGATGGAACCCCTCTCGGCGGACGAACGCCTGGCCGGGGCAGGTGGCGCCGATGAGTCGCCCCAGTTCTCCTATGCGCTGCCGGCGCGCAAGCGGGCCGTCCTCGAAGACCTCAACGCCAATATCCTGCGCCTGCAGCGGGAGGCCAAGATCCAGGAAGAGAGCTTCTCCCTGCTGGAGAACAAGTTCCGCGAGAGCGAGGAGGGCTGGAAACACTTCCCCACCATCTCCCCGGTCTCCAGCGACCACAGCTGGGTCTCCTCCCGCTTCGGCTACCGCAGCGATCCCTTCACCGGCCGTTCGGCCTTCCACAGCGGGGTGGATTTCGCCGGGCGCACCGGCACCCCGGTCTACGCCACCGCCGACGGCACGGTCAACGACGCCTACCGCGATACCGGCCTGGGCAATCTGGTGGTCATCGACCACGGCATCGAGGTGACCGACGAAAGCGGCAAGACCTATAAGAAAGAAGGGATCTACCAGACCGAATACGGCCACCTGGAGAAGATCCTGGTGGTGCCCGGCCAGCGGGTGAACCGCGGCCAGCAGCTCGCCACCATGGGAAATACCGGCCGCTCCACCGGCCCCCATCTCCACTACGCGGTGCTCTACAAGGATCGGCGCATGGGCCGCAAAGGGTACGTAGATCCGGAAAACTTCATCCTCGACCTGCCCGGCTCCCTGGAAAAGGTGGCGGGCATCGGGCCGACGGATACCGCCGAATAAGCTTTTTGTCCCGCTCGTCGTCCTCGCCGGCCTGCAGCTCTGCAGGCCGGTTTTTTTGATCTGCCCATGAAAGCGTTCGGGATTCTGCTGCTCGGCCCCCTTCTGTATGCCGCCGGCTGCTCCCATTACTCCGCCACTTCGGGGATCGCCGGGGGCATCCGCAGCGTGGCCATTCCCCTGGCTGCCAACGACACCCCGGTGGCGGGCATCGCCGAGGAGCTGACCCAGCGCCTGAGTTCCGCCTTTGCCGCCGACGGTCGCCTGCAGGTGGTGGACGAAGGCAGCGCCGATGCCTCCCTCAAGCTGCGCATCACCGCCGTCGAAGACCGCCCCTTCACCTACACCGCCGCCGAAGAGACCCAGCAGTACCGCTTCAAGCTGACCCTGGACGCCCAGTTGCTGAAAAACGAGGACGCGAGCCAGGTGCTGGAGGCCAAAGGGATGGTGGGTTGGGGGACCTATGAGGCGGGGTTGAGCGAGGTCGAAGGCCGGAACCGGGCCGTGACCTCGGCCCTCGACATGGTCGTCGAAGAGCTGGTAGACCGCGCCACCGCCGGCTGGTAGGGGCGGGAGGTTATTGGGGCAGCCCGAGGCGGTAAAGCGCGCTGGTGATCTTCCAGGAACCGCTGCGCCGGCTCAGCGTCCACAGCACCCAGCGGTCCAGCTGGTGGGTAACCGGACCGCTCTCGTAGGTGGCCCTGACCTGCTCCCGGGTCAGGACCAGGGCTTCCCTGCCCCCCGGACTGAGATAGGTATGCACCACCTGCCGATCCAGCTGGTAGCGGGTCCGCTGCAGGCGTTTGTCCAGCCACTTCTCCAGTTCTTCGGTGGCCCCCAGCAGCAGCACCCATTTCTCCGGGCGCAGCAGGTCGACGGCGTCCATGATGATGAAGTCTTCGTCGTACAGGCCGGCCAGGCCGCCGGCGCTGCCCTGTTCCCACCCCTCCTCCTCCTCCCGCAGCACCTCGGCGATCTCCTCGACCCCCCCGCCTGAGGCCGGCACCAGCAGCTCGTCGCCGAACGCCTGAACCACCCCGGTGGCCAGCCATTTGTCCTCGATCTTGGCAAAATACCACAGGCATTCCGACCTGAAGGGCCTGGCCGTCCCGCTGGCCCGGTCTACCACCTGTCCGGAGTCGAGGGTGGTGACAATGGCTTTTTTGCCCCGCACGTGGATGTAGGGGACCTGCCTTTCGATCTCGTAGCGGTTGGCCCGCAGATCCTGCTCCACCGCCCCCTTGAACGCGTCCAAATTCTCGTGGAGCACCTGCCAGGCCCGCGGATCGGCGCTGCGCTGCCCCGCGTACACCACCACCTGGGGGGCAAGGGCCGACAGGGCCAGATCCACCTCCCCGCGGCGGCGGCCGAACTTGTCATTGTCCAGGGCCTGGCGGATCAGCAGGGTTTCGGGAGTCTCGTCGGCCAGGGCCTGGACCA
>JACPJE010000170.1 GCA_016187725.1 Candidatus Latescibacterota bacterium
AGTGGTTCGTCAATTTAGTTTCTTTACCTCAGAACCTTCAGCTGACAGCGAAAGGGCTGCATCCAGTGTAAACGAATTTAGTTGACGAACCAATCAGTGGTTCGTCAATTTAGTTTCTTTACCTCAGAACCTTCAGCTGACAGCGAAAGGGCTGCATCCAGTGTAAACGAATTTAGTTGACGAACCAATCAGTGTGTTGCACGAGGGCGTCTGAGAGCTCGGTGTCTAGACTAAAAGAAAAAGCCCTGCTCTTCATCGGCGCAAGGGGCGCTCTCTCCGCGGGCTTGCCGGGAAGGGAACCGATGGCTATCCTATCTGGTGCTCCCCCGCCGAGGCCCTATGGAATCCGCACCCCGACTCGCCCTCCGCCAGACCCGCTTCTTCATGCGCAACGTGCGCACCCGCATGCCCTTCAAATACGGGGTGGCCACCCTCACCTCCGTGCCCATCCTGCACCTGGTGGCCGAACTAGAGCTGGAGCGGGGTGGGCGGGCCACGGGTGTGGCCGCCGACATCCTCCCGCCCAAGTGGTTCGACAAGGACCCGGCCAAGAGCTACGAGGACAACGTCGCCGACCTGCTCTGGGCCGCGCGCCGGGCCGCTGAACTGTACGCCGAACTCTCCGGGCAGCCGCGCACCTTTTTTGCGCTCTGGCAGGAAGCCAGCGCCACCCTCTTGGATGCCGGCGACCAGCAGGGCCTCAATCACCTGACCAGCGGCCACGGCGCCTCGCTGATGGAGCGGGCCCTCATCGACGGCCTGGGCAGGGCCCTCGGGCAGAGCTACCACGCTTTGCTCAGGAACAATGCCCTGGGCCTGGACCTGGGCCGGCTGCACCCTGAACTGCGCGGCGCCGAACCCTCCCAGTGCATCGCCCCACAACCCCTGGGCACCCTGCACATCCGCCACACCGTGGGCCTGGCCGATCCCATCCGCAGCGCCGAGATCCCCTCCGCCGAACGCCTGGCCGACGGCCTGCCCCAGTCCCTGGAGGAATACCTGCAAGTCCAGCAGCTCTCCTACTTCAAGGTCAAGGTCAGCGGCAGGCTGGAGGCCGACCTGGAGCGGCTGTGCACCATCGCCGCCCTGCTCGACTCCACGGGCACTCAGTACCACCTCTCCCTCGACGGCAACGAACAGTACAAGGAGATGGAGGGTTTCCTCGAACTGGTGCGCCGCATCGAGGCCGACCCCTCCCTGGCCAGGTTCTGGGCCAGCACCCTGTACATCGAGCAGCCCCTGGAGCGCAGCCTAGCCCTGGAACCCTCCCTGGCCCCGGGCATCCGCGCCACCAGTGCGCGCAAACCCCTGCTCATCGACGAGTCGGACGGCGACCTGGATTCCTTCCGCCGCGCCGTGGACCTGGGCTACCTGGGCGTCTCGGCCAAGAACTGCAAGGGCCTGATCAAAGCCCTGGCCAACCAGGCCCTGGCCCACCACTTCTCCGCGCTTCAGGGCCGGCCCTTCTTTCTCACCGGCGAGGATCTGATGAACCTGCCGGTGGTGCCCTTACAACAAGACCTGGCCCAACTCGCCGCCCTGGGTATCCCCCACGCCGAGCGCAACGGCCACCACTATGTGCGCGGCCTGGATCACCTCTCCGAATCAGAGCGGCAGGCATGTGCCCGGACCCACGGCGCGCTCTACGCGCCCCTGGGCTCTTCCCTGGCCCTAGCCATCCGCCAGGGCCGCATCGACCTGACCTCCCTCCAGTGCCCCGGCCTGGGCGTGGGCATGGAGGTAGACACCGCTTCGATGATTCCGCTGGAGGAATGGAAGTTTGAGTCGCTGGCCTGATGCAGTGGTGGGGAGATGACCCAGAAGCGTATCTGGGGGTGTGGGCAAGGCGATACGGGGATGTCCCGTCGGCTTTTCCCGGGGAGTGGCAGGGAAGGGAAGTCCGCGTGGCGGGGTGCCGGGTAGCGGCGCGAAGCGCGCGAGGGCGCAACGCCCCCACGTATGGGGCGTTGCGGGGGAAGGGTCTTTGGGAGGCACCGCGCTTTTTGCGCCGCACACCATACGTTGGTGTGCGGCGGGACGCGCCTGGGGAAAAGCCAGAGGGGCATTCCCGGAGCGCCTGGGAAAGGCACCCCACGGACCTGACCCCAGGGAAACACAACAGGAGAAACCCATGAAAGTACTGGTGGTCGGCAAGGGCGGGCGCGAACACGCCCTGGTCTGGAAACTGGCCCAGAGCCCGCAGGTCGCCAAACTCTGCGCCGCCCCCGGCAACCCAGGGATCGCCGCCTTGGCCGAATGCGTGGACATCCGGGTGGACGCCCCCATCACCCAGCCGCCTGGCCCAGGGCGTGGACCTGACCGTGGTCGGCGCCGACGACCCCCTGGCCGCCGGCATCGTGGACTGTTTCCGCGAGAAGGATTTGAGGATCTTTGGCCCTACCGCCGCCGCCGCCCGCATCGAGAGCAGCAAGGCATTTGCCAAGGAGCTGATGGCCGCCATCGGCGTGCCCACCGCCAGCCACCGCACCTTTGCCCACAGCGCCGAGGCCGCCGCGTACGTGCGCCGACAGGGCGCCCCCATCGTGGTCAAGGCCAGTGGCCTGGCCGCCGGCAAGGGCGCCGTGGTGGCCCAGAGCGAGGAGGAGGCCCTGCGCGCCGTCGCCCAGATCATGGACCAGCGCATCTTCGGCACCTCGGGCGCCGAGGTGGTAATCGAGGAATACATGGAGGGGGAGGAGGTCTCCCTCCTTGCCCTGTGCGACAGGGAACACTTCTGCACCCTGACGCCGGCCCAGGACCACAAGGCCATCGGCGAGGGCGACACCGGCCCCAACACCGGCGGCATGGGCGCCTATGCCCCGGCCCCGGCCATGACCCCCGAGCTGGTCGCTCAGGCCGAGGTCCGCATCATCCGTCCGGTGCTGGCCGAGATGCAGCGGCGCGGTTGCCCCTTCGAGGGGGTGCTCTACTGTGGGCTGATGCTCACCGCCCAGGGCCCCAAGGTGGTGGAGTTCAACGCCCGCTTCGGGGACCCCGAGACCCAGGTGCTCCTCCCCCTGCTCCAGACCGACCTGGCGGAGGTGTTCCTGGCCGCCTGCGACCACCGCCTGGACCAGGTGTCGCTCCAGATGAGCGCCCAGGCGGCCGTATGCGTGGTCATGGCTTCTGGTGGGTACCCCGGATCAGTGAGAAATGGCTTTGAGATCGGCGGGCTCGACAAACTAGAGCGGGAGGCGGGGCTGCTGGCCTTCCATGCCGGCACCGCCATTCGGGAAGGCCGCCTGGTCACGGCCGGGGGCCGGGTCCTGGGCATCACCGCCCTGGCGGACGACATTCCCGCCGCTGTGGCCCGGACGTACGAAGGGGTGGGAATGGTGCGTTTCAATGGCGCCTACTACCGGCGCGACATCGCCCACCGGGCCCTGGCCAGGGGGCAAAAAAAATAGCGCCACCCCTCCCGGAGCAGCGCCTGAGCATCGGTGCAGAACAGAATCAGGCGATGGTATCCACCACCCCGCCGCGGCCCTGCTGCTGGCGCAACTGCTGGGTCTGGGCCTGCTTGGTGGTCTTCTCCTGGTCGCGGCGCGCCTGAGTCTGCCGGGACTCGCGCTGCTCCTCCCGGGAACGGCCGGCGCGCACCTGGGCGCGCTGCTCGCTCTGGTCGGCGCGCTGCTGGCGGACCTCGACCTTGCGTTGGGTGTTCTGGGTCTGCTGGCGGCGGGACTGCTGGGCGGCCTGGGCCCCCTGCTGCTGGCGCTGGCTGGCACCGCTGGCGCTGTCCATGGACTGGGGTCTGCCGGTCTGGGTGATGCTTCTGGCCTGGAGCATGGCTTTACCTTCCTGTGGTCTGCTGCTCTTATCTGCCGTTGAGCAATATGGAAAAATCCCCTGCCCTTGTCAAGGCAATTGACAGGGAAGGGCCGGCCGGGTAAACTATCCTCCGCCATGAGTCCAGACGTATTGCGCCTGCGCAACATGCGCTTCTTCGCCTACCACGGCCTCTTTCCCCAGGAAGGGGAGCTGGGCCAGCGCTTTGAGGTCGATCTCGAATTGCGCGGCGATTTCTCCGCCGCCGGGCAGAGCGACCGGGTGGAGGACACCCTCGACTACCAGCGCGTGTACCAACTGGTGGAAGAGGTGGTCACCCGCCGGCGCTTCAAGCTGGTGGAGGCCCTGGCCGAACACATCGCCCAGGCCGTGGGCCGGGCCTTCGCCCCGGTCCAGCTGACCGTGCGGGTGCGCAAACCCCATCCCCCGGTGGCTGCTCATTTCGACGGCATCGAGGTGGAATTGCAGCGCGCCTATGAATGAATTCGCCTTTGTCGCCCTGGGCTCCAACCTGGGCGACCGCCAGGCCTACCTGGAATCGGGCCTGGCCGCCCTGGCCGCCCTGGCCGGAGTGGAGGTGGAAAGAACCTCCTCGGTGTACGAAACCGCTCCGGTCGGCTACCCTGACCAGCCCTTCTTCCTCAACGCCGCTGCTGCCCTCAGGACCACCCTCTCCCCGGAGGAACTGCTCCAGGGCCTGCAAGAGATCGAGGCCCGCCACCAGCGCCAGCGCCAGATCCACTGGGGGCCCCGCACCCTGGACCTGGATCTGTTGTTGCACGGCCAGCGCACCGCCGCCACCGCCACCCTCCAGTTGCCTCACCCCCGCATGCTCGAGCGCTGTTTTGTGCTGGCCCCCCTGTGCGAGATCGCCCCGGATCTGTGCCACCCCTGCACCGGCCGGCCCCTCAGCGCCTACTGCCGGGAACTGGCCTGCCAGGACCAGTTGCATCGCGCCGGCGCCCTGCGTTTTTCCGCCTGACGAACCGCCCGGCAAGCCGCCCTGCGAATGGCCCGGGGGGTTAAAGTTGCCCCTCCCGCCTGCCGATAGGAATAAGGCCAACTCATATATTTGCAGCCGAAGAATTTCAACCATGATCGACACCCTGAGCACTCCCTTCCCTCCTCTGCCCCCGGTGCTGGGCGCCAGCCTGACCCAGCAGGGCGCGGCAGAGGTCAAGGCCGCACCGGCCGCCAAGGCCGCCAAGGCCGCGCCAGAGGGCCCAGTGCTGTCCGAGGAGGCCATGCCGGAGCTGGCGTCCTTTCCTCAGGTGCTCGAATCCTTTTTTTACCGCTACCAGCTGGACCTGGGCTTCTCCCTTTCCTCGTCGGTCAGCGCCAGCGAAAATTCCCTGCCCGGGCCGCAACTGCCCCCTCCTGAAGCACCCAGGCCCGAACCGGCCCTGCTGCAGCGCTCCGGCGCCCTGGAACCGGGCAGCCGGCGGGCGGTGATCGCCAGCGCCTTCAGGGAGGTGCGCACCTTCCAGGTCCGCACCTTCACCCAGCAATCCGACCAGCTGGCCGGCCAGCTCAGTCCAGCCACGGGCGAGAAGTTGCGCCAGACCAGCCGCAGCGTGGGCCGCGCCTTTGCGCTGGACTTCTCGTTGAAGATTTCCTTCCTGCAGCAGTTCTCGCGCCAGACCCAGACCCTGGCCGGCCAGGACGAGAGCACCCTGAGCAACTACCTGGAGGTCTCCAAGACCCTCAGTCTGCGCTCCTCTGGAGACACCCAGGACTTCTTCGACCAGGTGGACCAGCTGCTGGCCCGGACCGAACAAGCCCTGCAGGACGGGGTCGGCGCCTTCCTCCAGGACCTGAAGGGCCAGTTGGGGTTGGGGGAGGAAGACCTGGCGGCGGTGGGCGAACTCCTGCACGAAGGCATCGCCGATTTCTTCTCCACCGCAGCCGATTTCCTGGATCAGGCCGAAGCTCAACTGGCCTACGGGCCGACCACCCCGCCGGTTCCCGAAGATCTGCAGACGGCCATCGCCGCCTGATCCCTTCCCCGATCTGTATCCGGCCCCACTGCCCCTGCCACGCGGCCCTTTGGGCGCCGCCGTTGACGCCCGCATCTGGCCGCTCCATATTGGTCCAGCCGAATTCCCCCCACTGCTGGACCGGACAATGGACGACGAAAAAACCCCTGGCGGCACTCCACACCTGATCCGGCATTTCGGGACCCTGCAGGCCACGGCCCTGAACATGTCCAACATGATCGGTATCGGCCCCTTCCTGACCATTCCGCTGCTGATGTCAGCGCTGGGCGGACCGCAGGCCATGCTGGGCTGGTTGGTGGCGCTGCTGATCGTCATCCCGGACGGGATGGTCTGGAGCGAATTGGGCGCGGCGATGCCCGGTTCGGGGGGCAGCTACGTCTACCTGCGCGAAGGCTTCGGGCGCGAGACCTTTGGGCGGCTGATGGCCTTTCTGTTCATCTGGCAGTTCATCGTCAGCGGGCCCTTCGAGATCGCTTCGGGCTACATCGGCTTTGCGCAATACCTCAGCTATCTCTGGAAAGACGCGCCCACCGGACTCGTGGTCGTCGCCGTCGGCCTGGTCAACATCATTCTGCTCTACCGCCGGATCACCCACCTGGGCAAGGTCACCATCAGCCTGTGGATCGGCACCTTGCTCACCACCGGGGCGGTCATCGCCACCGGGGCGATGCACTTCGATCCAGAGATTGCCTTTGACTTCCCTGCCGGCGCGTTCAATTTTTCGACGGGGTTTTTGTTTGGGCTCGGCGCGGCTTCGCGGATCGGTGTCTACGATTATCTGGGCTACTACGACATCTGCTATATCGGCGACGAGACCAGAGATCCGGGCAGGACCATTCCGCGCTCGATCATCGTCAGCGTGATCGCCGTCGCGGCGATCTACGTCGCCATCAACCTTTCGATCATCGGCACCGTCCCGTGGCGCCAGTTCGTCTCCGCCGAGGGCAACCAGGCCGCGCAGTTCATCGTGTCGCTGATGATGGAGCAGGTCTACGGGGAGGAGGTGGCGGCGGTGCTGACCCTGATGATCCTGTGGACGGCGCTGGGGTCCTGTTTCGCGCTGCTCTTGGGCTATTCGCGCATCCCCTTTGCCGCGGCGCGCGACGGGTACTTCTTCGCCCTTTTCAGCCGCCTGCATCCGCGGCACCACTTCCCCCACGTCTCGGTGCTGGTGATCGGGGCCCTCGCCATCCTCTGCAGCTTCTTCTCGCTGGGCGTGGTCATCGACGTGCTGATCGCCACCCGGATCATCGTGCAGTTCGCCGGCCAGATCTTTGCCGTGGCCCTGCTGCGGAGAAACGCGCCGGAGCTGGAGCGCCCGTACCGCATCTGGCTCTATCCGCTGCCGAGCCTGGTCGCGCTGACCGGCTGGGCCTTCATCTACCTGACCCTCGATCCGCTGATCATCCTGTTCAGTCTGGCAGCCCTGGCCCTGGGCGCGCTCAGTTTCCTGGCCTGGTCGCGCAGCATCTCGAAGTGGCCCTTTGCGGCTTCGCTGCCTGCGCCACCGCGCTGACACCGCAGCAAGGAACGCGCTGCCTCAAGGCACCCCGATCTGGATGTAGTTGCCCACCGCGCCGGTGCAGGCGTCGACGATCATCCAGAACCCGGCGCAGCTGATCTGCCCGATGATCAGGCCCAGGAAGAAAGGCCGGCCGGCCCTATAGGCGCGCAGGCCTCCGTACTTGAGGATACACAGCTTGAAGAGCCAGCCCAGGAGGATGCTGAACCACACCCAGCTCATCACCCAGGTGTCGCCGATGGGCAGGCCCAGATAGTGCAGGGGCCAGCCCGGCAGGCGCTGCCGGGCGTACATCAGCAGCCCCATGGCCAGGGCTCCGATGCCGGTGAAGGCCCACCGGGGCCCGGTCACCCGCGCGTCGAGCGGGTTGTTGATCTTGTCGGCCACAAAGCCGAACACGGTGTTGGGCATCCCGCCGAAGAACCAGCCCTGGAGGTTGATCCCCCCGTAGGTGTACGCCAGCCACAGGGTGGTCGCCGCGGAGGTCGCCAGGGCGATGATCGCGGCCAGGCCGATGGCCAGCAGCAGCGGCCGGGTCCGCCCTATCCCCACCGCGTCGGCCAGCTTCATGCCGTTGATCGCCGAGGCCATCACCGTGGTGCGGATGTCCACCGCCCAGGTATAGGTCAGCCCCAGGCTGGTCAGTCCGGCAGGCCCCAGGAGCTGGCTGCCCAGCCCGTACGCGGTGAAGACCGGGGCCACCATCTGGGCCCGGCAGAAGCCCACCCCGCCCTCGGCGACGATGCGGGCCAGCCCGAAGAAGACCACGAAGGCGGCGGCCAGGAAGAAAGGCACCGCCCCGATGGGCATGCCGCTGGCCCAGAGCCAGAGGGCAATCGCCGCCAGGCCCCCCAGCAGGGCCCACACCGCGGCGCGATAGGGCAGCGGCTCGCTGCGGTCGTCCACCTCCGGCGCCCGGCCCCAGGCCTTGCGGCAGACCAGGGCCAGGTGGTGCCTGGCGTTGTACAGGCAGAAGGCGACCAGCACCGCCATCGAACCCATCCCCTGGGAGGCGACTGCCGGCGAGTTGCCGTCGCCGGCAAAGGTCTCGCTATGTCCGGGGATCTCGAAGCCCACCAGGCCGAAGAGGCCCGACTGCAGCCTGGCCACCAAGTGGAAGAACCACAGGCTGAAGGCGATGTCGAGGTTGATGAAATAGGTGAACCCGATGACCGGAAAACTGAGAAAGAGCCGCAGCAGGGTGGTGTTGCGGAACAGGAACAACTGGCCGTAGATCTGCGCCGCCGGCACGTAGGCGAAGTAGTAATGCAGCCCGTGGGTGCTCAGCAGCAGGAAAGGCAGGGCGAAGCCCGCCCACATCAGGGGGCTGCGGAAGAAGGGGGCCAGGGCGCGGCCCGGTTCGGTGGGGCGCAGCATCTCCAGGGGCAGCTGGGTGAGCGGAAAGACCAGCCGCTCGTGCTCCACCCACTGGCGGCGGATGATGGCCATCAGGCTCACCATCACCGCGTACACCGCCAGCACCAGCACGGTCCAGGCGGCCAGGGGCAGGGCCCAGGCCTGCCAGGGGATGGGCTCGCCGGCCGGGGCGCCCTCGTAGAACTGCTTGATCGCCAGGGGATCTTGTGGCACCAGCCACTCGGGGATGTGGGGCTGGATCAGCTGGGCCCAGTTGTTTTCTGGGGTGGCGTAGTAGTAGGCGCCGGGAAGGACGGGCAGCAGGTTGGCCATCAGCCCCCAGGTGGGGATGGCCGAGGCCACCACCATCATGGTGTAGACCACCACCAGTTCCTCCCGCCCCAGGCCCCAGGCCGGCCGCACTCGCCCGAGCAGGGCATTGCCCGCCCCGGTGGCCAGGAAGAAGAGGAAAACCGCCCCGGCGGTGATGAAATCGGCGTCCATGCCCGCGGCGTGGTGTACCAGCACCGTGTACGGACAGGCAAAGGCCAGGAATCCGGCCAGCAGCGCGCCGAGGGCAAAGGCGCGCACCGTGTAGGTGCGGGGCGCTGCGGCGGGCATCGGCATATCAACAGCCCGGGCTGGGAGTGGATGGAGGAAGGGTGATTCGGCGCTCAGCCGCGGGCCGGGGCGCCCGACCCTCACTGGCAGATCTCCAGACAGCTGGGCGCCGGCCCCTCGGGATAGCGGTCGAGGTAGCGCTGCAGATACTGGCGGGCCTGTCCGGGAAAACGCTCCAGGTGCCCGGGGGTGAGCAGGGCCTCGCGCTGCCCGTGCTCGTGCCGCATCACCGGGTATTCTGCCCGCCAGAAGGCGCAGTGCAGGCTCCAGCGCATGGCCCCTTCTGGGTTCCAGCCGCGGTGCCAGAGATTGGCGTTGTAATAGACGATATCGCCCGGCTCGACTTCGACCACCAGGACACCGGGCATGTTCGCCTGCTCCCCGGCCCCGGCCGCCTCGATCTCAGCGGGGGTGGAGGCGCGCAGATGGCTGGCCGGGACGATGTTGAGGAAGCGATCCCCGGGCAGCAGGGGCGCGTTGAACTGCACCGAGCGGCCGTGAAAGCGCCGGAGGAATCCCTCTTCGTCGGGGTCGCCGGGTTTACCCAGGTCGCGGTGCCAGGCCTGGCGGTAGGGTTTGCCCCCGCCGCCGGCCAGCATGCCGAAGAGGCTGTGGCGGACCGGCCCGACCAGGCCTTCGAGGTGCGGGGCCAGGTCCTGGTCCAGCCACTGGGCGTACGCCGGATCGAATTTGTCGGGATGGAGCAGATGGCTGATCCGTTCGGGCACGCGGCCTTCCCGGTCTATCCAGCGGATCTCGCACTGGCCGGCCAGCGCCCGCTCCACCAGGCCCTCCACTGCCTCGCGCAGCGCCTGGACACGGTGGGGACTGAAAACCTGGCGGAGGATCAGATAACCCTGGTCGTCGAAGGTGGATCGTTCAGCAGAAGTGAGAGTATGGACCATGGACACCCTCCTTTTTGGCGCAGTATATAAAGCCACCTGGTCGGTCTGGTGTCAACTTGGGCGGCGGGGGTTGGCCCCAGAGGGTTTTCCCAGGGAGCATTGGGACACGGTAGCCTGCGTGGTTGGGCGGGTCGGGTGTGCGCTGAAGGTGTCTCCCGGGGAGAGGCTGGGCAGGGAAGTCCGCGTGGCGCAACGCCATATAGATGGCGTTGCGGGGGAAGGGTCTTGGGGGAGGGCAGCGAAAGTCCCACCGCACCCCATACGTTGGGGTGCTGCGGGACGCGCCTGGGGAAAGGCCGTAAGGGTCGTTCCCCGACGCCCCCGCTAGTGCATCACCAACCCGCCTGACACGCTGATGGCCAGGCCCGTCAGAAAGTCAGACTCCGCCGAAGCCAGGAAGGCTGCAGTGCGGGCGATGTCCTCGGTGGTGGGCACCCGCCCCAGCGGAATGGCCTCGGCCTTCCGCCGCACCATCTCGCGGTGGTATTCCTCCCCCTTCACCCCCTGGGGCGCCAGGATGGCGGCGATGTACGCGGTGCGCTCCGTGTCCACCGTGTCCGGGCAGATGGCATTGACATTGATGTGATGCGGGGCCAGCTCCAGAGCCAGGCACTGGGTCAGGCCGACCACTGCGAACTTGGAGGCGCAGTACGCCCCAAAGCGGGCCATACCCACCTTGCCGGCGCTGGAAGAGAGGGTGATGATCTTGCCCCCCTGCCCCTGCGCGATCAGCTGTCGGGCCGCGGCCCGACAACACAGGTAAGTCCCTTTGCCGTTGATCCGCTGCACCGCATCCCAGTCCTCCTCCTCCAGTTCCACTATCGGCACCCGGTCGCGCCCTGGGCGCGAGCCGGCATTGGCCACCAGGATGTCGAGGCGCCCGAAGCGCTCCACTCCCCGCTGCACCATCGCCTCCACCTGGGCGGCCACACTCACGTCCGCCACCACGCTCAGCACCTGGCGTCCCAATCCTTCGATCTGGCGCACCAGCGAGGGCAGTCCCTGCCAGCCGCTGGGATTGCCCGGATAGGGGTTCTCCACCACGTCGTTGACCACCAACTCGGCCCCCTCGGCCGCCAGCCGCAGGGCAATGGCCCGGCCGATGCCCTTTTCTCCGCCGGCGCCGGTGACCAGCGCCACCTTGCCTTCGAGTTTGTACATCTCTCCCTCCTGATTTGATCAGTCCTATTTGACCAGGCTCAACCGGCGGCTCAGCCGCACCTGGCCGGCCTGCAACACCACCGTGTAGGTCCCGCTCCCCGCCTGGGCGCCGGTCTGGTCCCGCCCGTCCCAGGCCACCTGGTGCGCCCCAGGCATAACCCTGCCCTCCTGCAGCAGGCGCAGGCGCTGTCCCAGGCTGTTGTACACCGCCAGTTCCACCTCAGTCTCCGCGACCAGGGAGAAGGGGATCTGCGCCGATCCGTTGAAGGGATTGGGATATCCCGCTCCCAACTGCAACTGCCGCGGTGAAGCTACCAGCTCTGCCACCAGGGTGGGGATGAAGTAACTCGCCGAAAGCAGGAAGGAGCGGCCCTGGGCCCCGCTGCGGCCTGCGATCACCGCCAGGCTGTCCACCCCTTCGGCGGCAAAGACCCCCTGCCCGGTCTCGTCCAAGCCCACCTCCTGCAATTGGCCCTGGCCGCCCTGCCAGGCATAGGCCCATACCTGGAACCGGCCCTCGGTGCTGAAATCGATCTCGACGTTTCCCGCTTCGGGGAAGGAGACGTACTGGGCGCCCCACCGCCCACCTACCTGGCCCTCTATCTCTTCTATGGGCAAGTCGCGCACCGGCTGGACCCGGACCCGCCGGCCCTTGAGAGCCGAGTACCCGTAGCGGGCGTCCGCGGTGGCGTAATTGCCCACCACCCAGCCGCCCCAGGCCCTGAGAAAGTCCCCATCCAGCCCCTGACTCCCAAAGGCCTCATCCACCCCGAAGGTTCCGTTGCGCGGCTGGGCCACCAGTTGCCGGATGAATGCCTTGCCCTGGCGCTGGGCCAGGTAGGACATGAACAGATAGGTGCCGCCGTAGTTATAAGCCTGGGGCTGGTCACTCCAGAGCAGGCCCGCCTCGGGGGTTTTGAGGAAGGCCGGCACCGCGTCCTTGTCGGCCTCGGGGTACCCGGCCACCTCCTCCGCGTACCCGGCCAGACCCTCGTCCACCCAGCGGTCTTCATCTGGATCGTGACCCCAGTGGATCAAGTGCTGGAACTCGTGGGCCAGGGTGCCCCGCGCCAGATAGGACTGCCGGCGCAACTCCGGGGCGTCCAGGTAGATGGTGTCCCGCCGGTACTCGGGCAGGGGCAGGGTGGCTAGGTTCGAATCGAAAAACCCGATATACCCCGGCTCGCTGATATCGAGGAGGAGGATGAAGAGACGCGGGTCTCCGTCGATGTCGGGCACTTCGCCAAAGGCTTCCACGGCCAGCGCGTAGATGCCCCGCTGGGGATCTGCTGGGGTACTGTGCTCAAAGAGCACCCCCAGGGTGTCCACATCCTGCTGAGCCACCGGCCCGCCCGCCCCGGCCCATTGGCTGTCCTCCACAAAGAGGTAGGAGTGCTCGCCCACAAAGCGGCAGGTGGCCGGCACCAGGGGCTGGATGCTGAGGGCCGAATAGAATACGAGTGGCGTGCCCACCTCGATCTGGGCCGGCTGCTGGATGGCCCCTGCCTTGGCGGCGGGAAGAGAGCGGGGGACAGGGATATCCTTGGCGTACTGGGTGCCGCAGTAAGGGACCTGCGCCCAGGAGGGGAGGACCAGCAGCAGGCAGGCCAGCAGCGCTACCATAAGGCCCGCTGCAGCGCGATGCGCCCCCGCAGAGGGTCCACCTTCAGTTCCACCGGCAGCGCGCTCACCCTGCCTTTCCTGGCCAGGCGCGCGGCGTGGACCGCGGCGATCACCCGGTTGGCCACCACCAGGCCGGTGGTGTACAGGGCCTGGCGCCCGGCGCTGGCGCTGGCGTTGCGCAGCTCGCGGTACTGCAGCCGGGCGGCTTCGCTGTCCCACTCCCAGGAAAACCCGGGCCCTTCGGGATAGAGCTGCGCCGCAGGTCCCTGCTGGTACAGGGCGTACTGGTCGTGCTGGAGCCGGCTCTGGTAAAAGCCCAGATCGTCGAAATATTCGCTGTCCTTGCCCGCCGGATGGGCGCCGGCGTGCTGGGCCGCATAGCTGCGATAGTGGGTCTGCCGCACCTGCTCCAGCCCGCGCAGGCCCAGGTACCCGGTCCACAGCCCGGCCTCCACCGCGGCGAAGTGCAGGCCGCTGCCGCCGGCGTAGTGCTGGCCCCACCCGGGCAAAAGCAGCGAGCGCCAGAAGGCCTGGCGCGGCGACTGGGCCTGGAGGGAGGAGGGCAGCGAAAGGGCTAGGCAAAGGGCTAGAAGGCGCATGGCATCAATAGAAGGGCTTGTACGCCACCAGCATGGCCGGTCGCTGGCGTTCGGGAGGCAGCACCAGGGTCAGGCGCACCCGCTCCTCCAGGGCCGCCCCCTTGCCGCCGGCACGGAGGCGGGCGGCGCGGGCCGCGTCGATGGCACTCAGCGCGTGGTTGACCAGGACCAGCCCCAGGATACTGCTGGCCCGCTTGAGATTCTTGTTGCTGTCGTCGCGCTGCACCTCGTAGGCCAGGCGCTTCTGGGAGGAGAAACTCTCCACCGAATCGATGTCAGTGGGCTGGACCGGGCTGCCGCTTTCTCGCCGCACCACGTCGTCCCAGCCGGCGATGTACTGGTTGTACTTGCCGATCAATTCGTAGTACTGCTGGATCTCCCGGCCGCTGCAGTCCTTCAGGTTGGCCTTGATGTCGCCACCGCCGGCCACCGCGGAGCTGCAGGGCAGGGCATGGGTGATGGAGGAGAAGCGCGAGGCCCGGGTAGAGGTCCGCCACTCCAGGTAGGCCACGGGGTCCCAGCTGTCATTGGCCACCGCGCGGAACTCTGTCTCTATATCGTCGCCTTTGCCCTTCCAGGTGAAATACAATCCCAGGGCCACCGCCTCGACAGTGGCAAAGCCGACGGCCCGCTTGGGGGCACCGGCGTAGAACTCCCCGGCCCCGGGCAGCAGCGCCGAGAGCAAAAAGGCCCGGCGCGGGGACTTCTCGTCGGCCCTAGCGCGGACCGAGGTCATGCCCTTGGGCTTGGGGGTGTCCTTCGCCGCGCTCAGGGCCGGCCAGATCTGCAGCACCGGGTTGGCCGGGGGCAGCAGCCCTTCCCCGGCCCAGGCCTTGCTCAAGAGCACTGCGGCGACCAGCGCCGCCATCCCTGTCCTGTGCATCGCTCTTCTCCTCACAGATAACCGAACAACACGGTCAGGTAGAATTTCCACGGGCTCTTCCCCGCAACCTCGTCGATCCCGTAGGCCAGGTCGGCCTGCACCCGGGTGGGCATACTGTAATAAGAAAACAGATCGCAGCGCAACTGAGCCCCCAGGTCGCGCAGGGGACCCCGCCGGCCGTATTCGGCGTTCAATTCGCCGCGTCTGCCGTCCCAGGCCTTGCCCAGGTCCCCGTACACCGCCCCGTAGAGCTTGTCGAAGTACAGGTGCAGGACCCGGCGGCGCAGGTCGGGCAGGATGGGAAAACGCAGGGTGGCCGTGCCCATCGCCGCCTTGCGGCCCTCGACACTGTAGAAGGTGTAGCCCTTCATGTACTGGATGCCGCCCAGGTGATAGTCGAAGAAGCTGTTGACCAGTTCCTCGTCGTCCACCTCGCCGCTGGCGATCCAGCCCCCGAAGAAGCGCAGGCCCAGGGCCGCGCCCAGGGGCAGGGGCAAATGCTCGTTCCAGTCGAGGGTGAACTGGTTGTAGAAGAGGTGCAGGTAGTCCTCGTCGATGAAGGTCACCCCTTCCCTGAAGCCCTTGATGAAGAAGTTGTAGATCCGGTCGCAGCGGAGGTAGAGCTGCCGTCCGCGCGGGCTGATCTCCTGGTCGCGCCGGCGGGCCAGGGCCTCGAAGCGATAACTCAGGCCCAGGTCAAAGCCCTGGAGGTAGGTGTAGCCAAAGGGCTTCTGCTCCACCCACTCGATGCGTTGGGCGTCGAAGTAGCGGCTGGCGATGCTGGCGTCATACCGGTCGTAGGTCAACGAGAGGGCCACTTCGCCGTGCCGGCCCGCCTCGCCCTTGAGCCCCAGATTGAACTGGTTGAGGTTGAAGATGGTGCCGGTGGTGATCAGCGCCTGGTCCTCGGTGGTGTCCGCCCGGGGCGAATTCCGCCGCTGGTGGTAGAATTCCAGAAAGGCAGTGGGCCGCCAGCCCCGGTACTCGTACAGGGCAAAGAGGTCGCGGTCGCCGTTGGTCGGGGCAAAGGCCGCCCCGGCGAAGATATTCTGACGGCTGAGCACGTCGCCCGAGCTGAGGTAGAGCCCGCCCTTGAAGCGGCCCTTGTCCACCAGCAGGCGCGGGATCAGCGAGGTCTTGAGAAAATCGATGCCATAGGGATGGGAGGGAAGCAGGGCTGCTTTTGGGGTGGCCCCAGGTGCGGGGGCTGCGGGCGGAACCAGGGCTGCCCCGGGCTTGCCCCCCACCTTGCGGATCTGGAAGCCCCGGGCCCCGTACGCGGCAAAGGCCACCTCCCCGGTCGGGCTGCAGGTGGGCGTGAAGGCCCCGCCCTGCACCTCGGTCAGGGGGCGGATGGCCTGGGTTTGCAGATCATAGGTGTAGAGATTGAAGATGCCGGTGAAGTCAGAGGCGAAGACCAGCTCCCCCCCGCCGGCACTCCAGACCGGATCGCGGTCCGTGCCCGCGGTGGCCACCAGCACCTCGACCAGCGCTTCGGGCTGGTCCACCCGCAGCCGGGCGAGGTCCCGCGCTCCCTGCCGGGCGATGGAGAAGGCCAGGTACTGGCCGTCGGGTGACCACTGGGGGGTGTAGAGCTGGGTGCCATCTTCAAAATGGGTGAGGTAGCGGACCTGGGTGCCGTCGGCGCGCATCACCCCCAGGTTGTTGTGGGTGCCCCCGTTGTGCACAAAGGCAATCCACTGCCCGTCCGGCGAATAGGCCGGGTACAGGGCGCGCAACCCCCGGCTGAGGCGCCTGAGCCGGGGCGAGGGCCGCTCGTAGTCGCTGAGCAGGCCGGGCAGGCCCCAGAAGATTTCGCCGGCCAGTCCGCGCTCCTCGACGCTCAGATTGTACTCGTAGAGGTCGGCCTGGCGCGAGCCGTACTTGTCGGCCTCCTCGTGGCGCACCAGGACCAGCTTCTCCCCGTCGGGCGACCAGCTGCAGGAGGAGGAGACGCCCC